>NZ_JAEDAH010000023.1 GCF_020320395.1 Thalassolituus marinus | reverse complement strand
GAGAGGGGGAAGGCCCCTCTATGAGGACAAGGGGCCTGGAATATCTAGCAAAAGTTCAAATAAAAATTTGTGGGACAGCAGTGGCAATTGCCGGCTTTTTTATAGCAGAAAGTTGCCCTTATACGGCCTGACCGCGACGAATAAAAAACAGCGACAGGAACGGCAACAACCAGAAAACAGACAATGCTCCGCCCGCTCGTGGCACCTTCAGTGCGACGACAATCGGATCGTGATCGGACGACCGGTAGGCATCTGGTTGCGCGTAGTTATCAATGGATTTATATGTCTGACCATTGGCTTCCGTCAGATAGTCCATCAGGCTGTCTTCCACCGAGTTGATGTGCCAGGCATCGACGCTCAGCACCCAATCCGTCATCTCAGCGCTGGCCAGCGCATGATCCAGACTACCCAGCATTCCGCTGAACGAATACGAATAGGGCTGTTGTTCAGTGGATTTATCGGTGTACTTCAGGTTGGTCAGGCCGCTCTGATACAACACCTGCATCGGGTCTTCCTGACTGTAGGCATTGAGATCACCGAGCAGGATCAGGTTATCTGAGTCAACGCCGGTTGGCCGGGTAGCCAGAAACTGTGTCAGCGCCTGGGCCGCACGACTCCGGGTAAGGTTGCAATTACCCTGTCCGTCCGCACCTTCGTTTTCTTCGTCACAGGCAGAGCCTTTGGATTTCAGATGGTTAACCGACACGGTGAAGGTTTCATCGTTCATAATGAATGACTGAATCAGCGACGGACGGTTTTTGCTGTCGAGGAACAACGGCTCGCCGTTGGCATCCAGTGGTGAATTTGAAGAATCGAGAATGACGGTTTCACCGCTCAGGCTCACCACCGCAGGACGGTAGAGCAGACCTACGGTAATTTCGTCTGTACCAATCTGACTGACGCCTGGCTGAACAAACTCATACTCGTTGCCCTCGACCTGCTGTGCGTTGAGCGCATTCACCAGAGTCTGTATTGCACTGAACTCACCAAAGCCATCATTTTCCAGTTCCATCAGACCGATAATATCGGCATCCATCGCCACCAGTGCGGCAACAATTTTATCGTTCTGCATAGCGAATGCTTCGACGCTCGGAGCTCCGCGAGAAGTTGGAAAACCACTGCCCTGACCATCACCGTTAAAGTAATTCAATACGTTCATACCAGCGATGATCAGATTCGCATCAGCTGCCACTTGTGGTTCAGGGCTGCGCGGATTAACCGGGTCGATAACCAGACTCTGTGGCACAACAATAAAGTTGTTTTTATAGGCATGCATAACACCCTCAAGCGCAGGGACGCTGTAGCCAATTCGCATCGGATTATCGGCGCTGAAACCACTGTCGTCCGGAAACGGAATAAACTCTGGGTATGAAGCCGAAACGCCGTCGTCGATCAGCAGGGTATCGAGAATCCGCTCCTCGTTAGCGGCAAGTGCTGCAGAAGAGCCTGGCAGCGCAATCTCGGTTCCCTGAAAATGCAGTGCCGACGACACAGCAAACTGACCGTAATTACCAAAGCCATAACCCGTGCCGAACAGATCCGACACCAGCAGGTTCTGCTGATTGCTGACACGCATACCTTCCACCGCTTCCAGTTCGGTTAACGATTGCACCGGCAGATTAACCGACACCGCATCCGGCAGAGTGTTACCGCTGGAACACACCACAATATCGGTCAGAGATTTAATCTGCGTGGTCTGACTGTATTCCGCAACGGTACCGCGCAGACGCACTTTATCGCCAATATTGACCGCATCACGATAGTGATACACGAACACCCCTTCGGAGGTGGATGCATCAGCGTCCGTATCGGTGTTTTCTTCCTGTATCCAGAAGCCACTGTACTGATAGGAAGACTCACCATTGGCCAGTAAGCCACCCTGTTTATCCATGGTGACGATACCTTCAACGATAACCGTCTGACCCAGCAACGGGCTGGCGTCTGCCGCCATATCGCTGATGCTGCCCTGCACCGCGCTGATCAGCTGAAATGCGCTTTGCGACGTTTCGCCACAAGCACCCAGAGTATCTTCAACCGGTTCATCGCCACAGGCATTGGCAGCCCCCGGAGTGGGTACCGCCTGAGTGTAGCTGTCGCTGTTGCGGGCACCGCCACTGCCGTTAGCACAGCGTTGCATGGATTCAGTCACAGTGTCATTAACCTGTGGCTGATTGCTGTTCAGCAGCGTCAGCAAACCGCTGTCATCGGCATCATTGGTGCCATACACCAGCGCGTCGCTCAGATTGCTGGTTGTCAGCGCAGAACCATTGGGGAAATCCTTTGCCTCTGCCTGATACAGAGCAACCGCGTCAGCACCATTCTGAATAAGATTGGAATCCGGAGTCACATCCAGATCACAATTCGCAACGTTGGCGCTGTCGCCACACAAGACAAAATAACCGCTGGCATTTGTGTTATAGCCATCGAGATCGAAGGCCTGATAGCTCAGATCATTTGAGCCGTTAAACAGCACCAGGACGTAACCATCCAGCGACGTATTACCGTTACCGCCATCAAAGATTTCAACAAATTCGGCAGTATCCGTGCTGCTGTTGTCGGCATCCACTTCGTTAATAATCAGTTCGGCCTGTGCCGTCAGGCCGATACCCGACAGCGCCGCCATTGCAATCCAATGCTTCATATCCTTCCCCGGAGTTGGTTATGGTGAAAAAATTCCCGCAACCATTCAGCACGGCAGATATTGCAAAGCGGATAAAGAAATCTGACAGATTTATTCTTTTTTTATGACAACCGGTAAAACATTACCGTTAACAGAGAGGTTAGAACAGGCGCAGGCTCTGTTCAGAAAACACTGGCGTCTTCGCCCATTATTTCGTCATAGCGGCCATCGTTGTGTAACACTTTCAGGCCGGTATCGAGTGCCTGGGCAAGCTCCGCCGAACGAGGATTATCACGGTTGAAGGCGATGAAAATATCACTGATATGGTTAATTTCGCCGCGGTGGAACTGTCCGGGCTGATAAGGGCTGCCCTGGATAGTAAAATCAAATACCAGATCAAAGAATATCGCCATATCGGCGCGTTCATTCTGCAACAGCGCCATCATTTGTTTTTGCTTGGACACTTCCACCAGCTGAAAACGCGCACGATTGTTTTCAAAGGCTTCACCATATTCGTAGCCATTGATCACCGCGATACGTGTACCATCGGGAATATCCGCAGTGGAAAGGTAGTTTTTCTCTTTCCCGCGTTTGTAATAAAACGAGGCTGAGGTGCGAAACAGAGGCTCATTACCAAACAGAAAAACGGCTTCTGTACTGGCCTGACGGGTCACGTTCCAGCAGGCATCCACTTCGCCACTCATGGCCAGATTAAGCGCTCGGGCATAGGGCACGCTCTGTGTCTGTAGCATCAGCCCCTGTGAAGCAAAGGCCGCACTGGCCAGTTCATAGGACAAACCCATCCCCTGCTCATCAGAAAACGGCGGCCAGGCATCTTCGGCAGCAATTGTTACCGTCTCGGCAGTTACAACGGAACTCCATGCCAGCAACAGCAGACAAAACAGGCGCATACAGACGCTCCTCTCTGAAGGTAAGGCCATTTTTCAGGAGCGGCGGCAGGATAACAAGGCATTTTGTAAGGTTTCTGTAGCCAATGGCGACCCGTTAATCAATTCAATCCGGCTTTCATCCGGTTGCCGGGTCGGCATTTCGCTCAGCACACCATCACGCATATTCAGTACCAGCGGGCCTTCATCGGTTATCACGATGCCTTTTGCCCGCTCGACATCCAGACCACCGAGCCAGTGTCTGAGTTTAGCAGCTGAAAACTGCCACTGTGCCGTCAGCAGCCAGCCCAGTGAAAAATGTCCCTGACCATGGTTTTCCAGTACGCGTAATTCTTCGCCTTCAGCCAGCGGCGCCTGCGGTGCGATGTCGTCACGGCTGCGGGCATGCTGATGGGCATCCGGGTGCAATGCCAGACGACCGGCCACAGGCTCCAGCGCCAGTAACTCAACATCCACCTGTCCCTGCGTCACCCAGCCACTGGCGACTTTCGGCGGCTGACTGTTGGCCAGCAGTTGCTCAAAGGCCTCACGGTCAGCAGCGCTGACCAGATCGGTTTTATTAGCCACCAGCACGTCAGCCATCTGAATCTGATCACTGAAGACATCGTGGTCGCGATAGCGCGGGTTGGACAGGTTGCGAGGATCGAGTAAACACACACTAACCCCCACCTGTAATACATCCTGATAATGCGGGTTGTGCAGGGTTTCCAGAATTTTACGCGGATGGCCAAGCCCGGTCGGTTCGATCAGCAGAACGTCCGGCTTTTCCCGGGCAATCAGCATATTCAGACCCATCTGAAACGGCAGACCGGAAACGCAGCATAAACAGCCACCGGGAATCTCCTTAACCACCGCGCCCTGCGACTCGAGGATGGCACCATCCACCCCTACCTCGCCGAACTCATTGACCAGCACTGCCCATTTTTCATGCTCGGGCTTCTGGCTGAGCAAGTGCAGAATGGCAGTGGTTTTGCCAACACCGAGGAAGCCGGTAATCAGGTGCGTACGGGTCATAATGCAGTCCGGAAAATCAAAGGGTTACAATATAACATCAATCATTCAGACCGCGCAGCACCATCAGCGGCGAGACATTCACCGTGCGGCGCAGCAACCACAGGCCGGGCAGAGCCAGTAACAATGCAGCAAATGGTGGTAACCACAACCAGACCCAACCCGGGCCGGCATAGGGTAAATCCAGTACCTGACGATACAGCGCCCAGGTCACCAGCTCGGCACCGGCCAGCGCCAGCAGCGCCGACACCGCACCGAGTAACATAAACTCCAGCCGCTGACCGCGACGCAGTAAGCCACGGCTGCCGCCCAGGGTACGCACAATCGCCCCTTCGCGCAGTCGCTCGGACAAACCGGCCAGCAACGACGCCAGCATCACCATCACCGCAGCGCACAACACGAACACCAGTATCAGCTCAATGGCCAGTGTGACCTGCTGCAATACCCCCTGAATCTGGGCAATCACTGCCTGCATATCGAGCATGGTGATGCCCGGGTAAGCACGAATCAGCTCCGTCAGCAGCGCTTGCTTATCCGTCGGCACATAAAAGCTGGTGAGGTAACTGGCCGGCAATGCAGCCAGTACATCCGGCGAAAACATCATGTAGAAATTGGGCGTCATCGCGCCCCAGTCCACCTCACGCAGGCTACTGACGACGGCACTGAATTCGACACCACCGGCACTGAAGGTCAGGCGGTCGCCCAGCCCAACACCGAGTCGTTTAGCCAGACGCTGCTCTATTGATACCTGCCCCGCCTGCTGCTGCAGTGCCCAGTCACCAGCGATCACCCGGTTCGAGGCTGGTAGCTGGTCGTCGGCGGTCAGTGCCAGATCGCGATTGATCGCCGGATCATCCGCCACCTGCAGCTCCTGCACACTGACATCGTTAATGCGCAGCAGACGCCCCGGCACCATCGGATACAGTTTTTCATGTTGCAGACCCGCATCGGCCAGCGACGCGGCAAAGGCCTGTTGCTGATATGGCTGAATATTAATAGCAAACACATTGGGCGCTTTCTCCGGCAGGTTCGCCTGCCAGTCGGCGAGCAGATCATTACGTAAGGCAGCGATCACCAGCATCACCATCATGGTCAGGCTGAAGGCCAGAATCTGTCCTGCACTCTGGCGACTGTGGCGGCTGATATGCAGCCAGGCAAAACGCAAGGATAACGGCAGTGCACGACCCGCCAGCAGGTGGCGCAGAGCACGAATTGCCAGTAACAGCAGCGCCAGCATCAGCAACAACAGCAAACCACCACCAAGCAGTGTGCCAACGGAAATCAGCGCGTCGCCGGTAAACAGCCACAGCAGTAACGTCAGCGCAGCCAGCGCCAGTGAAGTGATCAGCCAACCAGCCAAAGGCACGGGTGCCAGATCACGACGTAATACACGCAAGGGGGCTACACGCGAGAGCGGCATCAGATAAGGTAAGGCAAAACCCAGTAAGGTCAGCAGGCCACTGCTCATGCCCAGCAACCAGGCCGTGACGGGAGCGGCGGGCAAATCATCCGGCACCAGCCCCTGTAATAACTGCAGTAACAGCGCCTGCAAACCAAGCGCCAGCAACAGTCCCGCCAGCGTAGCGACCAGCCCGAGTAGCAATAACTGGCTGGCGTAAATGCCCCATACCTGATTCTGCTGCAAACCGAAGGTTCGCATCAGTGCGCTGATATCAAAATGACGACTGGCGTAGCGCTGGGCGCTGATTGCCACCGCCACACTGGCCAGCACCACCGCCAGTAATGCGGCAATACCCAGATACTGGCGTGCACGATTAAGATTACGCGCCACCGCCTGATTGCCATCGTCCAGTGACTCAAAGCGCTGATTAACTGCCAGCGGCTGGCTTTGCTGCCAGCGCTCAATGGCGCTCGCCTCACCGGTGATCAGCAGGCGATAGTTCAGGCGTGCGCCAGGCCCTGTTAATCCACTGCCGGCAATATCATCCCAGTGCATCATCAGGCGCGGTGACAGGCTGTAAAAATTACCACCACGATCGCTTTCCTCAGCGATTTCACCGCTCAGGGTCAGAGTAAGACTACCAACCTCGACCTGATCGCCGAGTTTTGCTCCGAGCAAGGCCAGTAAACGTGGTTCGACCCAGGCTTCGCCCCGTGCCGGGCCGTGGTTCATTTGCTGTGCTTCTGCGCCAGCCACAGTGGTGACACGCAACACACTGCGCAGCGGATAATGCTCATCAACCGCTTTAATCGCTGCCAGCGACATCTCATCACCGAACAGGGCTACCGACGGAAAGCTCAGGGTACGGGCACTGTTCAGACCCAGTGTCTGTGCGTTCTGTTGCCACTCAGGCTCTGGTTCTGTGGTGGAGTGCAAACGGACATCCGCCCCCAGTAGTTCACTGGAGCGATGCTGCATGGCCAGCTCAAGGCGTGAGCTGAACAAGGCAATAGCGGTGGTCGAGGTCACCGCCAGCAGCAATGCCATAAAAATCAGGGTCAGTTCACCACTGCGTGCTTCGCGCCACAACAGGCGCCAGGCCATACGAATAATCACGACGCCTCCTGCAGATGACCATCCTGCATGCGTACCCGCCGCGCGCAGCGATCGGCAAGGCGTTCGTCATGGGTGACCAGTACCAGCGTGGTACCGGCATCGCGGTTGAGCTGGAACAGCAAATCTTCAATCTGGGCACCGGTGGCGCGATCCAGATTACCTGTGGGTTCATCAGCAAACAGAATCTTCGGCTGACCGGCAAAGGCGCGAGCAATGGCGACGCGCTGCTGCTCACCACCGGACAGTTGTGCCGGGTAATGATCGGTGCGGCCTTGCAGCCCCACCTGCTGCAGCAAGGTCTGCGCCTGCTGACGAGCGTCTTTCCGGGCACGAATTTCCAGCGGCAGCATGACGTTTTCCAGCGCCGTCAGCCCCGGCAGCAACTGGAAGTTCTGGAACACAAAACTTACACCGCGAGCGCGCACGGCAGCGCGCTGGTCTTCGCTCATGGTGGTCAGGTTTTCGCCCAGCAGCAATACATCTCCGGCAGTGGCCCGGTCCAGCCCGGCCATGATACCCAGCAGCGTCGACTTACCGCTGCCAGAGGCTCCAACCACCGCTACCGAGTCACCATGCTTGATATCGATACTCAGCTTGTTCAGGATGGTGAGCTGTTGTGAACCCGTCGTCACCGAATGGGTCAGATTATTAATTTGCAGTGCGCAGGCTGAGGCATCCATGGGCTTACTCATAAAATTTCTGTTTGTTCTGACGATGGCACTGGCATTGCCAGTGCGGGCGGAGCCAACCATTCTGGTGGTCGGAGACAGTATTAGTGCCGGATTCGGCATTCCAGTGCAACAAGGTTGGGTCGCTTTATTGGAGCACTCACTGCAACAGGATGTTCCTGACCTTAAAATGGTTAATGCCAGTATCAGCGGTGAAACAACCGGTGGCGGCCTCAATCGTTTGCCAGCACTGCTGGCAGAACACAAACCAGACCTGACGATTATCGAATTAGGCGGCAACGACGGCCTGCGCGGTATGCCACTACTGCTGATTCGCAAGAATCTTAAGCAGATGATTATCCTCAGCCAGCAGGCCGACAGTGACGTGCTGCTGCTCGGCATGCAGATCCCGCCCAACTATGGCCCACGCTACAGCAATGGTTTCCGCGACCTGTTTGCCGATCTGGCCGAGGAGCACGATACCGCGCTGGTTCCCTTCCTTCTGGAAGGCATTGCCACGCAAGCAGGCCTGATGCAGGCTGACGGTATTCATCCTACCGCTGATGCGCAACCCGTCATGGTGCGCTGGGTAGACAGCGCCGTGCGCAAATGGCTCGAAAGTCACTGACAAATCACTGCACGCCAGCCAGCGACTCCTATACTCATAGTCTGCATGGACACCAGTATCTGAAAAGGGCTGGTAAGAACCAACAGACAGGGAGTCAGCAAGCCAATGGATACAACCAGCAAGCGACCATTATCAGCATTCGCGCGCAGGCTTCTGCCTGCGATGGTGCTGTGCGGTCTGGCACTTTTGCTGGTGATATTTCTGTTTACCAGCTGGCAGCAGAATCGCGACAGTCTCTACCGCGAGATGGAAGGACTACTGCCAGTACTGGAGAATAATTCCCGACTGTTGCTGAGTCAGTCTGATCATGAGCTGAATGAAATTATTGCCGCACTCAGCAGTCATTCAGGCGAACAGGACTGGACCAGCCTCTACCTGCCGCCCAGAGCCCAGTTCAGCCATGTGGTTCTGTTTGCAACTGACGGCAGCACCGATTCAGGTACGCTATCGGCACGCCAGCTTGCTTCTCTCTCGTTAAGCGAGCGTGACCGCGAACGCCTGCTGAATATGCCATCGACCCAATTCAGTTCCACCCTGCGTATCCTTGGCGGTAATTATCTGCCCCTGTGCAAAGCCTTTGGGCCTGCCGGAAAGCCCCGTTTTATGTGTTTACTGGTATCACACGCCAGTGGACTTACGCCGTGGCAATACGGCACCCAGGCATCACATTTCGGCGGACGCCTGCTGCGTGACGACGGGGTTCTGCTGATGGCATCACCTCTGACAACCCATTATCAGCAATCGCTGGGAAAGCAGATTCCCGCCGCCACGCTGGCACTGATTCAGCCGCAGGATGACAACGGCAATGCCCGCTTTTTTGATGCCACAGGGCTGGATCTGCAGCGCCGCATGGGCATTGCTCACAGCGACGGTGACAGCGGCCTGGTACATGTTTTGTCTGTCCCCACCAGCTACCTGACACGCTGCTGGATTGCTGACATTAAATGGATAGTCCTGCTCTGGGCTATCGCTGCCGCCAGTATCTGGCAACAGTGGCTGCGCCGAAAAAGGAATGATGAAGGACTCAGGTCTTCTGGCACGAATAACGAAAACGACGCTAATGGTTTGCTGCTGGATGTTATTAACCACATTCACGGCGCCGCCTACCGTCTGCACCTGCCGGATCATAAACTGCTGACACTGGCCTCTGCGGAAGAAGATATTTTTCCTGCACAGTTTGCCACCCAACCCGAGCGCCATAGTTTAATTAACCTGATTCATGCCGACGACCAGCAACAGTATCTGGAACAGCTGGACAAGGTTAATGCAGCAAACGACAGCTACGAACTGGTATACCGCATTCAATCCTCTGGCAGTGAACAACGCTGGGTTATGGATCGCGGCAAAGCGGTAGAAATCGATAAACAAGGCGTCATTATCGAGGGCCTCATTGTCGATATTACCGAGCATATTCTTGCCCAGCAGCACGTTGAATATCTGGCGACTCGTGATCCCCTGACTGAGCTGATGAATCGTTACTTTTTTAATGACGAGCTGATCAGCACCATCGATCGAATGCAGCCCGGCGATAATGGTCTGGCATTACTGTTTATTGATCTCGACCGCTTTAAAACCGTTAATGATTCCCTTGGCCATCAGGTTGGCGATCGTTTGCTGAAACTGGTTGCCGAACGTTTACGTCATGTCGTTGGTGACAGTAATCCGATTGCCCGCTTAGGTGGCGATGAATTTATCGTCATGATGCTTAACCCAGCCAGCCGGGAAGACGTCGCGGTACTGGCCAATCAGATTCTTGCTCATATTGGCAGAGCCTACCAGCTGGACTATTACCGCCTGACCACCACCTGCAGTATCGGCATTACTATGTGTCCTGAAGACTCGCGTGAGTCTTATATCCTGCTGCGTAACGCCGATACCGCTATGTATACCGCCAAAGGCCGTGGTGGTAACTGTTTCCAGTTTTACACAGAGGAAATGAACAAGCAGGTTAATGCACGCCTTACCCTGGAAAGCGAATTGCGGCGCGCAATCAAAAGTCAGGAATTCCAGCTTTATTACCAGCCCCAGGTCGATACAGAAACAGACCAGTTACTGGGTGCAGAGGCGTTAATTCGCTGGGTACATCCGACGGCTGGAATTATTTCACCTGCGGAATTTATTCCGATAGCCGAAGAAACCGGCTTAATCAGAGAAATTGGTGATTGGGCATTATTAAAAGCCTGCCAGGATTTCCGGAAATTAAATGATGAATTCAACAGCGAATTATCCATCGCAGTAAACGTGTCTGTGCGCCAGCTCGATGATCAGTTCTGCACACGAGTCGGAGAGGTTCTGCAAACCTCAGGACTTTCTGCCGATTTCCTGGAACTGGAAATTACTGAAAGTCTGCTGATGGATAATGTACAGGAAAATATTCGCATTCTTGAGTCCATCAATAAGATGGGCATTCGCTTCGCAATGGATGACTTCGGTACCGGTTACTCATCGCTAAGCTATCTGAAGCAGTTTCCGATCAGTAAATTAAAAATCGATCGGGCTTTTATCAGTGACATCACCACCGACCCTGATGATGATGCTATTGTGCAGGCGATTATCGCCATGGCGAAATCATTACACCTGAATCTGGTCGCAGAAGGTGTGGAAACTCAGGAGCAACTGCAGCGCCTGCAACTCATGGCCTGTGACAGTTATCAGGGCTACCTGTTCAGCCGTCCACTGCCGTTACACGACTTCCGATCCCTGCTGGCAGCTCAGCAATCCGACCTGCGTTCAGGTTAGCGCCTCCCAAAGTGGGGGGTATCCACCAGTGACCCGCCCTCCGACTCTGGTTACACTGCGCACTATTCGCTACGGAGTCGCCTATGCCTGAACAATCCCCCACCGCTGATTTTATTCTGTCACTCGCTCGTCAGGCTGGTGAGGTAATTGCTCGCTTACGCGATCAGTTACAGGTCGATTTTAAAGGTGGCCATGAACTGGTAACTCAGGCAGACCTTGCAGCTGACCAGCTGATCCGGGATAGCATTCAGGCCTCGTTTCCGGCCCACCGGATTCTGTCGGAAGAGCTGGCTCCCGATGCCAGTTCTGATGCCCAGCATCTGTGGGTGATCGATCCGATTGACGGCACCGTGAACTATGCCCACCAGCATCCTCAGGTTGCCATCTCCATTGCCTATTTCTGCGACGGCCAAGCGCAACTGGCAGTCGTTCACAACCCGTTTCTCAATGAGACATTTTTTGCCCAGCGCGGACAGGGTGCTCGTCTGAATGACCAGCCTGTTCACTGTGCTGAGACGTCGGATATGCAGCGTGCGATTATTGCGACAGGATTTCCTTATCAGAAGCCGGATCTGCCACAACTCATGCGCCGCCTAACCGCCGTGCTGCAGCATTGTGCCGACGTGCGCCGACTGGGCTCTGCGGCACTGGATATTTGCTGGGTGGCCTGCGGCCGTATGGATGGCTACTACGAGACAGTTAAACCCTGGGATTCGGCGGCGGCACGACTGATTGCCAGTGAAGCCGGCGCTATGTGCGGGCATATTCACCCTCTGCCGGAGGGGGAAAACGAAGAACTTTTCAGTGAGAATATTCTGATTGCCGTACCGGCCCTGTTTAAACCGCTACAGTCATTATTACAGCAAGCTGACGGCTGATTATTCAGCCGCCAGCAGCGATAAGGCTGCGGGCAAACGCTTGAGCTCTGCCTCGCTGAAATGACGCTGCTTATAAGCCGTCAGTAACTGTTCCCGATCGGCATCCCCCAACCCCTTATCCGCCAGAGATTCGGTGTATTTACGATATTCACGCAACCGGTTCTGCCACTGCGCCTTGCGCGCATCGGCATCGGCCAGTCGTTGTGCAGCCTCAGTACCAAATTCCTGTACCCGCCACGCCTGTATTTCACTGCTGTCAGCGCCGGATTCTCGCAATTGTGCTTCGGTCTGACGCATGGTGGTGATGCGTTCCGCTTTTTCTCGCAGCTGACGAATTTCTTCAGGTAACTCGGCTTCGGCAGCAGCCAGTGCTGCGGCATCACCGCCCTGTTGCTGGATACGCAGTCGTTGCAGGGTATAACGATCAAGTGATTCATCCGCGGCGAAGAAAGCATCTACCACCAGCGGTTCCATCCATTCGCGACGCAGGCGCTCCTGCCATTCCAGGCGCGCAACCATGGAGTCGAAATCGCCGCCACTCAGACGCTTCTGAGTTTCCTCATCGAACTCCCCCAGAGCCGCCAGATAGCCGAGGTAGTCCTCAAGAATATCAATCGCCTGGCCCTGTCCCGGTTGTGGCAATCTGGCCATCTCAGCGTGCATCGCCGCTACGATGTCTGCAAGCTCCATCTCGCCTCGCGCTGACAGATAGAAATCGATCCAGTAGCGCAGCTGCATATCAACGATCAGTTCGCCTTTGTGATTGGTACGCAGTGCACCATCAACGCTGGCCCCCCTGAACGTTTTCAGGGTGGTCGGATTAAAATCCGCACCACCCTGTTCTGTCGCAGCTGTCTGCATGGAGGCCTGATAATCCCCTCCGGAGAAGGACGCCGCTGACGACGCCACTTCAACCTGAGGCTGCATCAGGTACCCGCCAGTCCAGATACCTGCCCCAACCAGCGTCAGGGCAATCGCACCATGCAGAAACTTCATATTACAGACCAGCCTGCTTCAGACGGTTAGCGTGAGTGCGGAACACGGTCAGCGGATCGGTGTCCGTCAGAGAGTGAATACCCAGCGCCTGGTTCACTTCGTCCAGGTGGTTCATAGCGAAGTCGTTACGGATAATCATGCCAAGGCCAGCGGCACAGGAGCCAACGAAGCCGTCGTTCTCCACACCCGCCGGGAAGAAGCTGCTGAAAGTCGCCGTCACAAATTCCAGTGGATCCAGAACATTGGTCACCGGCTTGTTACCCGCCCACGAGTAATAGCGAACGCCGCTGTATTCATAGTCACCTTCACCACAATCAGTTGCAGGAATACCACCCGGATGCTGGGCATTGAAAGCCTCTGTTGCTTCGGTAGTCATGGAGCCTACAGAAGCCATTACATCAAGCTCCTGATTGGCACCAGAGAGGAAATCAATAGCGTAAGACAGAGTACCAATCGCAGCTTCGAACAAAGCGCCGAATGCAGCCTGATCTTCCGACCATGCCATCAGAGTGTCAGCCACCGGAGTCGCTTTGTTTACACCGGAAATACCGGTAACAGACGCCACCAGATCCGGACGTACAGAGGCGACGTAACGGCTGGTCGGGCTGCCATGGCTGTGGCCAATCAGGTTTACTTTTTCTGCACCGGTCACCGCCAGAATCTGCTCAATCTGCTCCAGCAGCTGCTCGCCGCGATATTCCGGGTAGTTGGTATTGGAAACGGTTGCCGTATACACCTCGGCACCATCGGCCTGCAGGGTTTCTGCCACCTTATAGAAGTAATCAACGCCAGCAAGGCTATCAAAGCCGAGGAAGCCGTGCACCAGCACAATCGGGTACTTGGTTTCGGTATAACCGGTGTCCGGAGAATCGGACATTGCCATAACGTTTGCGGAAGACAGAACGGCTGCAGTAGCCGCAGTTGCGAGGAGCTTTTTCATATTGTCTGACCTTTATTATTTTTTATTGCCAGGAACGGTGTTACGGCGACCGGCCTGTTGTGCTTGAGTGCCATCAGTGTAGGCAAAACTTCAGGAGTCTGTAGGACTCTACAGGACAGTGTCGAGCGGCATGGTCGAAGACAGTACGGGACAACAGGGGACTATCTGCGACACCCGCAACGGTGTTGATAACAGGCATAAAAACGCCTCTCCGGGGAGAGGCTCTTTTCTTATAAGGCAGATAGCTGTCCGGACAGATTCAACGCGATTACAAACCCGCGTTTTTCAGACGGTTGGCATGAGTGCGATAAACCGCTACCGGGTCCGTTTCATTCAGATCGTGCAACCCCAGGAACTGGTTGATTTCGTCCAGATGGTTCATTACAAAATCATCACGGATCACCATGCCCAGATGAGCATCACAGGCGCCAACGAAACCATCGTTAACATAACCTTCCGGGAAGAACTGGCTGAAAGCGACGGTGATCAGATCCATCGGATCGTAAGCAACGGTTGTCGGATCGGCACCGGCCCAGGAGTAGTAACGAATACCATTGTATTCATAATCACCTTCGCCACAGGCCGTTTCAGGAATACCACCCGGGTGCTGGGCATTGAACACGACTGCACGCTCGGTTGTCATGGAAGCAATGGCCGTCATGGCATTCACGTCGTCGTAGTTGGCGCCGGAAATAATATTCAGCGCTTCCGCCGCCAGATTTATGATACCACCGAATACGGCGTCAAACGCAGCAGAATCCTCGGCAGTTTCCATCAGCGTATCAGCAATAGGAGTCCCTTTGTTTACGCCCGACACCGAGGTAACGGATGCCACCAGATCAGGACGCACAGATGCCGCATAACGCGAGGTCGGACCACCATGGCTGTGACCAATCAGGTTCACTTTCTCAGCACCGGTGATCGCCAGTACGCTTTCAATCTGGTTGATCAGCTCTTCGCCACGAACCTCAGGGGTATTGGCATTCGGCACGGTAATGACGTGCACATCGGCACCACCGTCCTGCAGGGTTTCGGTGATTTTATACCAGTAGTCGATACCCACCATGGTGTCCCAGCCGAGAAAGCCGTGTACCAGTACAATCGGGTATTTCGTTTCGGTATAACCGGTATCTGCCGTTTTTGACATAGCAGATGCATTGGAAGACATAAGGGTTGCCGCAAGAGCAGCGGCCGTGAGCAACTTTTTCATAATGCGTCCTGATATTTGTAGTTATTTTTCGCAGAGGAAGTCATCTGCGGACAGTCCGGGCGCAAGTGTAGTCAGCTGCGGCCACAGCAACAGGACAATAAAAGCCACGCAGGTCGAAGACATAAGAGGCCAGAATGGACGGAGTTTGCCGAATAAAATCCGCTCAGGCCAAAGACAGGGAAAGTCGTTCTGATCGGGACAGCTATAAAAATAAAAACAGCGTTTTCACGCTGTTTTTATTACTTCCCATTAAAGGAAAAAACGGGCCAATATTTTTTATTACCCGGCACTATCAAACAATCTGGCCTGTGAGGCATGAATGTTTTTCGCTTCCTGCATAATGCGCTGAATAATGTCATCTACGCCAGCGATGTCAGTAATCAATCCCTGGGTCTGACCAATAAACTGCACCCCTTTATTCAGATCGCCATCGATAGTCGCCGCCTTAAGACGCGGAACACTGGCTCCGAAATAGGCCAGCAGAAGTACTTTATCCAGCATCGCCAGCATACCCAGCATGATTTTCCAGATAGGTTGCTTAACGATTTTCGCCGCTTTCATCGCTTCAATAACTGCCATGAAAATGTTCATCGGCCGACGGGTTTCTTTAATGGAGCGCGGTGTTTTCATTACCCGGGCATACAGGCCATCAAAGTTTTTCGAATAAATTGTATCCTGCTCACTCTTGGCAACGACCGCTTGCTTGGTGCTGTCGTGCAGTGGGCTTTCTTTACTGGTGGCGAAACGCGACCCCATTGCCACTCCCTCGGCACCTAACGATAGCGCTGCCAGCAGACCTCGTCCGTCAGCAAACCCGCCCGTTGCAATCACCGGAATGGACACCTTCGAAGCAATCGCCGGAATCAGCACCAGAGAGGTGACGTCACCACCATGAGCTGCGGCCTCGTGCCCGGTGACCAGCAGCGCATCGGCACCGATAGACTCCGCCGACAGTGCGTGTTTTTCAGAAACGACGGTAGCAATCACCTTGCCGCCGTATTCGTGGGCACGCTTCACCAGCCAGTCGCCTTTACCCAGCGAGAAATTGATTACCGGGACCTGCTCGTCCAGAGCTACTTCGGCATTTTCTTTCGCTCCCGGCATCAGCAAGGTCACACCAATACCAAATGGCTTATCCGTCAGTTCGCGAATACGACGGATTGCCGCGCGGGTCTCGTCGGTGGTCAGCGGACCGCTGGCCAGAATACCTAAACCGCCGGCTTCGGATACCGCAGCCACCAACTCAGGAGTGGAAATCCAGCTCATACCTGGCAGCACCAGGGGGTAACGGATACCCAGTAATTCTGTAATTCTCGTTTTCATAGTGTTTCTGCTCTCTCACAAGCCGCTAATAGTAACGGCTGATGCGAACGAACACGAGTATGACGAGGGCTCAGCGCACCGGCGGCATCATCATGCCAGGCGGTGGAGGTGGGGGGGGAGGCGGTGGATTCTGGACAAAATCGCGGAACTGCTGCTGACGCTGTTCCGGGCTCATTTCACGCAGACGCTCGAAATGCTGCTCGCGCTCCATACGCTGAGCATCATGCCCGGGAGGGCGCGGACGCTCCAGAGACTGGTAAAACTGGTCCAGTGCCTGGCGCTGCTCAGGGCGGGCATTGTCCCACTCCAGCATCAGAGATGGATGAGTAAAACCGGGTTCTGGCGGACGCGCACCATCCTCAGCCAACGCTGATAAGGGCAACAGACACAACAGCCAAACCAGTTTCAATACACATCCTCCGCAGAGAAAACTTAAAGTACTATTCTAGCCCGATGCGGCTTCTTACCCCAGCCTCACTGGGTAAACACCCGGTAAAGGCTTCTGCTTTCAGTTTGCGTCAGCAACACAAGGCAGCACCAGCGTAACCTGCAATCCGCCGCCAGTATGATTGGCCAGTGTCAGGCGACCGTGGTGATGATGCACAATGCGCTCTGCTATCGCCAGCCCCAGGCCAAAACCCCGATGCCCCTGCTGCAGGCTGGCTAACGAACGCTCTCGCGCCTGTTCGCTGCGTACAAAAGGCTTCAGTAAATCCTCCAGCATATGCTCAGGCACTCCCGGGCCATGATCGCGGATAATCAGCTGACACTCGCCGTTTGTGCGCCTCAGATGAATATCCACCCCCGTTCCCGCACGGGTATGCAACAGCGCATTACGTACTATGTTTTCGACGGCAGAGGCCAGTAAGCGGGCATCACCCAACACCTGACAATGAGGGTCGTCTGCCGTCAGGCGTACATCGCCATCGGCATGTTCAAAGCGGGCATCAGCAACCACCTGCTCAATCACGTCAAGGCAGTTAACCGGCTGCCATTGCTGGCGCGCTTCTTCAGCTTCCAGCCTGGCCATGCTTAACAGATCGCCAATCAACTCATCCAGACGGCTGGTTTCAAGCTCTATCCTGTCCAGGTGCTCGCCCTGCTCCACCACGGCATCCAGACGAGCCAGTTCCAGTGCTACGGCGATGCGAGCCAGCGGTGAGCGCAGTTCATGGGATACATCGCGCATCAACTGCTGCTGCCCATCCAGTAACTTCTGCAGTCGCTCCGCCATTTGCGCGAATTCACGTCCCAGATCACCCACTTCGTCTTTGCGCAGCAGAACATCATCAGCGACTGCGACCGCCAGCCGGCCACTGGCAAACGAACGAATACTCTGTCTCAGCGATAACAGAGGTCGGGTCAGATAGCGCGACAGAATAAAACCCAGTACACCGAACAGCAGTAATGACGCAACCAGACCCCAGCCGATATAGGCGGGTAAATTGAACACCGCCAACGGATGCAGAAACTCTACCACCAGCAGATAAACGTTGCCGTCGCGGTCCTGAATCGGCGCTTTCACCAGTATTTCCGTTTGCCCCAACGGGTTGATACGCGCCTGATAAGAATCAGCGGCAAATGCATAAGTGCGCACATCGGCCGGTACATCAGCCAGTAAACTGATGCCCTGATGATCAAAAACGTAAGCGTTGACGCTGGGGTGGCGGCTGAAAGTGAGCAGCCACTCCAGTAACAAAGGTTCACCACCACGCTGCAGAATCAGCTCGGCGGCAGAGATATAACCGCCAGTGGGAGCAATCAGGTTGGTTGAATCGTTGGACCACTGACGGTAGTACACCGCCAGCGTCAGAGTTACCAGCGCGGCCACCAGACTGGTGATCAGAAACGCGGCATAAATCCGCAGAAAAATTCCCTGCACCCTTTACACCTGGCCAGTAGCCTCATCGGGGGTATACATATAACCAACACCGCGTACGGTGCGGATACGCTGCTCACCGCTTTGATTAGGACCCAGTTTTTTACGCAGATTACTCAGATGCATATCCAGGCTGCGATCATACAGGGTGAGTGAGCGCTGCAACGACTGCTGCGCAAGGCGGTTTTTGTCCACCACTTTGCCTGCTTCCCGGGCAAGGACACTGAGGATATTAAATTCGGTCACGGTCAGGTCAACCTGCTGCCCTGCGCGGCGTACACAATGTTGTTCCAGATCGATTTCAAGTTCATCCAGGGTGAGGCTGGCAGCTGCCACACTGCCAGAGTGACCACGTCGCAGAATGGATCGCAAACGTGCCGACAGCTCGCGGGGATTGCAGGGTTTAGGCAGGTAATCATCCGCACCGTACTCAAGGCCGCGGATACGATCCATTTCATCACCGCGAGCAGTAAGCATAATAATCGGCAGGTCAGTACGCTGACGAATGCTGCGTAAAACATCAATGCCATTGCCACCAGGCAACATGATGTCCAGAACCACTGCCTGATAACGACCACTGAGCGCTTCATCCAGACCTTGCTCAGCGGTATGTACGGCGGTCACGGTAAACAGCTCCCGCTCGAGATAGCGCTGCAGCAGCGCACAAAGTTCAATATCGTCGTCTACCAGCAGCAGATTCATCAGCGTACCCCTCATTAACTACTGCACAGTTTCGAGGATTTATGCCCGACTATTCAAGCTGGCGGGACAGTCTTTACATACGTAAAGATTCTTTCTAATCCTTCCGGTGATGGTTATCCACGAAACTGATGGCCTGCTGAACCGCGTTATTGACCGCGGCCGTCGTCGATGCCAGCTCATCCGGGGACATGTAGAACGCCATATCCACTTCATAACGAATGTAGCGGGCAGGTAAGCGATTTAACGCCACGCAGGCAACGTCTGCCATGTAATCTACCGACGGCTTATCCTCACGCTCAGACAATGTCCTGATGATCTCTTCAGCCACCAGTTGTTCGTAATAATTCCGAATGTGATTTCCGATGCTCATGAGTACCTCCCAAGTTTGAGTTCAGAATAGCACTTCACTGATTTCCTGCTTAACTTAGGGAATGAGAATTCCCTGTGAGAACTTGCTATGAAACTGGTCCAAGACCTGATGACCCGGACACTGCTGACCCATACTCCGGAAGACACCCTTCAGGCCGTTGAAAAAACCATGGCCGAGCATCAGATCCGCCACATCCCGGTTGTTAACAGCGATGGGCAGATTGCCGGGCTGCTCAGTCAGAAAGAGTTCCTGGCTGAAGCATTCCGTATCACCGACAAGTTTGGTGCACATAACCTGCAGACCTACCTGGCCAAAACGCCTATCAGTCAGTGCATGAAAAAAGAAGTCGCAACCGTAGCACCGGATATGCCATTGGCAGAAGCCGGTAAATTACTGAAAGAAAAGCGCCATGCCTGCCTGCTGGTGTCCGCCGACGGCCAGCATCTGGATGGCATGCTGACATCACGCGACTTTGTGCGCCTGGCTATTAATCTGCTTGAGCAGTAACAACCTTCACTTACGGATAGCGCTGCTGAATATCCAGAATCTGAGCCTGTGAGCGTTTAACCGCAGCAAAGCAGGCTTTATCAATTTCTTCCGCATCCACCATGGCCTGCATGGCATCCAGGGTCTCTTCCAGAGACCAGGCTTGTTTATAGCTGCGGTGATTTAATAGCGCATCGAGAATGTCGGCCACCGCTATAATGCGAGCCTCCAGCGGAATGTCCTCTGCAGTACAGCCGAGATAACCACTGCCATTCATTTTTTCATGATGAAACTCGACGATATTGCGCAGCATATCGCTGTATTCCATATCGCCCAGTGAAAAATGGCGAATCGCCTGATCGACAATATCCCGACCAACCGACACATGTTTTTTCATGGTCTGAAACTCGTCTGCGGTGAGCGGACCCGGCTTATGAAGAATCTGATCTGAAATTGCGACTTTGCCGATATCGTGCAATGGTGCGAACAGCGTCAGATACTCAATGAACGAATCTTCCAGCTGCAAATCTTTCTGTAATTCCCGCCCGATAATTCGCGCATAGGCCGCCATTCTGCGTACGTGCGAGTCGGTTTCCACGGAGCGCCGACCACTGACATCGGTAGCGAAATGCACCAGCGCCTGCATTCGTTTTACTGCGTCCCGCTCGCGCACCATAACCTGTGCAACCAGATGTCCCCACAAATTGCAGTAGGTGCTTTTGGCCGCATCGAAATAATTCATGCTGCTGGCGTTTAAAAACAGAAACGCCCGTAGTTTTCCATCATTAAACAGTGGCATTGTCAGACTCGAACGATAGCCCTGAGCAAGTAACGCCTGAGTATGCCGCAATGGTGTTTCACGCCGGAAGACGCGCATATCATCGACAATCCTGACCGAGCCTGTTCGCGCCAACGCAGCCAGAGATGGAACCTCCCTCAGGTGAACTTCATAGCCCAGTAACGGCGAACCCTGGTCGCCTTCATAGATAAACGTTGATAGTAAATCTGAGTCACTGTCGTACAGCGCCAGAGAAAAACGCTGAATACCCTCGAAATTCTCCCGCAGAACCCGATAAAGGTGTTCGAGCGTTGCGATGAAATGCATCGGTTTTCCCAATGCCTGATAAGGGTCCTGAAATTCAACCGGGCCTGTCATAGATCTCTCCTGCTATACAACCCGGTGCAGCGGCACAGAGTTACGATCAAGCATAGATGTGATCACGCAGACTAGCGCAGGCCTTTTGATATACGCATGACGCATATCAATGCACACAGGACAGCCCCCATCTAGGCTGAATATCCAGTTATAAGAAAATGGATTGCATTATGAACCTCAGCCACATCCGCCAGACCCTAACCGAGCGTAAAGCTATGCTGGAAGCGCGCGCGAATAAAACAGAACGGGATGCCAGCCATCGCGACGAACCCGTATCCGCAGACTTTGCAGAACAAGCTGTCGAGCGAGAAAACGACGATGTATTACGAGCCATTGCGGCAGAATCAAAACATGAGGTCGAGCAGATTAACGCCGCTCTGGCGCGACTGGATGCCGGCACCTATGGTGAATGCAGCGAATGTGGCGAGAGTATCAGTGAACAACGCCTGCAGGCTGTACCGTACAGCACGCTTTGCCTGAACTGCGCAGCGTCCCACGAATAGCGCGACTAAGGGGAGTTTAACGCTCCCCGGCTTCCGGGTCCCGGCCCCGCTCCAGCTGAAGGCGCTCCGCTTCGAGCGCCATCGTCAGCAGTCGGTCCAGCTTATCTTCCAGCTGTTCGATTTTATTTTCCATACGCGCTAATTGTTCGGCATGCTGACGTTCTTTATTGAACAGGTCTTCCTCTTCCTGCTGCATGAAGAAAGCCGAAAAACTCGCGGTCATCATTGAAAACAGACCGATCCCCATCAGAATCAGAAATGAGCCGAACAGACGCCCGGCGGTACTACCCGGAACAATATCACCATAACCTACAGTGGTAATGGTCACCCAGGCCCACCAGATACCGTCCAGCGGGGTCTCGACATTCGGGTCGATCACCGCCATC
Organism: Thalassolituus marinus; assembly: GCF_020320395.1. Lineage (GTDB taxonomy): Bacteria > Pseudomonadota > Gammaproteobacteria > Pseudomonadales > Oceanobacteraceae > Venatoribacter > Venatoribacter marinus. Next base: position 29,469 of record NZ_JAEDAH010000023.1, on the reverse strand, counting down.
AGAGTACCGGCCATAATCATGATAATAAAACTCACCATCAGCGTCGGACCGAGGTGATTGCGTCCCATGATTTTCTGAAAACTGCCGGACATATTCATCAGCATGGTGAACATGGCCAGCAAGCGCAGTGCCCGCAACCCCCCTGCATAGGGCAGGTATTGCCACAACAACGGCATGCCGGCGACGATAATAACCAGATTACTCCAATTGGTTTTCAGGTAACGGCGGCGATCATCCACCAGAACCAGCAAGACGGTGGTTTCGACCAGAAAGAAAATCCACAGAAACCAATCAGTGATGTGAGCATAGGCAAATGGTTTGCCTACTCTGGCCTCCAGATACCATTCAAACAGTATCCAGAAGGCGATCAGAATCATGGGCCATTCAAAATAGCGTCCCACGCGTCGGGCGCGTGGGTTTTCGCTCCGATCAACCCCGGAAAGGCCGACGATGCTGGAGACGGAGACGATCATGTCAGAAGTCCGTAAGCCACAGTTTCTGTAAGCTTAAACCAGGATGGGGGATATTGGCAGAACAGAGGTTCCTGTCCTGCCACAGGTCATGACAATTGTGGCTCGACCACCACATCACAGAGTACTGAGTTGGCGATAAAACAATGCTGATGTGCTTTGTCGTGCATTGCCTGAATTGCAGCATTATCCGGTAGTTTTTCACCGGAAAAGGCTACCCGCGGTTTCAGAGTCAGACGACTGACCCAGAACTTGCCATCGTCACGCTGCGCCAGTTCCGCGCTGGCCTCGTCCCGATAGCTTTCAACCACCAGCCGCTTTTTCGCCGCTAACGCCAGAAAGGTCTGCATATGACAACTGGCCATCGCTGCCGCCAGCATCTGCTCCGGATCCGCACCAAAAGTATTTCCCGCACCGCCGGCAGGAATACGAACCTCAGACTGGAAGGCGATATCATGACGACGCTCATAACCTTCATGAGAAAACTCGCCGTTTTTCTTCCAGTCGATATGAATAACGTGCTCAGCCAAGATTATTCCTCCAGCACTTTGCGTAAGGTAAAGGCGCCGCGCAGATCACCAACATTAAAACCACGGGCCTGATCCTGCGGATACAACTGTGCCAGCTTCGCCTCAACTGCCGGAGCCAGTTCAGCGCCATGACAGGTCAGGCACAGGCCAGCAGTAGGAATGGCTTTCATATAGCGGAACTCGCCGTCATCCGTTACCGAGGCTTCCAGTCCGGCCGGATCTTCGCCCGCCGCCATGCGTGCGCTGAAATCTTCCAGCACCTGAGTTTCCCAGGCATCCGCTGCGTTGTCCGGGTTGCGAATTTTCAGTGAGGTACGCGCAACCTGCCAGCCATCCGTACTTAACTGACTGGCGATCGCCGGGGCTTCGGTATTACACACTGCAATGGCCGCCACCGGACCGTCTTTCTGCATACTGGCTTTCAGCGTGCCGCCCAGCGTCGTCGCAAAGGCCTTCACCTGCTGCCGCGCTGCGCCGGTTAAATCCGCCACAGGCTCCGCACACACGGCCGCGCTGCTAAACATGGCCAGAGTCATTAATATTCCACGCATAACGTCTCCTCAGCGGTATACGCTTGGGTCTACTTCCACTTTGTGCACACTGCCGGTCCAGCCATCAAAGCCGCCTACCAGCATTTTTACATTGTTGAATCCCATACGCTTGAGCGTATGTGCAGCCAGCGTGCTGCGACCGCCATTCTTGCAATACAGTAAAATTTCGGCAGCGCTGTCGGTTAAAGCCGGATGATCACCAACACGGAACTCCAGCACACCGCGCGGTACATTCACCGCACCAGGCAGATGCCCCATATCGAACTCCGCTGGTTCACGAACATCCAGAACCACCGCGCCCTGCTGCAACAAAGCTTCAGCCTGAGCAGCATCCACCGGATTAACTGAACCCCGTGCTTCCGCCAGCAATTCTTCTTTTGTCAGTGCCATAACGTGTTACTCCTGTTTCAAATCAATAGCATTACCAGATAAGCATACAGAAATCGTATCTCTGTGCCACTGCGACGTCAGTTCAGCCACCAGCCGGCGCACACCAGCATCAGTGGCCAGCCGACGTATGGGCCCAGCGTGATGCGCCATATTTTCATCACCGGCACATAGCCCACACCATGCACGAAGCCAGCACTCAGTCCCCACAGACACAAAGACAGCAGTCCGTGATCAATACTCATACTGTCACTGGCGACCACATGTGGCACCGCCAGTAACAGCGCCGACAAACCCAGCGCTGCCAGCAATGACAGCGCGCGAGCCCAGCCCGCATAAAGCGGGCCGTAATCACTGTAGTTAACCGGTCCGTTCATAGCGTCATCACTCTTTGACGTCGGCGTCACGGTCAAAGTCTTCGTTCATCTCAAGCCACATGGCGTTGATCAGACCAAATGAGCAGGCCAGCAACACCCCTAAAATCCAGGCGAAATACCACATAAGTTCATCCTCCGTATCAGTAGGTGCTGTATTTGTTGTTTTCAATAAAGTCAGTGGTCAGACGACCGCGCATTTTGTAGTAACCCCACGCAGTGTATGACAGTACCAGCGGTACGAAAATCATCGCTACCCAGAACATAATGCCCAGTGTTTTATGACTGGACACTACATCCCATGCCGTCAGGCTGTGTGACGGGTTGAGGCTGGACGGCATGACAAACGGGAACAGGCTGAATCCTGCAGTAAGAATAATACCGGTCACCGCCAGCGAGCTGGCCACGAACGCCAGTGCACCACGGTTCGCCAGAGACATCAGCAGCGTCAGAGCCAGACCAGCAAACGCCACCAGCGGTGCCAGCATCATCAGCGGGTACTTGCTGTAATTCGCCAGCCACGCACCTTCCTGCACTGCCACAGTTTTATCCAGTGGTGTCATCACTCCGCCCACGCTAACGCTGTCGGTGATCACATAGCCATCAATACCGGCGTATAACCAGATACCAGCCAGAGCAAACAGCGCAGCGACCACTACCGCCAGCAATGCTGCAACTTTACGGGTACGGTCATGTAATTCACCGGCCGTACGCATCTGCAGGTAAGTCGCACCATGCATACACAACATCAGCAAACTGACCAGACCCGCGACCAGCGCAAACGGATTGAGCAGAGCCCAGAAAGAACCGGTATAGGTAGAACGCATAAATGCATCCAGTTCAAAAGGTACGCCCAGCAGCAGGTTACCGAAGGCCACACCGAACACCAGTGCCGGAACTGCACCGCCGATGGTCAGACCCCAGTCCCACATATTACGCCAGCGATCGTTTTCCATTTTCGAACGGTATTCAAAACCTACCGGACGGAAAAACATAGCAAACAGCACCAGCAGCAAGGCCCAGTAGAAACCGGAGAATGCGACTGCGTAGACCACCGGCCAGGCAGCGAAAATAGCGCCGCCCGCGGTGATGAACCACACCTGATTACCATCCCAGTGCGGACCGACGGTGTTGAGCATCACCCGCCGCTCACTGTCGGTACGACCAATCACTTTTAACAGCGCGGTCACGCCCATGTCGAAACCATCGGTGACAGCAAAACCAATCAGCAGCACACCGATCAGTACCCACCAGATAACTTTTAATAATTCGTAATCCATGGTCGCCTCCTTAAGCGGGATCTTTCACAGCCTGAGCAGGCTGAGTGGCAGCAGCACCGGCGGATGCCTGTTGTTCAAAATGGTAACGACCAGTGTGCAGACTGGATGGTCCCAGACGGGCAAAGCGAATCATCAGATACATTTCCGCAATCAGCAGCAGTGTGTACAGACCGATAAAGCCCGCCAGACTCATGTACAGGTCTTCCACTGAACGGGTTGAAACCGCCAGGTGCGTCGGCAGCACTTCACCAATCGACCATGGCTGACGACCGAACTCGGCAACAAACCAACCCATTTCGCAGGAAATCCATGGTGCAGGCAGGAAAATAATCAGTGCTTTCAGCAGCCAGCGTTTCTGTTCAACATTATGATGAATGCTGTACCAGAAGCTCAGGCCAATCAGAATAAACATGGCAAAACCCAGGCCCACCATAATGCGGAAGGTCCAGAACATCGGCGCCACTTTCGGAATGGTATCGCGCGCAGCCTGTTTGATCTGTTCTTCAGTCGCATCAACCACATTGTTGGTGTACTTCTTCAGCAGCAAGCCATAACCAAGATCATCTTTCAGTGCGTCGAAAGCAGCCACCACATCATCGGCTTTGTCACCACCGCGCATTCTTTCCAGCAACGCATAGGCTTCGATACCACGACGTACACGCTCTTCGTGTTCCACCAGCAGGTCTTTAATACCTGTGACTTCTTCGGTAGTGGAGCGCGTTGCAATCAGACCCAGAACCGCCGGAATTTTAATGGCGTAATCGGTTTCCATGGTTTCTTCATTGGGCAGGCCAATCAGGGTAAAAGCCGCCGGTGGTTCGTGGGTATCCCACTCGGCTTCAATCGCCGCCAGCTTGGTTTTCTGCACGTCACCTATTTCGTAACCGGATTCATCACCGAGCAGAATGACTGACATAATCGAGGCAAAACCAAAGCTTGCAGCAATCGCAAAGGAGCGACGGGCAAACGGAAGATCACGCTTTTTCAACATGTAATAGGCAGAAATTGCCAGCACAAACATGGCGCCGGTAACGTAACCAGCCGACACGGTATGCACGAATTTAACCTGCGCTACCGGGTTAAAAATAAGCTCAGAGAAGCTGGTCATTTCCATACGCATGGTCTGGTAATTAAATTCTGCACCCACCGGATTCTGCATCCAGCCATTGGCGATCAGAATCCACAGGGCTGACATATTGGAGCCAATCGCCACCAGCCAGGTCACCATCAGATGCTGAACCCGGGTCAGACGATCCCAACCAAAGAAAAACAGACCAATAAAAGTCGATTCCAGGAAGAACGCCATCAGGCCTTCGATGGCTAAAGGTGCACCGAAAATATCACCGACGTAATGCGAGTAATATGCCCAGTTGGTACCAAACTGGAATTCCATAGTCAGACCGGTGGTGACGCCCAGAGCGAAGTTGATACCAAACAACTTACCCCAGAATTTCACCATATCCTGATACACCTGCTTACCCGTCATCACAAACGCCGACTCCATAATGGCGAGAATGAATGACAGACCCAGGGTCAGGGGTACAAACAGAAAGTGATAAAACGCGGTAATAGCAAATTGCAGCCGCGATAAATCCACCAGATTTTCACTGATCATTTCAGATCCTCCGATTGCGAGGGGTGGTTATAGTCAGAATTTGTAAGGCCAAATTGTTGTGAAACAGCATCCTGCGGATCGGTCATATCCACAGGGTCAGAAAAGAAAGCTGATTTAATAACGAAGATCAGCGCCAGCTTGATAACAAGCACGACGGAAAGCTCACGTACGAGCGGAAAAGAAAATAAAGAACGCTTATCAGGCATGACTCACTCCCTCGTCACCACGACTGCTGACGGCAGCCATTTTTTCCTGTGCAATCGTCGATATACGAATGCCGGCTACCATTTTTCCCGGGTGAACGATGTGGTCGTCAGGAAAATTAACGAGCGGCATCATAGAGGAATCGCGACTAACGCCGCCTGCGACGTTTTGTCGCAGGGCGAAAGGCGTCAACCATTGCCCGCTGAACAGGTGACCATCGCAAACATACAATGCCAGCGTAGACGATGAATGAGCAAAGCGTTCGATATGGGTCTCGCCCAACGGCAGTGTGGACTGCGACAATTCCGTTGCTGCCGTCACCAGTTCCGCTGCCAGACCACTCTCATAGCCTGTTTCTGCGGTAAACAGCACATAGCGACAATTCAATCCACGCATACGTATCACCTTCAGATACTCCGCTTCCTGTCCGGGCTGCGGATCAATCATTGCGCAGTGCCGGGAAACAGGCTCAATCAGCATGTAACTCAGCTGATCGCCTGACAGCCATTGTTTAACCCGCACCATAACGTCTCTTCCACTCGCCACCATCCACCACCTTCAGCAAGGAGTGGGCCACTTATTCAATACCCACAAAAGGTCTCTGGTTTTGTCATTTACCGGCGCTTAAAACCGTCTTGCTATGGGGTTTGCAGAGGCAGGATCGGCTGCTGGCTTGGCGCTGAACTGATCGGTCAATACCAACCAGTCTTTACAACAGCCCTCAGCACTGCCAGATTTGTCATATTAACTGCCAAGGGTGACACAAGCATGACAGACGACCGCTATCACCACTCCCTGCCCGCCATCTCGACACTGCTGGATGCCATTACCGCGCCTGCGATCCTGATGAATCTCGACTACGAGGTCTGTGCAGCCAATGAAGCCTATCGCCGCACCTTTGCCAGTGATCAGCCTATCCTCGGCCGCCACTGTTACGAGGTATCCCACGGTTATCGGGTGCCCTGCGACCAGGCCGGTGAAACCTGCCCACTACGCGGCTGCCTCGACAGTGGCCAGCGCCAGCGCATTCTCCACATTCACAACACCCCTACAGGACGTGAACATGTGGATGTGGAACTCAGTCCAATCCGTGATGAAGAAGGTGAAATTCGATACTTTGTCGAGATAATGCATCCTGTGAATCAGGGCGATCGGCATCTTGATCGGCAGATGGTCGGCTACAGTCCCGCCTATACCCAGATGCTGGAGCTACTCAGTAGGGCTGCCGCTGGCGATATCAGCGTGCTGCTACTGGGTGAATCCGGCACAGGTAAGGAACTGGCGGCTCAGTACCTGCACAGCCACAGCAAACGATCCGCCAATCCCTTTGTCACTGTAGAGTGCTCGGGCCTGACCGAAAGCTTGTTTGAGAGCGAGCTGTTTGGCCACGAAAAAGGTGCGTTTACCGGTGCTACCCACCGCAAGCCCGGACTGGTTGAAGCCGCCCGAGGTGGCACGCTGTTCCTCGATGAGGTGGGCGATATTCCGCTCGCTATGCAGATTAAACTGCTGCGCCTGATTGAGTCCGGCAGCTACCGCCCGGTGGGCAGTGTGACGCCGAAACAGGCAGACTTCAGGCTGATCTGTGCCACCCACCGCGACATCGCCGCTATGGTTCAGGCCGGATCATTCCGTAAGGATCTTTACTACCGCATCAGCCCGTTCCCGGTGTTACTGCCGTCACTGAGCGAGCGTCTGGAAGATATTATTCCGCTCGCCACCCATATGCTGGAGCAACTGAGCCATCAGCGCCCCCTGCAGTTCTCCGACGCGGCCTGCGACTGGCTGATCAGCCGCGATTATCCCGGCAACATTCGCGAACTTCGCAATCTCATAGAACGGGCTATTCTGTTATGTGATGGCAATACGATTGAGCCGCTGCACCTGCAACCGCCCGGTATTCTTCAGACGCCGTCCACAGACCAGGTCATTCCAGCTCAGGAAATTCTGCCGCTGGCCAATCTGGAAAGCACCTACCTAAGTCGGGTTGTGGAACGCTTCCGTGGAGATAACAGTGCTCTGGCAGAAAAGCTCGGGGTTAGCGAGCGCACACTTTACAGGAAGTTGCGGCAGCTACGGGAAAACGATCAGAGCGGACGATCTGACAGCCCGTTCTGACAATTTGTGTTTATTCGTATGCCGACATGCGCGAAACTGTAATTATATATGTCAATAGTGATAGGGTGATGCAGGCCTCGCAGACCGTCAGACTCGACGGCCCTCACCGGAAGATGGAATTTAAGCATGGGTGCCGAACTACGCGAGAACCCGAGATTTTCGACCTACATTGATGCTCAGCTGCTGCTGGCATCAGGCCAGAACTATGAGTGTCAGATCGCCGATTACTCACAAACCGGCATGCACCTGCTGTGGCCACATCTGCCCCCGACAGATACCAGCGGCGACCATACCCTGACCTTTGAGCTGAATGGCAAAGCCGTCAGCGTCAGTGTGCAATGGATATACTGCAATGAGCAGCACGCGGGCATCCACTTCGCAGAACATCACGATCAGCTGTTCCTGCAATTGCAGGAGTTTAACCAGAAGCATCGAAAATCGAAGAAAATCGACGACAACAAGCGCCAGCAATATATCGGCGTTCTTGCCAGGGAAGTTCAGGGGCTGTGCGACCGCCTGCCAAAACAATGGCTACCGGAATTTATTGAAGGCGCTTTTGATAAAGCCAATCGCGCTCACAATACCGCCGAGCAGCAACTCTGGATGAAGCTGCAGAAAGACACCAAAGCTCAGGCCAGCAACCTGCTGCGCCACTTCACGCAGAATATTCTGAAGCAATTTCAGCGCTGGCAGGAAGGTAAACCGGAATACAGTCCGGAACACGAACCCACCACCGGCGAACTGCGTCTGTCGCTGGTACAGCAGGCCGATTTCGAAGACTGGCTGCTGGCCAAAGTAACTGCATCACATCTGCAATCACGCCTGGCTCACCTGACCTTCGAGCTGCGCCAGCTGACCGACACCCTGTCACAGGCTCCGATTGAGTATTGCTTTAACCCGATCGGTCCCGGCACCGTAACGGAAGCCTTCCGCGACGCGGTAGAACAAATGCGATTGCCGCAGGAAGCACGCGCACTGGCCTTTGATGTGTTTGAACAGGTTGCCACCAACATGCTGCAGGGCACCTATCAGACCCTGATCAAACAGATTGATATTCCCCTTACCTTCCGCTTTCGCCGTGAACCACCTGCACCACCGAGCCAGGGTAACGGCAGTGGCCAGGGCGGCTATGGCTCCGGAGGAAATGGCTCAGGGGGTAACGGACAAAATGGCGGGGCGGCTCAGGCAACCGCACCGACAGCGACCGCTCAACCTCACGGCAACTATGCTGACTCTGTCGTCAGTTTCCAGCGCCATCAGGAAGAAGCCCGTCAGGCCTATGCCAATATCCAGAATCTGATGAAGCTGCGCTATCAACGGGCGGAAGCTGCACCGGAAGACGAACTGTTACCGGCGGCTCAACCCGAACAGATTTCTGAGGTCGTCAGCCATCTGGCACAGGACATCAGCCTCAGCGATGGCCATGTCCTGGAAAATGTACAGAAAGCACTGGCGCAGCAGGAGGTTGCTCTGCCCGTCGAATCGCGTGACGCCATCGACACCATGGAGCAGGTCACCCAGCATCTGCTCAGCAGCCAGCAGGTCGCCGGATTCGTTAAGCCACACATTGAACAGCTTGGCTGGCCACTGCTGCAATTAATGCTGAAAGACCCGAGCCTGCTGTTTAATCCGGAACACCCGGGGCGTCTGATTCTCAACCTGCTGGCCAAACTCGGACAGCTCACCACCACCGGCGAAGCACAGCTGGCGAAAAAACTCGACGGACTCATTGGTCCGGTGGCAAAAAACATCGAGTCGGATGAACACTCGCTGGAAGAACTGCTGGAAAGCCTGCAGGGCATGGTTAACAGCGCCGAACGCAAAGCCAAACAGAATGCTGACCGCGTCGCACAGGCTGCCGAAGGCGAACATAAACTGCAGACCGCCCGTAAACGCATTGAAAACCTGATTGGTAAAGACAGCGCTAACCGCACCCTGCCCAGCTGCGTTGTCGACTGGCTGCAGAACGGCTGGCAACAGATGCTGACCCTGCTGTTGCTACGCGATGGCGTCGACAGCAAGCGTTTCAAAGGCGCGGTAAAACTGTATCGGCAGGTACTGGCACTGTTCAGTCAGAACAACAGCGGCCGCCGTGAGTTGCTGCAACGTTTCGGGCCGATGATGGATCTCGCCCGGGCAGAACTGGACCGCCTGAACGGTAACCTGCCGGAACATCAGCGCTGGCATGACGACATCATGCAGGCAGCGGAAGAGCATCTGAATCAGGGTGAAATCCGTGAAGCCATTGATCTGCCATCCTTCGAAGCCAAACCAGCCGAAGTGGTACCACAGGGACGCGGTACTCGCCGCGCCATGAACCTGCAAATCGGCGACTGGCTGCTACTGGTAGAGCAGGACCAGTCGGTGTCTGTGGCCTGGATCGCACAGGACGCTTCGCGCTTTGCCTGTGTTAACCACAGCGGCATGAAAGTGATGGACTTCTCCCTCGGCGAACTGGCCAGAGCACTGGATGAAGGCCGCATCAAGCGCCTGTATGAGCAGGAAGAATCTGCCGTTGATCGCAGCGTTGATAAGCTGGTGCAACAGATCTACCGCGATCTGTCAGAGCAGGCGAATGTCGATCCGCTAACCGGCCTGTTCAACCGCCAGCACTTCCTGCGCATGCTGCAGGAACGCCTGGAAACATCAATACGAACATCAGCGCCAACCACGCTGTGTATGATAGATATTGACCAGTTCAAACTGATCAACAAAAACTATGGAGTTGAAGGTGGTGACGCATGTCTGCAGAGCGTAGCAGCCCTGCTCAGCGATGCCGAAAACGCCATTGCTGCACGTATCGGCAGTAACGAATTTGCCGTGTTGTTCCATCAGCAGGACATTGAACAGGCAGAAGCCAGCGCACGCATTATTAAGAAGCATCTGGAATCGACCAGCATCGACAGCCGTGATGAAAGCTTCCGCATTCATGTCAGCGTCGGTCTGGCCAGCATGAACGCTGATCTGAACGATGCTGCAGAGTTGCTGGAGCAGGCCGAATCGTCCTGTCTGGTGGCGAAAGAGAAAGGCGGCAGCCGTATCGTGCGCTACGAATTCGACGATGCCACACATCAGCGCCAGGATCAGTTTATGGTGTGGGGTAATAAGCTCAATCAGGCTCTGTCGAATAACCAGCTGCAGGTATTGTGTGTACCCGTGACCCCGATGCAGGAACGCAACCGCAACAAAGAACAGTACGAAGTGCTGATCAGTGTGCTGGACGAAAACGGCGCCCAGATTCCACCGATGGAATTCCTGCAGGCCGCCGACAACTTTAATCGCATGTACATGATCGACCGCTGGACCATCGAACGACTGGTACAGTGGATGGCGGACAATCCGGATACCGCCAGCGAAGTCAGCCGCTTTATTCTTCGCCTGTCAGGTCACGCAATTAATGACGACAGCCTGTTGGCCTACATTTTCGAACAGGCCCGGGAAAAAGATATTCCGGTACGGAAACTCTGCTTTGAGTTAAATGAAACATCTGCAATCCGCAACCTGGAAGATGCTGCCGACTTCATGCACGAGATGCGCAGTCTTGGCTGTCAGTTTGTACTGTCTGACTTTGGCACCGGCCAGTCGTCATTCGAGTATCTGAAAACACTGCCCGTGGACTACGTCAAAATCGACACGAACTTCACTGCCAACCTGCACACCAGCTCCGCTGACCATGCACTGGTGAAGTCGATTCAGGAAATTGCCCACTTCATGGCGAAGAAGACCATCGCCGAACACAGTGCCAACAACAGTGTATGGGAGATTCTGCGCACCATCGGCATCGACTACATTGTTGCAGCACCGGAAGAGCATGTTGCACTGGAACAACTGAAGGCCGGATAACGCCAGCACTCGCTGATCCGGCCATCAGTCGGGCGTTTATCACCGCAAGAATGGCACGACTGGTTAATGAAAACGCAAGATTAACCAGTGTACAATCCGCGCTTCATTTATAAGTGGTCGCTGTTTTACCGTGAAAAAGCCCCTTATCACTCTAGCGCTGATCAGCATCGTCAGCGCCTGTTCAGTCGGCAACCTGCCCGGCAACCTGTCCCGTTCAATGATGAATCAGGATGATCCTGCGATCGTAGAAGCCGGCGCACCGGCGTATCTGCTGCTACTCGATGCGCTGATCCTGACGTACCCTGACGACGAAGATTTCCTGCTGGCCGGCGCTCGTTTATACGGCGCCTATGCCGGAGTATTCGCCCGCGATCCGGCACAGGCTAAACGCATGGCAGACAAGGCCATGAACTATGCCCGACGCGCATTGTGTGAATACGACGAAGACGCCTGCACCCTGCTGGATGGCCCTCAGGACCAGATTCTGCCAACCCTGCTGGACGACTACGATGAAGACGACATCGCTGTCTTTTACGCCATGGCCACCGCCTGGGCAGGCTGGATACAGGCCAATACCGACGACTGGAATGCCATTGCCCAGCTGGGTAAAGTCCGCATTCTTATGGAGTGGGTGGCCGACATCGACCCGGCCTACGATAACGCTACGGTGCAGGTTTACCTGGGCGTACTGGAAACCCAGCTGCCGCCTTCTCTGGGCGGTAAGCCGGAAGTCGGAAAAGCCTGTTTCGAGCGCGCGATTGACTTCAGTGGCGGGCACAACCTGATGGCGAAAGTGCTGTATGCCAAGCAGTACGCACGCCTGATGTGGGAGCAGGAGTTACACGACCAGCTGCTCAATGATGTACTGGCCGCAGAGCCAGCCTACGAAGGCCTGACCCTGATTAACCGTCTGGCCCAACGCGAAGCAGCCGTCCTGCTCGCTGAATCCACCGATTTTTTTGAGTGAGATCCCAATGAAATTTCTGACTGCTCTGGCCCTGAGCCTCAGCCTCATCGCGCCATTATCCCAGGCCGCCACCACCCTGAAGATTGCCACCCTGGCACCGGACGGAACCGGCTGGATGAAAACCATGCGCAAGGCCGCTGACGATATCAAAAGTGCCACAGAAGGCCGAGTGAAAATTAAATACTTCCCGGGCGGTGTGCAGGGCAGCGACAAAAGCGTACTGCGTAAAATCCAGATCCGTCAGCTGCAGGGCGGCGCCCTGTCCACTGGTGCGCTGGCACATCTGACCAACGTAACCCAGCTCTACAGCCAGCCGTTCACGTTCAAAAACCTCGATGAAATCCGTGCGATTCGCCCGCAATACGATCAGTACATTGCCGATGCACTGCAGGAACAAGGCTTCGTTATGCTCGGCCTGTCCGAAGGTGGCTTCGCTTACCTGATGTCTGACAGTGCACTGAAATCTTCAGAAGATGTACGCGCCAAGAAAGTCTGGGTACCGGAAGGTGACATCATCAGCCAGACCATCTTTGAAAATGGTCAGGTAGCGCCGATTTCCCTGCCGGTATCCGACGTATACACCAGCCTGCAGACCGGCCTGATCGATACCATCGCTGCCAACCCGACCTCGACCATCGCACTGCAGTGGCACACCAAACTGAATTACGCCACAGACTTCCCGCTGGTGTTCCTGTTCGGCATGCTGGTTGTGGATGATAAGGCGTTCGCCAAAATCAGCAGCGAAGACCAGCTGATCGTTCGTCGCATCATGGCCGAAGCTTTCAAAGCCATGGATCTGCAGAACGAAAAAGATGAAATGGGCGCTCGTGCAGCTCTGCAGCAGAATGGTATGCAGTTTGTGGAACTGACTGCTGCTGACCGCGAAGCCTGGTACAAACTGGCCGAGGGCGCGGTTGCACAACTGGCAGAGAAAGGCGTTTACCCGGTTGAGCTTTATCAGCAGCTGCAACAGTCGATTGCTGAATACCGTCAGAAGCAGGCTAAGTAATCCAACATGAAGCAACTGCTACGAGCCATTCACCGCAGTGAAGATGCGCTGCTGGTGATTATTTTGCTGGTCATGATTGTTCTTGCAGGCGTGGATATTATTGCCCGCCTGCTGTTCGGTGGCGGCATCAGCTGGGTGCCACCCTTTTTGCGCGTACTGGTGCTGTGGCTCGGCCTGCTCGGAGCCCTGCTGGCAACGCGCTCTCGTGAACACATCGCCATTGATCTCGCCAGTCGCCTTGCGGGCCCGATCCTCAGGCGCGTACTGGCTGCTGTAACCGCCATGTTTGCGGCACTGGTGTGCGGCCTTATCGCCTGGCACAGTGGTCTGTTCGTCGAACTGGCCTATGAATTCGGCGACGTAGCCTTTAATCGCGTTCCGGCCTGGCCACTGCAGTTAATCATCCCGATCAGCTTCGGCCTGATGGCGATCCGATTTGCCCTGCAGTCCGTACTTGCCGCAGGGGGCAATTTGCCGGAGGCCGAACAATGAGCATCCTCGTCCCCCTGATCCTGTTACTTCTTGCTGTTGCTGGTGCGCCGCTGTTCACCGTGATCGCTGCCAGCGCCATGTGGGGCTTCTGGCAATCCGACGTAGACCTGCAGGCCATGGCGATCAATATTTACCAGATTGCCGAAATGCCCGTCCTGATCGCCATCCCGCTTTTCACGTTTGCCGGCTATCTGCTCGGAGAAAGTAAGGCGCCGCAGCGTCTGGTGCGTATTACAGATGCTTTCCTTGGCTGGATGCCGGGTGGACTTGCCATCGTCGCCCTCGCCGCCTGTGCGTTGTTTACCGCCTTTACCGGAGCGTCCGGTGTAACCATCGTTGCGTTAGGCGCCCTGCTGGTTCCTGCGCTGTCTAAGGCAGGCTATAAAGAATCCTTTAACCTTGGCCTTGTCACCACCTCCGGCAGTCTCGGCCTGTTATTTGCCCCATCCCTGCCACTGATTCTGTATGGTGTGGTTGCACAGCAAATGGCACTGGAAACCCCTGTCAGTATCGACGACCTGTTTCTGGCAGGCCTGCTGCCCGGCGGCCTGATGCTCGCAGCCCTGTCGATTTACAGCGCCTTCCAGACAAGAGACGTGCAGAGGGAACGCCGTCCGTTTGACCGCGCTGAAGCCTGGGCTGCAGTTAAAGATTCAATCTGGGAAATGCCATTGCCCATCGTGGTTCTGGGCGGCATCTATTCCGGCTGGTTTGCGGTATCTGAAGCTGCCGCTTTAACCGCGTTCTACGTACTGATCGTCAGTGTATTTATACGCCGTGAAATCAGCTTTACCCAGCTGCCGGTTGTTATGCGCGATTCCATGAAGCTGGTTGGTGCAATACTGCTTATTCTCGCGGTTTCAATCGCATCGACTAATTACATGATCGATGCTGGTGTGCCGGAAGAAATCTTTGGCTTTATTCAACAGCATATCAGTGACCCATTTACCTTCCTGCTGCTGCTGACCCTGTTCCTGCTGGTGCTGGGGATGATGCTGGATATCTTCTCTGCAATCGTCATTATGATTCCCATCATTCTGCCGATTGCCATTGAATACGGCATCCACCCGATTCACCTGGGCATCCTGTTCCTTGCCAACATGCAGCTCGGCTACTTCACCCCGCCGGTAGGCATGAACCTGTTTATTGCCAGCTTCCGCTTCAATAAACCGGTGATGGAGCTGTACAAAGCAACCATCCCATTCTTCTTTATCCTGCTTGCCTGCGTGCTGGTGATTACCTACTGGCCAGCACTGAGTCTGGCATTTCTCTAGGAGTCGGACGTCGAGCTTGAGGCTTGAGGCTTGAGGCGTCTGACGTCTGACGTCTGACGACAGAACATAACACCCATCTGACGATTCTTTACCGGCCCTTGCCCTGCCTGACAGGGAAAGGGACTACTATGAATACAGGTAAGCAATTACCGCTCTGATCTCTCTCCCAGAGCAACGATTGATGGGTTTGCGGGCTATATGCCCGCTTTTTTTTATGCCTGGAAGGCTAGAGGCTGGAGGCTGGAAGTGTGTTTTCTGCCCAGCCAGCGCCAAGCTTTTCGAGCTTCGAACTTTAGGCTTTTAACATCCGACGTCCGACCTCCCCCGACTAATACCCATAAAAAAAACCCGCAGCCCTTACGGGCGGCGGGTTTTCTTTTGCTCGCTGATGTTACTCAGCTGCGTCGTCAGCTACTTCAACAGCCTCGGTGTTAACCGGACGGTCTACCAGCTCTACGAACGCCATAGGAGCGTTGTCACCTGCACGGAAACCACACTTCAGGATACGGATGTAACCACCCGGACGAGCCTGATAACGTGGACCCAGATCAGTGAACAGTTTACCTACTGCTTCTTTGCTACGGGTACGAGCAAAGGCCAGACGGCGGTTAGCAACTGAATCAACCTTAGCCAGGGTGATCAGTGGCTCAGCTACGCGACGCAGCTCTTTCGCCTTTGGCAGAGTAGTCTTAATGATTTCATGCTCGAACAGGCTCACAGCCATGTTTTTCAGCATGGCTTGACGGTGTGCGCTAGTACGATTGAAGTGACGACCACTTTTACGATGACGCATGGTTTAAATTCCTTACTAACTGAACGAACCGCTTACGCGAGAACTTTATCGTCGTTGCGGAGGCTGGCAGGTGGCCAGTTCTCCAGGTGCATACCCAACGACAGTCCACGGGAAGCAAGAACGTCTTTGATTTCAGTCAGAGACTTCTTACCTAAGTTAGGTGTCTTCAGCAGCTCAACTTCAGTACGCTGGATCAGATCACCGATGTAGTAAATGTTTTCTGCTTTCAGACAGTTGGCAGAGCGAACGGTCAGCTCCAGGTCGTCCACAGGACGCAGGAGAATCGGGTCGATCTCTTCTTCTTCACGAACCTGTTCAACGACTTCGTCGTTCTCCAGGTTAACGAAGATGGCCAACTGTTGCTGCAAGATAGTCGCGGAACGACGGATAGCTTCTTCCGGATCGATGGTACCGTTGGTTTCGAGATCGATAACCAGCTTGTCCAGATCGGTACGCTGTTCTACACGCGCAGAATCTACGCTGTAAGAAACACGCTTAACCGGGCTGTAGGTAGCATCCAGTTGCAGTTTGCCGATGGCCTTGGTTTCTTCATCATTCTGGTTGCGAGCTTCAACAGTCTCGTAACCACGACCAGAAGCAACCTTCAGAGTCATCTTCAGTTCAGCGCCTTCGCCGATATGGGCGATAACGTGATCGGGGTTTGCAACTTCAACACCGTGATCCAGTTGAATGTCGGCAGCTGTCACTGTAGCAGGACCAGTTTTGGTCATGCTCAGGATTGCTTCGTCACGCTCATGCAATTTGACCGCAACACCTTTCAGGTTGAGCAGGATTTCGATGACGTCTTCCTGAACACCTTCGATGGCGCTGTACTCATGCAAAACGCCTTCGATTTCACATTCAACGATCGCGGCACCCGGCATAGAAGAAAGCAGGATACGACGCAATGCGCTGCCCAGGGTATGACCGAAACCGCGCTCGAGCGGCTCCAGGGTTACCTTGGCGTGGGTATTGGATACCTCATCAACTTGGATGTTTCGAGGTGTCAAAAATTCATTAACTGCACGCTGCATAGCTGCCCCTTAATTTCCTCTATTACTTAGAGTAAAGTTCCACGATCAGGTTTTCGTTGATCTCAGCTGGGAGATCAGCGCGCTCAGGAACTGCTTTGAAAGTCCCTTCCATCTTGCTTGCATTAACATCGATCCAGCCGCAGTCTGAACGCTGACCAGCCAGTTCCAGAGCCGTTTTGATACGGTCCTGAGACTTTGACTTTTCACGTACAGCTACAACGTCACCACCCTGAACCTGATAGGAAGGGATGTTAACTGACTTACCGTTAACGGTGATCGCCTTGTGAGATACCAGCTGGCGTGATTCAGCGCGAGTTGAGCCGAAGCCCATGCGGTAAACAACGTTATCCAGACGAGATTCCAGCAGTTGCAGCAGGTTTTCACCGGTAGCGCCTTTACGACGAGCGGCTTCTTTGTAGTAGCTACGGAACTGCTTTTCCAGGATACCGTACAGACGACGCACTTTTTGCTTTTCGCGCAGCTGCAGACCGTAGTCTGACAGACGACCGCGACCAGCACCGTGAACGCCTGGTTTGGTTTCCATTTTACATTTTGTGTCTAAAGCGCGTACGCCGCTCTTCAGGAACAGATCAGTTCCTTCACGACGGGACAGCTTACACTTAGGACCAATATAACGTGCCATTTTTCTGCCTCCTTATACGCGACGCTTCTTAGGTGGACGACAGCCGTTATGTGGGATCGGGGTAACATCAGTGATGTTAGCGATCTTATAACCACATGCATTCAGAGCGCGGACTGCGGACTCACGACCAGGGCCTGGACCTTTAACTTCAACGTCCAGATTCTTCAGGCCGTACTCTTTAGCAGCTTCACCAGCGCGCTCGGCTGCAACCTGAGCGGCGAAAGGAGTGCTTTTACGCGAACCACGGAAACCAGAACCACCCGCAGTTGCCCATGAGAGAGCATTACCCTGACGGTCGGTAATGGTTACGATGGTGTTGTTAAAAGAGGCGTGGATGTGCGCAATGCCATCGACTACCGTCTTTTTAACCTTTTTCTTGGTTGATCTTTGTGGCTTAGCCATTTGATAAATCCTGCTTTTAATATCAACACTGCAACAAGTCGAATGCAGCTACACTAAAAGGCCAGATCCAAGTAATCCGGAGATTACTTACGGATCGGCTTACGCGGACCCTTACGGGTACGTGCGTTTGTTTTAGTACGCTGACCACGAAGTGGCAGGCTGCGACGGTGGCGGATACCACGGAAACAACCCATATCCATAAGACGCTTGATGTTCATCTGAGTCTCACGACGCAGATCACCTTCAACCGTATATTTAGCTACTTCGTTACGAACAACATCCAGCTGATCTTCGCTCAGTTCACCGATTTTGGTGGTCTCAGCGATGCCAGTAGCGGCGCAGATTTGCTGGGCAGTAGTCTTACCAACGCCGAAGACGTAGGTCAGAGAGATAACTGCATGCTTGTTGTCAGGAATATTGACACCGGCAATACGGGCCATGTCTAACTCCGTTACACTTTACTTGATGAAAGGGCGCAAAATACTACAGGTGGCTTTGAAATAAATCAAGCCACCTGTTGCATTTACACCCGGCCTTGTCTGGGAATTAACCCTGACGTTGTTTGTGCTTAGGATCAGTACAGATCACTCGCACACTGCCGTGACGGCGAATAATTTTGCATTCACGGCAGATTTTTTTAACAGACGCACGTACTTTCATGACAGTCTCCTAAAATCAGCTCAACGAGTTGAGCCGAAATTCTTCAGATTTGCTTTCTTCATCAGCGATTCGTACTGGTGTGACATCAGGTGCGATTGAACCTGAGACATAAAGTCCATTACGACCACCACTACGATCAACAGGGACGTGCCACCGAAGTAGAACGGTACATCAGCCGCTACCACCAGGAACTGGGGCATCAGACATACCGCGGTGATGTACAGGGAGCCGAACAGAGTCAGGCGACCAAGCACACCATCGATATATTTGGCAGTCTGAATCCCAGGACGAATACCAGGGATAAAGGCGCCAGACTTCTTCAGGTTTTCAGCAACGTCTTTCGGGTTGAACATCAACGCCGTGTAGAAGTAGCAGAAGAAAATAATACCGGCAGCGAACATAACAATGTACAGCGGCTGACTAGGCGCCAGAGCCATACTGATGTCCTGCAGCCATTCCATACCTTCACCCTGACCGAACCACTGCCCCAGGGAAGCTGGGAAAAGCAGCAAGGAAGAAGCGAAGATCGCTGGAATAACACCGGCCATATTCAGTTTCAGAGGCAGATGACTGGTCTGCGCAGCAAACATTTGACGGCCTTGCTGACGTTTCGCGTAGTTGATCGTAATACGACGCTGACCACGCTCGACGAAAATAACAAATGCGATCACAGCTACTGCAAGAACAGCGATTGCCAGAAGCACTACGATGTTCAGGTCACCCTGACGGGCGGACTCGAAAGCCTGACCAATTGCACTCGGCAGACCAGCAACAATACCGGCGAAGATCAGAATGGAGATGCCGTTACCAATACCACGTTCGGTAACCTGCTCACCAAGCCACATCATAAATACTGCACCAGCCACGAAGGAAGGTACAGCTGCGATGTAGAAATCTAAGCCTGAAGAGAAGGTAACGCCCTGGCCGGCGAGGCCGGCCGAGACGCCAAAGGCCTGGATCGTTGCAAGCAGTACAGTACCGTAACGGGTGTACTGGGTAATCTTGCGACGACCGGACTCGCCTTCTTTCTTCAATTGTTCAAGCTGGGGACTCACCGCCGTCAGCAATTGCATGATAATGGATGCAGAGATATACGGCATGATGCCGAGCGCAAGAATACTCATACGCTCGAGCGCGCCGCCCGAGAACATATTGAACATTTCCAGGATCGTGCCCTGATTTTGCTCAAACAGTCTCGACAGTGCATCTGGATTAATGCCTGGTACCGGGATATGGGTACCAATCCGATATACTACAATCGCCAGGAGCACGAAGCGGATACGAGCCCAAAGCTCGCCCAGACCGCTCTGCATTCCCTGTGGGAGTCCTTGCCTTGCCATTAGTCTTCGACCTTTCCACCGGCTGCTTCAATAGCAGCTTTAGCACCTTTAGTGACTTTCAGACCTTTAACGGTCACAGCCTTGGTAACTTCACCAGACAGAATCACGCGAGCTTCTTTGATTTTCTCGCCGATTACGTCTGCAGCTTTCAGCGCTGCCAGATCAACAACATCGCCTTCAACCAGAGTCAGTTCGTTGAGACGGATCTCTGCAACGTACTGGGCTTTACGAGAAGTAAAACCAAACTTTGGCAGACGACGGTGGATTGGCATCTGACCGCCTTCGAAGCCTGGTGCAACTTTACCGCCAGAGCGTGATTTCTGACCTTTGTGACCACGGCCACCAGTCTTACCCAGACCGGAACCGATACCACGACCAACACGCTTAGCAGCAGGTTTGGAACCAGCAGCTGGGCTCAATTCGTTGAGACGCATGTTACTCCCCCTCAACCTTAACCATGTATTGAACTTGGTTGATCATACCGCGAACAGAAGGAGTATCCTCCAGTTCAACAGTGTGACCAATACGACGGAGGCCCAGACCTTTCATAGTCTCGCGGTGCTTCGGCAGTTTGCCGATAGTGCTGCGGGTCTGGGTTACTTTTACGGTTTTCTTAGCCATAACGAATTACCCCAGGATGTCTTCTACAGACTTACCGCGTTTAGCTGCAACTTCTTCTGGAGACTTCATTTGTGCCAGTGCATCGAAAGTTGCACGCACAACGTTCACAGGGTTAGTTGAGCCGTAGCATTTAGCCAGTACGTTCTTAACGCCAACCATTTCCAGAACGGCACGCATTGCGCCGCCGGCAATAATACCGGTACCTTCTGAAGCAGGCTGCATATAGATCTGAGAGCCAGAGTGACGGCCACGAACAGGGTACTGCAGCGTGCTGCCGTCCAGCTGTACGTTAACCATGTTGCGCTTGGCTTGTTCCATTGCTTTTTGAATAGCAGTTGGAACTTCACGTGACTTACCACGACCAAAGCCAACACGACCGTTACCATCGCCAACTACAGTCAGAGCGGTGAAGGCGAAGATACGACCACCTTTTACCACTTTAGCTACACGGTTCACCTGAACCAGCTTTTCCTGCAGTTCGTTTTCGTTACGTTCTACACGTTGTTCATTATTTGCCATGATCTTTACCCTTAGAATTCCAGGCCGTTTTCACGAGCCGCGTCAGCCAGGGCTTTAACACGACCATGGTATTTGAAACCGGAACGATCAAATGCAACCTTAGTTACACCTGCTGCTTTCGCGCGCTCAGCAATCAGCTGACCAACGCGGGTAGCGGCACTTACGTTACCAGTGGTTTCGCTACGCAGATCTGCTTCTACAGTAGAAGCTGTCGCCAAGACATTAGCGCCATTGGCAGAGATGATCTGAGCGTAGATGTGTCTTGGCGTACGGTGTACGCAAAGACGTACCGCGCCCTTCTCACGGATGTTTACGCGAGTTTTGGCGGCGCGGCGCAGACGAGCTTTTTTCTTCTCATTCATGGCCTAAACCTTACTTTTTCTTGGCTTCTTTACGACGAACATTTTCGTCAGCATAACGAACACCCTTGCCTTTGTACGGCTCTGGTGGACGGTAGCCGCGGATTTCAGCTGCAACCTGACCAACCTGCTGCTTGTCGATACCTTTGATAACGACTTCAGTCTGGCTTGGAGTTTCACAGGTAACGCCTTCCGGCAGCTCGTAATCCACAGGATGTGAGAAGCCCAGAGACAGATTCAGGGTTTTGCCAGATGCTTTGGCACGGTAACCAACACCTTGCAGAACCAGTTTCTTTTCAAAGCCTACGCTTACACCGGTAACCATGTTGTTTACCAGGGCACGGAAAGTACCGGCCAGAGCGTTAGACTGTTTGTCGCCAGTCTTAGGAGCGAAAGTCAGAACGCCGTCTTCCTGCTTGATTTCAACAGCAGAATGAACGTTCAGTTCCAGTTGACCTTGCTTACCTTTGATAGCGATCTTGCTATCAGCCAGCTTGACTTCAACGCCAGCTGGAATAGCTACAGGAGCTTTTGCTACGCGAGACATCGTTAATACTCCTTAGAATACGGTCGCAATAACTTCGCCGCCTACACCCGCAGCGCGAGCAGCACGGTCAGTCATTACACCCTTAGAAGTGGAAACGATAGCCACGCCCAGACCTGCTTCAACTTTAGGCAGTTCAGTAGCGCCGCGGTACTGACGCAGACCAGGACGGCTAACGCGCTGAATGCGCTCGATAACCGGCTTGCCTTCGTAGTATTTCAGATCGATGGTCATAGTCGGCTTAACCGCTTCATCGACAGAAAAACCGCTGATATAGCCTTCCGCTTCGAGAACTTCAGCGACAGACTTTTTGATCTTAGAAGACGGCATGCTTACATTCGCGTGGCCCGCTTGTTGGGCATTACGAATGCGGGTAAACATATCCGCCAGCGTGTCTTGCATACTCATTTTAGATTTACCTCTGTTGTACAGCGCCCCGGCCAATGCAGAACAGCGCACCTGAAAACAGGTGCGCTTTTCTTAACCAGCCTGGGAATTGCTTACCAACTAGCTTTTTTCAGGCCCGGTACATTACCCTTCATGCCTTCTTCGCGCAACTTAATACGTGAAAGCTTGAACTTACGGTATACACCGTGTGGGCGACCGGTCATCTGGCAACGACGCTGCAGACGGCTACGTGAAGAGTCACGTGGCAGTTTCTGCAGTGCGATTTGCGCATTCCAACGAGCTTCATCAGACGACTCAGGGTTGTTGATGATAGCTTTCAGCTCAGCGCGCTTGGCAGCGAACTTCTCAACCAGCTGTTCACGCTTCAGTTCACGCTGCTTCATGCTAATTTTAGCCATGACGAACTCCTTAGTTACGGAACGGGAACTGCAGCGCTTTCAGCAAAGCGCGGCCTTCTTCGTTGGTTTTGGCAGTGGTAGTGATAGTCACATCCATACCGCGAACCTTGTCTACTTTGTCGTAGTCAATTTCCGGGAAGATGATCTGCTCTTTCACACCCATGCTGTAGTTACCGCGGCCGTCGAAAGACTTGCCGTTAATACCACGGAAGTCACGTACACGTGGCAGAGCCACGTCAACCAGACGATCCATGAATTCCCACATACGATCACGACGCAGGGTAACTTTACAGCCGATTGGCCAGCCTTCACGCAGTTTAAACGCTGCGACTGACTTACGTGCCTTGGTGACAACAGACTTCTGGCCAGTGATAGCTTCCATATCAGCTACCGCATTCTCCAGCAGTTTCTTGTCGCCCAGTGCTTCACCAACACCCATGTTCAGGGTGATTTTGGTAACGCGTGGCACTTCCATAATGTTTTTGTAACCAAACTCTTCTTGCAGTTTGGCTACTACTTCTTTTGTGTACAGGTCTTTTAAACGTGACATAGTAGTACCCAACTCCAATTAGGCGTCGACTTGATCGCCAGTGGATTTGAAGATACGTACCTTAGCGTCGCCTTCAACCTTGAAGCCAACACGGTCGGCTTTCTCAGTTTTAGGGTTCCAGATCGCAACGTTGGAAGCCTGAATACCAGCTTCTTTTTCAACGATGCCACCTGGCTGCTGCAGGTACGGGTTTGGTTTCTGGTGTTTTTTCACCATGTTAATGCCGGAAACCAGCAGGCGACCGTCGTCCATAACTTTCTGGACTTTGCCGCGCTTACCTTTGTCTTTACCAGCAATAACTACTACTTCGTCGTTCTTACGAATCTTCAACATATCTATTCCCTCCCCTTACAGCACTTCAGGTGCCAGGGAAATGATTTTCATGAACTGCTCAGAACGCAGTTCACGAGTCACAGGGCCAAAGATACGGGTACCGATTGGCGCCAGTGAAGCGTTCAGCAGAACGGCAGAGTTTACATCAAAACGGATCACAGATCCGTCAGGACGACGTACGCCTTTCTTGGTACGAACAACAACAGCGTTCATAACCTGGCCTTTCTTCACTTTACCGCGTGGAATTGCTTCCTTAACGGATACCTTGATCAGATCACCGATGCCAGCATAGCGACGATGTGAACCGCCCAGTACTTTAATGCACTGTACGCGTTTCGCGCCGCTGTTGTCGGCAACGTCAAGCATGGTTTGAGTTTGAATCATGCCTTCTCGCTCCTAACTACATGCGCCCGGTATTAAACCTTGGCGGCGCGCTCATCAATGCTTACCAGCGCCCAAGTCTTGTTTTTAGACAGTGGACGTGACTCTTTTACCGTTACAACGTCGCCGATCTGGCATTCGTTGTTGGCATCGTGTGCCATCACTTTCGTGGATTTCTTCACGAATTTTTTGTAGATCGGGTGCTTAACAAAGCGCTCGATCTGCACAGTGATAGACTTATCCATCTTGTTGCTTACTACGCGACCAGACAGAGTGCGAACAGATTTTGTGTTCTCAGTCATGATTATTCACCTGCCTTCTGTGCCAGCACGGTTTTTACACGAGCGATATCACGACGCGTCTGGCGTACCAGGTGGGTTTGACCCAACTGACCAGTCGCTTTCTGCATGCGCAGTTTGAATTGTTCGCCCAACAGTTCTTCCAGCTGAGATTGCAGCTCAGCTACTGATTTTGTGTTCAGTTCACTTGCTTTCATCACAGCACCGTCCGTTTAACAAATGCAGTTTCAAAAGGCAGTTTCGCAGCAGCCAGAGCAAATGCTTCACGAGCCAGCTCTTCTGGTACACCTTCGATTTCATACAGGACTTTACCTGGCTGAATCTGGCATACCCAGTACTCTACGTTACCCTTACCTTTACCCATACGAACCTCAAGAGGCTTCTCGGTAATTGGTTTGTCTGGGAATACGCGAATCCAGATTTTACCACCACGCTTCACTTTACGAGTCATCGCACGACGCGCTGCTTCGATCTGACGTGAAGTCAGGCGGCCACGTCCAGTAGCCTTCAGAGCAAACTCACCGAAGCTCACTTTGGAGCCACGGATCGCAAGACCGCGGTTGCGGCCGGTCTGAACTTTACGGAACTTCGTACGTTTTGGTAACAACATAACTAAATCCCCTTACGAACGACCGGTTTTCTTTTTGCCCTGGTTCTTAGCGCGATCACGTACCTCTTGGATACCGCCCAGGATCTCGCCTTTGAAGATCCAGACTTTCACGCCAATAACACCATAGGTAGTGTGTGCTTCATACGTCGCGTAGTCGATGTCTGCACGCAGTGTGTGCAGAGGAACACGACCTTCGCGGTACCACTCGGAACGAGCGATTTCAGCACCACCCAGACGGCCACTCACTTGGATCTTGATACCTTCAGCACCGCCACGCATAGCGTTCTGTACAGCACGCTTCATAGCGCGACGGAACATCACACGACGCTCCAGCTGACTTGCAACGCTCTGAGCTACCAGCTTGGCATCCAGATCCGGTTTACGAACTTCTTCAATGTTGATGTGTACCGGAATACCCATCAGATCACTGACGTCTTTACGCAGTTTTTCTACGTCTTCGCCTTTCTTACCAATCACGATGCCTGGACGGGCAGTGTGGATGGTTACTTTGGCGTTTTGTGCTGGACGCTCAATAACGACTTTGCTTACTGACGCTTTTTCCAGACGCTTTTCGATCAGAGAACGAACAGCGATGTCAGCCAGCAGGTTATCGGCGTACTTATCCTTACCGGCATACCAGACCGAGTTATGGTCTTTGGTGATACCTAAACGGATACCGGTTGGATGAACTTTCTGACCCATCTGACCAACTCCTATTTTTCTGAAACTTTCACAGTGATGTGACAAGTGCGCTTGAAGATACGATCCGCACGGCCTTTAGCACGTGGACGGATGCGCTTCATAGTCATACCTTCGTCAACGAACACGGTAGAAACCGTCAGCTCGTCCACGTCAGCACCATTGTTGTGCTCAGCGTTGGCGATAGCAGATTCCAGCACCTTCTTCATCAGATCGGCGCCTTTTTTGTTGCTGAAGCTCAGAATGTTCAGTGCTTCATCAACTTGCTTGCCACGGATGGTATCCGCAACCAGGCGAGCTTTCTGTGCAGACAAGCGAGCACCACGCAATACAGCGGCTACTTCAGACATGATTCACCTCTTAATTAACGTTTGGCTTTCTTATCCGCAACGTGACCCTTGTAAGTACGGGTCAGCGCGAATTCGCCGAGTTTATGACCAACCATGTCTTCTGTTACGAAAACAGGCACGTGTTGTTTGCCGTTATGTACAGCAATTGTCAGTCCCACGAAATCCGGAAAGATTGTGGAACGACGAGACCAGGTCTTGATCGGACGTTTGTCGTTCGCCTCAAGAGCGGCCTCTACCTTCTTCATTAAGTGATGGTCGATGAATGGACCTTTTTTCAATGAACGTGGCACAGTTCTATCCTCTTAATTATTTCGCAGAACGACGACGTACGATCAGGTGATCGGTACGCTTATTCTTACGAGTCTTGTAGCCCTTAGTCGGAACACCCCAAGGAGTAACAGGGTGACGACCGAAGGTACGACCCTCACCACCACCGTGTGGGTGGTCTACCGGGTTCATGGCAGTACCACGAACAGTCGGACGTACACCGCGCCAGCGAGTTGCACCCGCTTTACCCAGTTCACGCAGACCGTGTTCGGAGTTACCAACCTCACCCAGAGTCGCGCGGCAATCAGACAGCACTTTACGCATCTCACCGGAACGCAGACGGATTGTGCAGTAAGCACCATCGCGCGCTACCAGCTGAGCAGAAGCACCTGCTGAACGAGCCAGCTGACCACCTTTACCAGGCTTCAGTTCGATATTGTGTACAACACTACCAACCGGGATGTTGCGCAGAGACATCGCGCTACCCACTTTGATAGGTGCATCTTCACCAGACACTACGGAATCGCCTGCTACCATGCCCTTAGCGGCCAGGATGTAGCGACGTTCACCGTCGGTGTACTTAACCAGTGCGATGTTAGCGGAACGGTTCGGATCGTATTCCAGACGCTCTACAACGCCCTGAACACCGTCTTTGTTACGCTTAAAATCAATCACACGGTAGTGCTGCTTATGACCACCACCCACGTGACGGGTAGTGATACGACCGTTGTTGTTACGACCGCCAGACTTACCTTTTTTCTCAACCAGCGCTGCGAAAGGCTTACCTTTGTGCAGATCAGGATTTACGACTTTAACCAGATGACGACGGCCAGCTGAAGTCGGTTTAGTTTTCACCAATGCCATGACTAAAGCTCCTCTTATTCCGCGTCTGCGAAGTCGATGTCCTGACCGTCAGCCAGGCGAACGTAGGCTTTACGCACATCGTTACGCTTGCCTAAACCACGAGCAGTACGCTTGGTTTTACCTTTGATGTTGACGGTCTGCACGGACTGAACTTTCACTTCGAACAGAGCTTCAACAGCCTTTTTAATTTCAGGCTTGGTTGCATCCGGAGCAACACGGAAAACGTACTGGCTGTTCTTTTCAGCTACCAGAGTCGCTTTCTCAGAGATGTGTGGAGCTACCAGCACCTTGTAAATACGTTCACGATTCATGCGTAAGCCTCCTCGAGTTTCTTCAGGGCAGGCACAGTCACCAGCACCTTGTCGAAAGCAATCAGGCTTACAGGATCGATAGCTGATGCTTCAGTCACACCAACATGTGGAACGTTACGAGCAGCCAGGTACAGCTTCTCGTCGATATCATCGGCAACGATCAGTACGTTGCTCAGTTCCATTTCTTTCAGCTTGGCTACGAATTCTTTAGTTTTGTGGGATTCCACAGCAAAAGAATCAGCAACAATCAGGCGCTCCTGACGAACCAGTTCAGACAGGATGGACTGCATCGCAGCGCGATACATTTTCTTGTTTACTTTCTGTTCGAAGCTACGAGGCTTAGCAGCAAAAGTAACACCACCTGAACGCCAGATAGGAGAGCTGGAAGTACCTGAACGGGCACGACCAGTACCTTTTTGACGCCATGGCTTAATACCACCGCCGCTAACTTCTGCACGAGTCTTCTGAGCTTTAGAACCCTGACGACCGCCCGCCATGTAAGCAGTAACGATCTGGTGAACCAGAGCTTCGTTGAACTCACGACCAAAAGCCGCTTCGGAAACCGCTACTGCAGCACCAGTGTTAGTTTTCAGTTCCATTGCTTACCCCTTAGCCTTTACAGCTGGTTTAACAATTACGTCGGAACCAGTAGAACCTGGCACAGCACCTTTGATCAGCAGCAGATTGTTCTCTGCATCCACACGTACAACTTCCAGGTTCTGAGTAGTAACCTGTTCTGCACCCATGTGACCCGCCATTTTCTTGCCCTTCCACACGCGGCCAGGAGTTTGGCACTGACCGATAGAACCAGGGGCACGATGAGACAGGGAGTTACCGTGAGTTGCATCCTGAGTACGGAAGTTCCAGCGCTTAACGCCACCCTGGAAGCCCTTACCCTTAGAAGAACCAGTAACATCTACTTTCTGACCAGCTTCGAATTGTGCAACAGTCAGCTCTTCGCCAGTGGCCAGAGCTTCTTCGGTGCGGAATTCAAGCACACCACGACCAGCCTGTACGTTTGCTTTCGCAAAGTGACCAGCAGCAGCTTTGTTTACGCGAGATGCTTTCTTCTCGCCATATGTAATCTGCAGAGCGCTATAACCGTCAGTTTCAGATGTCTTAACCTGCGAAACGCGGTTAGGAGTTACCTGAACAACAGTAACAGCAACAGATTGACCTTCTTCAGTAAATACGCGAGTCATACCCGCTTTTTTACCGACAATACCAATTGCCATTTTTAATTTACCTCTCGTGTACGGGGCTTTAACCCACTATGGCCGCCCCCTGTTCCGACATGGATCGGGGCGTTACACAGAGCCTTACGGATAAACCCTTACGGATTAACCCAGGCTGATCTGAACTTCCACGCCGGCAGCCAGATCCAGTTTCATCAGCGCATCAACTGTTTTCTCAGTTGGTTCGACGATGTCGAGCATGCGCTTGTGCGTACGGATTTCGTACTGGTCGCGCGCGTCTTTATTAACGTGCGGAGAAACCAGAACGGTATAACGCTCTTTACGAGTAGGCAGTGGGATAGGACCACGTACCTGAGCGCCCGTACGCTTGGCAGTATCAACAATCTCCTGAGTCGAGGTATCGATCAGACGATGGTCGAACGCCTTCAGACGGATACGGATTCGTTGGTTTTGCATTACCAAACTCCAAGTTTTAGGTGCAAGAGCAAATTCCCCCCAAATAAGGGGACGCGAATTGTATTCGGCTGTACAAAAAGTGTCAACCAATGATTGAGATAAAGAGAGTGCAGCCCGCAGGATGCGAACTTACAGAGAGGAGAATTGAAAAGCCCCGAAGACCGGGGCTTCAGAGCGACTGATCAGATCAGTCGCCCGAGTGCAGAGCTGTCAGATCACTCGATGATCTTAGCCACAACACCAGCACCAACGGTACGGCCACCTTCACGGATAGCGAAACGCAGACCTTCGTCCATCGCGATAGGCGCGATCAGAGTT
>NZ_JAEDAH010000022.1 GCF_020320395.1 Thalassolituus marinus | reverse complement strand
GCAGTCCGCGTCACAAAGACTGATGATTGTTGTGCCACTAACACTCGTGCTGATTGTAGGTTTGCTGGTGTTGGCACTGAATTCCGTGCGCGATGCACTGGTCATTTTTACCGGTGTGCCACTGGCCTTAACCGGTGGCGTACTGGCGCTGACGCTGCGTGATATTCCTTTCTCAATTTCTGCAGCAGTGGGTTTTATTGCGTTGTCGGGTATCGCCATCCTTAACGCATTGGTGATGGTGTCATTTATCCGGGAATTACAGCGCTCTGGCCAAAGTCTTGAACAGGCTATCTTTGAAGGTGCGCTGACCCGTCTGCGTCCGGTGATTACTACCGCACTGGTAGCGTCACTGGGTTTTGTCCCGATGGCACTGAACACAGGTATCGGCTCAGAAGTACAACGACCACTGGCAACCGTCGTGATTGGTGGTGTTATTTCTTCTACGATTCTGACCTTGTTTGTGATTCCGGCGCTGTACCGCCTGGTTCATCGTAGTGAAAAACGAGGAAATGCATGAAATTGTCTATAACACGTCTTGTACTTTTACTCGCCATGTTAACCACAGCGTCCTTCGCTGTGGCCCATGGCGTTGATGACAATACCCGCACATTTCTGCAACAGAATACCGGCGTGCAGTTCGTCCCTTTCCTGTATATCGGCGCCAAGCACATGATCACAGGATACGATCACCTGCTGTTCCTGCTGGGAGTAATCTTCTTTCTGTTCCGTAGCCGGGAAGTTCTCCTCTACGTCAGTCTCTTTACTCTGGGACACAGCATTACCCTGATGTCGGGCGTTCTGGCCAATATTCAGGTTAACGCTTACCTGATTGATGCCATCATCGGCCTTTCAGTGGTGTACAAAGGTTTCGATAACCTGGGTGGCTTTAAAAGGGTATTGGGAGTTCAGCCAGATACACGCTACGCCGTACTGATTTTTGGCTTGTTTCATGGTTTTGGTCTGGCGACCAAATTACAGGAATTTCATATTCCCGAAGACGGCCTGCTGACCAATCTGGTTGCCTTTAATATCGGCGTCGAGATCGGACAGTTTGCTGCACTGGGCATCATCCTGATACTGATCTCGGCATGGCGCCATTCAGCAACCTTCAGCCGTTTCGCCGTACTGACCAATACGCTGCTGATGGCGTCGGGCATCATGCTCACCGGCTACCAGTTGACTGGCTATTTTAATTCCTGAGGAGAAGGAAATGACTTACGCACATATTCCGGCCAAACAGCTCTGGCTGGCCACACTGGCCGCATTTGCGACTGGACTGCTTACGCTGGTTATCGTCATTATGCCAGCGGAATACAATATAGATCCGACCGGCATTGGTACTCAGCTGGGCTTAACCGCGCTGTCACCGGAGAAACTGAATGAAGCACCGTCAGCCCTGAGTAACTTAGCGAATATGGATGGTTTGACCACCCTGGTTATCCCGGCTGGCAGCGGTAAAGAGTTCAAACTGGAAGTGGCAGAAGGCGGTCAGGTTGATTTTGAATGGATCACTGATGGTGCCAGTATTTATGTTGATACTCACGGCGAACCCTTTAACGATCCCAGTGGCTACTTTAAAAGTTATGTCATTGCCACAACCAGTGAAATGAAAGGCAGTTTTACGGCGCCGTTTGCGGGAACCCATGGCTGGTATTTCCGCAACGATGGTCAACAAGACATCACCATTCAGCTATTTTTTGAAGGTCAGTACGAAAATCCTCATGCGATGTAAATCGCTAACAAGTAACAGGAGTTACAATATGAAAGCGTTACTTTTAACCGCTGCACTGACACTGTCCGCATTCAGTGGAACGACATATGCTCATGGCGACCACGGCGTGCTTGATGAGCGAGGCGCCATGGGTCTGGCAGCCCGCGTAGTGCAGAAGATGACCCTGAGAGACTATGGCTATACAGCTGGTCAACTGGATACCAGTTGGCAGAGCATTGGTAAAGATCAGATTGTCCTGAAGGAAAAGGGGGCTGGTTTCTATATTGTCGAAGTTACAAAATCCGGTTCTGATGAAAAGGTGTATGTAAAAGTTCTTCTGGATGGCAGCATTTCTGACGTGTCAAAAATTTATCCGTTCTGATCAGATTGGACTGCTTGAATGCCGTTCCTGCGAAACCAATAGCGAAGGAACGGCGCGACCGGGAGATACCAATCAAAATAAAGAAGTCCGATAACTACACCTACCCATTTTTTATGCCATGATCCTTGTGATCATTACACAATTAAAAGAGCAGCAAGAACGATAGCCCTGATACTGCAAGCAAAGCTGTACTAGCGGGATTAACGACGCCGAATAACATTGCACGTGAGCCTGTAAACCAAATTGTGTAACTGCCCACGACTGAGTAACCTTTTTAAAAGGATGCCATCGTGGGTATGCAATTGGACCAA
>NZ_JAEDAH010000021.1 GCF_020320395.1 Thalassolituus marinus | reverse complement strand
CAGCACGTTATCAATACCCTGACAGAAACCATTCTGCCGACTCTCAATAACGGTCGTCAGCAGGCGCTTAAAGCCTATGAAAACGGGCAGCTGGATTATGTGCAGTGGGATAACACCCGCCAGCAATGGCTGAATGCCCGCAAGCGTTTACTAGACGAAGCGGAAGCACTGCATCAGCAGTGGATTGAATTACAGCGCCTGACCGGCCAGACCATTTATTTCTGAGGCTAAGTTATGACACCCCGTAAAATATTTTCGCACCTGTTACTGGCTTTGCCGTTATTCGCAGGCAGCGCTCTGCCAACACAAATGGTTTATGCCCAGTCGGCGGAAACAGCCGAAGCGGAACCGGAGAAAGGACCTCACCGCGGACGCATGCTGCGCGATGGTGATTTTGCTCTGGAGCTGGCTATTTTCGAAACCGGTGTACCGCCGGAGTTCCGGGTCTGGAGCACATTGTCCGGCCAGCCAATTGCACCACAGGATGTGCAGCTGAGCGTACGTCTTATTCGTCTTGGCGACCTCGTCGATAATATCGGTTTCCGCGCTGAAGGCGATTACCTGCGTGGCGACATGGAAATTTACGAGCCTCATTCTTTTATTGTCGATATTCAGGTTCAGCATGCTGGCCAGCAATACCAGTGGCGTTACGACAACTTTGAGGGACGTACGAATATTGCCGCGCCGGTTGCCGATGCCATGGGAATCACCACTGAAGTCGCAGGGCCAGCCACTCTGCATATTCAGACACCGGTCTGGGGCAATCTGATGTCCCTACCAGGCACAGAGCGCAACGTCAGCGCGCGTTTTGACGGAGAAATCCGCAAGGTGTACGTACGCGAAGGACAGATGATTCAGGCAGGCAGCGAATTGCTTACCATCGACAGCAACGAGAGTCTGAAAAGCTACAGCGTACGCGCACCAGCCTCAGGCATTGTCAGCCGGATTTATGCCGCTGCCGGAGAACAAAGTGCAGGACGTACTCTGCTGACACTGCAAGACAACCGTACATTGCAGGCTGAACTTGCCGTGTACCCGAAAGACTGGAGTCGTGTAAAAGCCGGAGCCCCCGTCACCATCACGGTACCCGGCACAGAATTGCAGGCTCAGACTGTGCTTAAACATGCGTACCCCTCTGTTCAGTCCGATCAGTCACGTCTATGGCTGGCCACCCTTGATAACGCCGAAGGTTTGTTGGCGGCCGGAATGAAAATCAATGCCCGCATTGAAACCGAAACCCGTGACGTAGCTCTGGCCGTCAAACGCTCTGGCTTACAGGCGTTTCGCGACTTTACAGTGGTCTACGCCAAAGTCGGCGACGAATACGAAGTGCGCATGCTGGAGCTTGGCCAGGCCGCCGGTGAGTGGGTTGAAGTGCTCGGTGGTCTTGAACCCGGCACAGAATACGTCAGCGAAAACAGTTACATCATCAAAGCCGACATCGAGAAGTCCGGCGCGTCACACGACCACTGATACGGGAAATCGCCATGTTGGATTTACTGATAAAACTGGCCATTGCCCGGCGGAATCTGGTGATGGTCGTTGTCGCCATCGTTGCTGTTCTGGGTCTGTGGAATTTTAACCGGCTGCCGATTGATGCCGTGCCTGACATTACCAACGTACAGGTGATGATCAATACCGAAGCCGCCGGCTTTACCCCACTGGAAGTGGAACAGCGTATTACTTATCCGCTGGAAACCGCACTGGCCGGATTACCTGGGCTGGAATACACCCGTTCGGTATCGCGCTACGGCCTGTCGCAGGTGATCGCTATTTTCAGCGATGACACCGATATTTATTTCGCCCGCCAGCTGGTCGGCGAACGCATGGCATCTGCCAGCGGTCGTCTGCCTTATGGCTTACAACCAGAAATGGGGCCTATCGCCACCGGTCTGGGTGAAATCTTTATGTTCACCGTTGATGCTGAGCCGGGCGCAATGAATGCCGATGGGTCTGCCATCACACCTATGGATCTGCGCAGTGTGCACGACTGGATTATCCGCCCGCAGCTGATGCAGGTGCCGGGCGTGGTGGAAGTGAACCCCATCGGTGGTTACGAGCGGGAAGTCGTGGTGCAGATGCAACCGCAACGTATGCTGTCCGCTGGCATCAGCAGTGCCGATATTGTGGCCGCTATCCGCGCTAATAATGAGAACCGTGGCGCCGGATTTGTTGAGCGAAATGGTGCGCAATGGCTGATGCGGATTCCTGGACAGGCAATGCAGGCCGATGACATAGCGGCAATTACCATTACCGCTGAAAATGGAAAAACGGTGCATATCAGCGATGTGGCCGAGGTGACCATTGGTCACGGCCTACGCACCGGTGCCGCGACCCAGAATGGCCGGGAAGTGGTGATGAGCACCGTGTTTATGCTGGTTGGTGAAAACAGCCGCACTGTGGCAAGTAACGTCGGTAAAAAACTGGCTGAGATTAATGCCTCACTGCCTGAGGGCATGATTGCAACCGCCGCCTACGATCGCACCGGCCTGGTAGAAAAAACCTTAAGTACCGTCACCACAAATCTGGTAGAAGGTGCTTTGCTGGTGATTGTTATTTTGTTCCTGATGCTGGGCAATATCCGCGCGGCCATTCTCACCGCGCTGGTTATTCCTCTGGCAATGCTGATGACCTTTACCGGTATGGTACAGACCCGTGTCAGCGCCAACCTGATGAGTCTGGGCGCGCTCGATTTTGGCCTACTGGTCGATGGAGCCATCATCATTGTCGAAAACTGCCTGCGTCGTCTTAGTCAGCAGACAGGCCCGCTTGCATTAAAAGAACGTCTGCAACTGGTGTTTGAAGCTACCCGGGAAGTCATTCGTCCGGCCTTGTTCGGCGTGTTTATTATCACCGCTGTATACGCGCCAATTTTTGCCCTCGAAGGTGTTGAAGGCAAAATGTTCCACCCGATGGCCATCACTGTTGTGATTGCTCTGCTGAGTGCAATTCTGCTGTCAGTCACCTTTGTGCCTGCAGCAGTGGCGCTGTTATTCAGAGGCCCGGTGACTGAAAAGCATAACCCTCTGGTATCGGCACTCATGCGCATATATCAGCCATTATTGGCTCTGGCCCTGCAAGCCCGGGTACCTATCATTGGACTGGCGGCAGTGCTGGTTTTACTGAGCATCTGGCAGGCTACCCGGTTAGGTAGTGAATTTGCCCCGAATCTGGATGAGGGTGATATTGCCATGCATGCGCTGCGCATCCCCGGTACATCACTCAGTCAGGCCATTGCCCTGCAGGAAACACTTGAAGAGCGCATCAAAGCCTTACCTGAAGTTGAACGGGTATTTGCCAAAATCGGTACCGCTGACGTCGCCACCGATGCTGTGCCCCCGAGTGTGGCCGATAACTTTATTATTCTGAAACCACGAGACCAGTGGCCAGATCCGGATAAGCCCAAGCAGCAGGTGGTCGCCGAACTGGAAGCCTTAGTCAGTGAAATCCCTGGCAACCGTTATGAGTTTTTACAGCCCATTCAGATGCGCTTTAACGAATTACTCGCCGGTGTACGCGCCGAAGTTGCTATCAAGATTTTCGGTGACGATCTGGATGTGTTAACTGGCCTTGGCGCGTCGCTTGAAAAAATTGTTGCTGGTGTCGACGGTGCCGTGGACATTCAGACTGAGCAGGTGACCGGCTTGCCACTGCTGGAATTTATTCCGGATGCTGCCGCATTGCGCCGTCACGGTATCAGCCGCCAACAGCTGCAGAATCAGCTATCCACCGCTCTGGGCGGAGAAGTCGCAGGTACCTTGTTTGAAGGAGATCGCCGGGCAGATATAACCGTACGCCTGCCTGAAACCGTACGCGCTGATATTGACGGTCTGAACTATTTACCAGTGACCGTTGCACACGGGCAGGTTGTTCCACTGCAGGAGCTGGTCACACTCAGCGAAAACATCGGTGTTAATCAGGTAAACCGCGAAAATGGTAAACGCCGCCTGGTAGTCACCGCCAACGTTCGCGGTCGCGATCTTGGCAGTTTTGTGGAAGCCGTGCGTAATGCCGTTGGTAATGAACTGGATATTCCCTCGGGCTACTGGGTGGAATATGGCGGTACCTATCAGAAGCTGCAGTCCGCGTCACAAAGACTGATGATTGTTGTGCCACTAACACTCGTGCTGATTGTAGGTTTGCTGGTGTTGGCACTGAATTC
>NZ_JAEDAH010000020.1 GCF_020320395.1 Thalassolituus marinus | reverse complement strand
GTTCCCCTGGTAGGCAGTAGGCATTGCAGATTTAAAAGTCGTTTATAGAAAACAGATATCTTTAAAACTGTGGGACAGCAGTGGCCATTCGGCGGCTTTTTTATCAGCTGCTGCGCGGGGGCATCCCCAGTTTTTCGCGCATCAGGCGCTGAACCTCGGAAGCCATTGCTTCCGGTGCAAATTTAGACAGGAAGCCGTTACAACCGACCTTTTCCACCATTGCCTTATTAAAGTTACCTGACAACGACGTATGCAGAATCACAAACGTATTCTTTAACTCTGGGTCACGACGAATTTCAGTCGTGAGCATATAGCCATCCATTTCCGGCATTTCAGCATCGGTGATGATCATCATCAGATTGCTGTTTACATCCCGCCCCTCTTCCTTCCAGTGCATGAGCAACTGGTAGGCTTCCAGGCCATTGTGAGCGACGACAATATTGAGTCCCATTGGCCCCAGAACGGTTTTCATTTGCTCAATAGCCACACTGGAGTCATCGACAATCAGGATATCCTTACCACGAATAGCTTCCAGCAGCTCCCGGTCGTAGGCATCTTCACCCAGTGCTGTCTGATAGGGTGCAATTTCAGCCAGGACTTTTTCTACGTCGATAATCTCGACGATACGATCGTCGATGCGGGTAATCGCTGTCAGATAATGCTGGCGACCAGCACCACCCGGCGGAGGCAGGATGTCACTCCAGTTCATATTTACAATTCGATCAACGCCTCCCACCAGAAACGCCTGAACCGTCATGTTGTATTCCGTAACGATGATGGTCGCATCCTGCTCGTCAACCTTCAGCGGCCCCATCTGAATAGCGTGTCGCAGATCCACGACAGGAACCGTCTGCCCACGCAGATGCGTGACACCGCGGACAACCGGGTGTCGATCCGGAATGCGGGTCAGCTGCGGCATACGCATGACTTCCTGCACCTTGAATACGTTGATCGCAAAGTGCTGGGAACCCCCTAAATGAAAGAGTAATAACTCAAGGCGGTTCTGCCCGACCAGCTTCGTACGGGCATCAACACTACTGAGAACCCCGCTCATAATACGCTCCACCAAAACAATCTTTACTCAAGTGTAGTCAAGCACTCCGAAAACGCATGGAAATACCGTCTACACTCAAGTAATCGGAGGTTGGAACTGATATGACGAACAAGGAATCACTGCTGCTCGCCCGGCAACCTATTCTGGACAAATCGCTGCAGGTCGTTGGCTATGAGTTGCTGTGCAGGCCCGCGCCAGAGGATTCCCTCAGCTGGCAGGCAATGAACGGAGACTCAGCGACCAGCAACGTCATGATCAGTGCATTCAATGACATCGGCATCGATGAAGTAACCGGAGGGCTGCCCGTCTTTATCAACTTCACCGAGCACTGGCTGCACAACCCCCCTATTCTGCCGACCGTGAATATGGTCGCGGAGGTACTGGAATACATCGAGCCAACCGACAATAACTTACAGGCAATTCGCCGGCTGAAGCGTTACGGCTATACCGTCGCGCTCGATGACTATCAGGGTGATCCGACCCAGGCGGCCATCATTGAACTGGCTGATATCGTAAAAATAGACATTCGTCGACTGCCATCGCTGGCCACTTTAACTGACATTATCAATCGCTACAGCCGACCGGAGCTTACCTGGCTGGCCGAAAAAGTAGAGACTCAGGAAGAATTCCAGCAATGCCTGGAGGCTGGCTGCGAACTGTTTCAGGGCTATTTTTTCAGCCGCCCTGCGGATGTTTACGGCAAGTGCCTGCCCGACAATCAGCTGGCCGTGTTACAACTCCTTCACACGCTGAACGATCCGGACTCAGAGGTCGAGCAAATCACAGCGATCATGCAAACCGATCCGCAGCTCAGTTACAAACTGCTGCGCATCGTTAATTCCGCCGCGGTTGGTCTTCCACGGGAAGTGACCTCCATTGCCCGGGCAGTGGTCATTGTCGGAATCGACCGCCTGCGGGCCTGGGCCAATCTTATTTCTCTGGGGCAACTGGCAGATAAGCCATCTGTTCTGCGTGAGCAGGCCATAATCCGCGCATACCTGTGCAAGAGCATCACACTGTCATGGCCTGACCTTGATGAAGATACCGCATTCACCATGGGCTTGTTTTCGCTGCTGGACGCTTTTCTGGACTACCCGCTGGACAGTATTTGCCGGCAACTGAACTTGCCTGATTACCTGACAGAAGCACTACTGGAGCATCGGGGTGGGTACGGTTTGATTCTGGACACCGTTATCGCAATGGAACGGGCAAAATGGGACGACATTAACTGGCCGGTACTGGCCGGCATGAAAATCACACCGACCGATCTGGAAATGCGCTATCTGAGCGCCATTCACACGACTCGTGATTTGCTGATCAGTGAAACCTGATCAGCCAGGGTAACCGGTAATATCGCGAATAGACTGATAAAGAGGCTTCAGCCGACGGTACATCTTCAGATACACCTCACGATACAGGCGATTGTAGAGACGAACGGCGGCCGGGTCCGGTTCGAATACATCGCCAACCCGGGTCATCGCCTCGACCGCAGAACGATAATCCGCATAAACCCCAAGACCAACAGCACAGTTAATAGCGGCTCCCAGACCAGAGGTTTCCGAGGTATGAGGGCGTTCGGCCGGCATACCGAAGATATCGGCGGTCAGCTGCATTGCTGCATTACTGCGTGAGCCACCACCAGACACCCGCAAACGAGTCAGCGCCTTACCTGTGCGTTTCTCGATACGTTCCTTGCCCATTCTCAGTTCGTACGCCAGGCCTTCCAGAATGGCGCGGTAGATATGTGCTCGTTTATGCACATCACCAAAACCGATCAGCGCACCTTTGCCCTCCGGACCAGGCTGACGTACACCTGGCGACCAGTACGGCTGCATCATCAACCCCATGGAACCCGGCGGGACCTGATTCACCAGCTCATCGAACAAAGCCTCAGGCTCGACGCCACGCTCTGCTGCCAGGCGCTGCTCATTGTGCGCCAGCTCCTCCTTAAACCAGCTCACCATCCAGAAGCCGCGATAAATCATGATCTCGGTATTGTAGTGCCCGGGAACAGCCGCGGAATACGGAGGAATAAACGGAATCACCTCGGTATAGCGTTCCGTGGTGGTATTGATGGTTGCAGTGGTACCGTAACTCAGACAGGCAATATGGGGATTCAGACTGCCCGAGCCCAGTACTTCACAGGCTTTATCAGACGCAGCTGCAATCATTGGCAGCCCTTGTGGCAACCCCGTCAGCTCAGCAGCTTGCGCTGTTACCTGACCAATCAGCTCACCCGGCTTAACCAGTTCCGGCATCATTTCACGGGTACAGTTCAGCAGTTTCCACTTGAGATCCGACGATTTCGCCCATTGCTGACGGCGATAATCATACGGCAGATAGCCAACAATGGAGCCAGTAGAATCTTTCATTTCACCCGTCAAAGACCAGGTCAGCCAGGCGGACAGGTTGACGTAATAACGGGTCTTATCCCACACCTCAGGCTCATACTGTTCAAGCCAGTTATCGCGGGCTTTTGCACGAAGATCACGAATCAGCGCTGACAATCCCAGTGTTCGGATCAGAACACCCCACAGACCACCCACCGGTTTCTCAACCCGCGCCTGACGCTGATCCATCCAGACAATGGCCGGACGCAAAGGACGAAACTGGTCGTCCAGATTGATCATGGTGTAGCGCTGAGTTGTCAGTGACAGCCCTGCTATCTGTTCCGGCTTTACCTTACCGCCCTGCCACAGACGACTGAAGGCCTCGCACAGACGTTGCCAGTAATAATCAGCATGCTGCTCGGCCCAGCCCGGATGCTGAGAGAAATAAGGTTCGATCTCTACTTTACTGCAGGCAACCTCGTTGCCCTGACGATCAAAAACCAGTACACGGACGCTTTGCGTACCGTTGTCGATACTTAACAGATAGGGTTTATCTGACATACTGCCTCAGAAATTATGCAGGAATGCTGTAGTGAGCCTTCCAGATTGCGCGATAACGCTGTAACTCGGTATTCCAGCGCTCGTCATTCCAGCCCAACTCCTGCTGACAAATATTGCGGATACGCTCCATCACCTTCTCACCGCCACCTTCCAGCAGCAGTCCCAGGCGAGTGCGTCGCAACATCAGATCATCCAGATGTTCAACCGACTCTGCCGCCGCAGACCAGCGCACTTCTGCCCACAAGGTCCGGCAACCTGGTACCAGGTCAAGCTCATCGGCGGACG
This sequence comes from Thalassolituus marinus, assembly GCF_020320395.1. Classification (GTDB taxonomy): domain Bacteria; phylum Pseudomonadota; class Gammaproteobacteria; order Pseudomonadales; family Oceanobacteraceae; genus Venatoribacter; species Venatoribacter marinus. The sequence goes on along the minus strand of NZ_JAEDAH010000020.1, from coordinate 190,869 downwards.
CCTTGTCCAGCAGCGCAGCCATGTCCATTCCGTAATGACCACGCAAACGCTTGTCGGAATAAGACGGAAGCTCAGCCGTCGTCTCAGGCACATCCGCAACAGGCGTGAACAGCTGGGCAGAAAATTCGCCGTCCGGATACTTGCGGATGTATTTACGCGCAGCCTGCAGAACATCCAGGGCAATTAAACGGAAGGTAGTCAGCTTGCCGCCGCTGACACTGACCAGTCCTGCATCATCCCAGACACTGTGATCGCGTTTTTCTTTAGAAGGATTTAACGCACCGGAAGACACCAGTGGGCGTACGCCAGCCCAGCTGGAAATGATGTCTTTTTCTTCAATATCGGCGCCCGGAAACTGATACTGAGCAACACGCAGCAGATAGTCCAGCTCTGCACGGGTCATGCTTGCTTCGGTATTGTCGATGCCTTTATTGTCGATATCCGTGGTGCCAATAACCGTACGGCCTTCCCAGGGGAAAATAAAAATCGGACGTTTATCGTCAGGGTGCAGTACGGTAAACGACTGCGCTACCGGCAAACGCCAGAACGGAACGACGACATGGCTTCCTCGTGCCGGGCGAATTTTCTTTTCAGCGTTCATTTGCCCGCGCAGCTCATCTGCCCACGCACCCGTTGCATTAATTACCACATCGGCATTTACGCTGATCTGCTCACCACTGATGACATCTTCCACCATGGCGCCGGTTACACGCCCATCGGTTTTAATCAGTTTCTTAACGCCGACATAATTAATGACGGTTGCACCATCTTTCTGCGCTTCGCGCAGCACACGCATAACCAGACGAGAGTCATCTGTGACCGCATCAGCAAACTGCGTTCCACCAATCAGATTTTCTTCGTTGATCAATGGGCTAAGGTAAGAGAAATCGTCTTTACGAAAAAACTGACGGTAACGTTTTCCGGCAAAGAAATCGTAAACGCGCAATAACGTATTGAAGACAAAAGGACCGGGAAAACCGCCCTTATAATGCGCCATCATATAGCCCATACGATCGACCAGCCCCGGTAGTTCGGTCATCAGGCGCTCACGCTCATGCACTGAGTGCATGGTGGTTTTGATATCACCCTGAGCAATATAACGCAGTCCACCATGCACCATTTTTGATGAACGACTGGAGGTACCCCAAGCAAAATCCTGGCGTTCCAGCAACAGTACGTTAAGGCCACGGCGAGCCGCTTCCCGGGCAATGCCCGCACCGGTAATACCGCCCCCTGCGATGATCACATCCCAGTGTTTGCCCGCTGACTTCAGTTCGTTTAAGCGTTTTTCGCGCTCTCCCGGGGCTCCGGCTGTCTGCCACATAGCGTCGGTATTCCTGTTTTTTATCGTGAGAATGTAGTTATAAATTTTTTCAGTGCTGAGTTTCAGCTTTGCCTTTTACTGGTGTGGCGAGCACATCAGCCTGCTGGCTGTCTTCCAGCAGAGTTCCCGGATTCAGGCGACCCTGAGGATCCAGATCATCAGCCAGCGTTTTAATCATACGCATACCCAGTACGCCCTTCTCGGCCATCAGGTAAGGAGCATGGTCTTTACCTACACCATGCTGATGCGAAATCGTGGCACGACCACAGGCAATGACCGAGGACGCCTTATGCTTCAGCTTACGCCAGCGCTCCATCGTACCGTCGTAATCCTCTGCACAACGGAAAAAATAGGTCGTGTAAATACTGCAGCCCTGAGAATACATGTGTGACAAATGGGTGAAAGCCATAACGTCTTCGTTATCGCTGCGCAAAGCCGTTTCCAGTGCGCTTTCAATATCGTTCATCAGCTGATCAACGTTATCCCAGTCGGTGGCCGTTTCCAGCGTGTCGACCGCAATGCCACGAGCCCAGGTGGTTTCACGCAGGTACGGGAATTTGAAACGTCCATGAGACCAGATACTGCCCATAATATTGGCCAGAGGGCCACCCACACCGCCGTGCTTTTTCAGAGTTTTGCGGATTTGCTTCAGCGATGCTTTGTTCTGAAATTTACTGCCGGTCACACCAAAGGTCAGCATGCATCGTTCGTCTTTCAGGCCCATCAGGCGAAGGTAACGATCAAGCAATTTAAACTGACTTTCTTTAGTGCCCAGATGCAAATGGGCACGCGCCTCTTTGGCGTTACTGACGCGCATCATCGACATCGGCACACGATTCTGCACCAGCTCACGCACAGCCGTTTTCGCAGACTCCCAGTCAGGCATAAAGACAACAAAAAATTTCTCTTCTTCAGCTACCCGAGAGACGCGTACTTTCACTTCGGTAAAAATGCCAAAGCGACCTTCACTACCCATCGTAACTTCACGGATATCCGGACCGGCAGATGAAGCCGGGATGGTTGGAATATCGAGAGTGCCTTGCAGGGTTTCCATGCGTCCACCAGCAAACATTTGCTCGATGCGACCATAGCGCAGCGACTGCTGACCGCTTGAACGTGACGCAATCCAGCCGCCAACGGTCGATAATTCCCACGACTGCGGAAAATGTCCAAGCGTATAACCGCGCGCGCGCAGCTGAGATTCCACCAATGGTCCTGGCGTACCGGCGCCAAAGGTTGCGATCTGACTCTCTTCGTTCAGATCCATCAGCTGGTTCATGCGACCCAGGTCCATCGTCAGAATCGGACGGGCACTGGCCTGCGGAGTAATATGACCAGCTACCGAAGTACCGCCACCGTAGGGGATTACATTAACGTCGTGCTTGACGGCGTAATCCAGCAGCTCACGTACCTGAGAACTGGTTTCCGGATAGGCAACCCCGTCAGGGAAAACCCCGAATTTCCCACTGCGCATCGCCAGCCAATCCGGAAAGCTCTGACCACGGGCGTGACGAACACGATCTTCCGCAGCAGTCACCACCAACGGATGCTGCGGCAGACGGGACTCCGGAACCTGAGCCATAACGGACTCCAGTGAAGCATCTTTCAATGCTTTGGTTTCACCGATAACCGAACGGATCAGACGCTCCCCATGCTCTGGTACTTCTTTGATATAACTATCATCACCCCAGCCATTCCAGCGACGTGCCATTCATGTCCCCTTAATGTTCGTTGAACCCTGTAGAATAAGAACGCTAAGATAGCGCGAAGCCTGTTAATTCGCACTGACTGATTGAGACAGTAACGTAGCAAATTCAGCCATGAGTGCCTGCCAATCTGACGATAACAAGAATGATGAAAAACGCATGACAGAAAAGCATTTACTCGGTACCGCCTCCGCTGCTGCGATCCGTCAGTATCTCCGCGCTGCGCAGGACTACGGCATAGATCCGACCGACGCGCTGAAAGCCGCCGAGATTCCGGAAGGCATCATTGATAACAGCGTCAGCCGTACCCATGGCCGTGCATTCCAGACCCTTATTCGCTGGCTGATAGAACACACCCGTGATCCATTATTCGGCCTGAAAAGCTCCCGCTACGTTCAGCCGGGCTCCTATAGTCTGGTCGGCTATATGGCCATGAACTGCCGTATTGCACGGGAAGCGCTGCACATAACACCGATGTACGAAGCCATTGTTGGTGATATGGGCATCACCAAAATTGAGAAATACGGCCCTCATCTCGCCATGCGCTGGGTCTGCCAGTACGACGACCCCATGGTACGACCTCATATGATTGATAACGTGCTGGGTAGCTGGCTGCTGTTTGCCCGCTGGCTGGCGGATATGCAGGACGGTAAACCGGAACGCGTGCTGTTCGAACGTCCACGTCCACCCGCTGAGCTACTGAAAACCTACGAAGAAGTTTTCCAGGCACCTCTCGAATTTGGCTGCGATCGCAGCGCTCTGATTTTTTCTGAAGATGTGCTCGACACCCCACTGCGGCAGCCAGATCCGGTATTGCTATCATCCCTGGAGAAACAGGCGGCGTCAGTTATTGCAGAAATTCAGGAGCGCCATCCCGTGGTAATGCAAACCCGTGCCTTGCTACGCACCATGATGGAAGACGGCCTGCCCCGACGGGATAAAGTGGCTTCGGAGCTGGGGATGACTGAACGAACCCTGCAACGTCGCTTACAGGAATCCGGCACGGGCTACCAGCAGCTGCTGGATGATCTGCGTCGCGAAGTCGCCACAGAATGGTTACGCAACACCCGCATTCCGGTAAACGATATAGCGACCCGACTGGGATTCAGCGAAGCGCGCTCTTTCCATCGCCGCTTTAAAGCCTGGACCGGCATGACCCCGGGCGAGTATCGCAACAAGGACGAATAACCAAAGAAAGATAAGAAAGTTATTGAACAGTGTTCATTAAGAACCTATATTGAACACCGTTCAGAATAACAACGGAGTCAGAATGGCACGCCGTAACGATCACAGCCCGGAAGAACTGACCGACATGGCCACCCGCCGGGTACTGGATTGCCTGGAAAGTACCCCTGCCAGCGAATTGAGTCTGCGCAGCATCGCCCGCGATATTGGCTATTCACCCGGTACCCTGATCAACCATTTCGGTAGCTTCAGCCTGCTGTTACTGGCGGCCAACGCACGTACGCTGGATGATCTTTACCAGACGCTGCACACTGCCATTCACACAGCCAACGAGGAGAAATCCGGGCTTAAAGCCATCGCCAGCGCTTATCTGGCCTTTGCTCGCCAACGCCCTAATGCCTGGCGTTTGCTGTTTGAACTTCGCCTCGCTGACGATGAACCACTTCCAGCGTGGCAGGAGCAACGAATTGCCGCTCTGTTCACGCTACTGGAACAGGAATTACTGAAACTGAAACCCAATGCCCGAGTTCAGGACTGCCAGCAGGCTGCCCGTGTTCTGTGGGCTGGGGTTCAGGGCATCTGCCAGTTAACACTGGAAAATAAGCTGTTCTCACCCGCCGGCATGGCTGACGACAGCGAAATACTGATCAACTCGTTATTAACCCACTATCTGACTTCCTGGACGGAAGCAGAGTAAATAATCACTGCAATGGAGTTCGCCGCATGAGTTCGCACAACCAATTCGAACTGCTGAAACAACGACGATTTCTGCCCTACTTTATTACCCAGGCGCTGGGCGCGTTTAACGATAACCTGTACAAAAATGCGCTGCTGTTACTGATCGCCTTTGGCGGGATTACAGCCGCCGAAGATTCTGCCCTGTACACCAATCTGGCTGCAGGTTTGTTTATCCTGCCATTTTTCCTGTTTTCACCGATCGCCGGTCAGATAGCTGATAAATATGAAAAATCCGCATTAATACGCGGCGTTAAGTTGCTGGAGGTCGGCATTATGCTCGTCGCCGCAGCAGCGATCGTTACAGATCAGATAATGCTGATGATGGTGCTGCTGTTTCTGATGGGGCTGCAATCCGCTCTGTTCGGCCCGGTTAAATTTTCTTTACTGCCTCAACAGCTGAGTAAAGACGAGCTTATTGGCGGCAACGCGCTGGTTGAAATGGGCACTTTTCTGGCGATTCTGGCCGGTACAATTTGCGCTGGATTGCTGTTTGATCTTGCCGCCGCTAAATACTGGATTGCCACTGGCGTGGTCTTTTTCGCCGTAGCGGGTTATTTATCGAGCCGTCAGATTCCTGCGGTTAAAGCCAGCAATGCCGACCTGACCATCAACTGGAATCCCCTGACCGAACTCGTTAATACCATTCGTAACGCCCGTAAAGACCGCGCTGTATTTCTGTCGATTATGGCTATCAGCTGGTTCTGGTTTCTGGGTGCAGGCTATCTGACCCAATTCCCGAATCTGGCGCGTGATTATCTGGGTGGCAACCCGCAAGTCGTCACCTTGCTGTTAACCGTATTTTCAGTCGGCGTCGCGGCGGGCTCCTTATTGTGTGAACGTCTGTCCGGCCACCGGGTAGAGCTTGGCATTGTGCCAATTGGCTCACTGGGCATGAGCATTTTCGGAATTGATCTGTATTTTTCTCTGACGTCACTCGACATCAGCCAGAGTCTTAGCGCAATGGAGTTTATTCGTAACCCGGATCACTGGCGCATGCTGATTGACCTTGCCTTTATCAGTATTTCCGGCGGCTTATTTGTAGTCCCACTACAGGCTCTGATTCAGGAACGCAGCGATGAAAAATCACGTGCTCAGACTATTGCCGCCAACAACGTGCTGAATGCGCTGTTTATGGTTGCCAGTGCAGGTGTGGGCATTCTTATGCTGGTTGTTCTGAAGCTGAGTATTGCAGAATACTTTCTGGTCATTGGCCTGATGAATATTGTTGTCGCACTGTACGTTTACAGCCGTGTTCCGGAATTCGCCCTGCGTTTCTTTATCTGGATGCTGACCCACACCATGTACCGCGTCACCCACGAAGAAACCGGAAAAATTCCTGAAGAAGGTCCGGTGGTTCTGGTCTGCAACCACGTCAGTTATGTCGATGCCCTGCTGATTGCCAGCGCCAGCCGCCGCCCGGTGCGCTTTGTAATGGACAGAGCCATTTCAGAAATGCCACTGATTAAATACTTTTTCCGTTACGCCAAAACCATTCCGATCTGTTCACCAAAGGCTGACGAAGCGGTTTATGAAAATGCCTTTAAACGCATTCGTGAAGAACTGAACGATGGTCAGGTGGTGTGTATTTTCCCGGAAGGAAAACTGACTAAGACTGGTGAAACCGACACCTTCCGACGCGGCATTGAACGCATTATAGAAGAGACGCCAGTACCTGTTATTCCTATGGCTCTGAGTGGCTTATGGGGCAGTTTTTTCAGCCATAAGGACGGCCTGGCATTAACCAAAACACCACGTCGTTTCTGGTCGAAGGTGACCATTAAACTGGGACAGATGATTGCTCCGGAAAACGTCAGCGCAGACGTTCTGCAAACCGAAGTGAACGCGCTGCTGCAGAAGAAGGCGTAAAGATAGCGACTGCTCAGCCAATGCGACTGAGCAGTGAATCAAATACGCGCTGCGGCGACACTTCGCGGTAACACGGCGGCTGAATGTCGCCGGGCTCGTTTTTCAGACAGGTTTTCGACAAGCATGGCGCACAGTCGCTGTATTGACTGGCCAGCACCTCAACCTGAGGACCAAGGACACCGGTAAGTGTGGCATCCGTCGCGCCATAAATCGCAATCGATGGCACTTCCAGCGCGGCAACAACGTGCGACAGACCGGTATCAACACCTACCACCGCCTGAGCGTAAGCCAGATAGGCATTCAGATCGTTGAGACCCATTTTCGGCAGTACTTCGGCGCCGTTAATATTGGCAGCGATGCGCTGTGCGCGTTCATGCTCTTCGTCATTACCCCAGGGCAGAAAGACTGTTTGACCATTCGCCGTTACTTTTTGTGCCAGCTCCTGCCAGTAGGCTTCCGGCCACAACTTGGTAATCCAGGTCGTGCCGTGCAGGAACACCCAGTAATCCCCTTCCACCTGCGGACGTGTCCAGCGCGTACGATCAACACCATAACTGAGATAATCACCTGGAACCTGATAGCCCAGCGCCTGGGCAAATAACTGACGTACTCTTGGGATAGCATGCTGGCCTTTGGCAACCGCCTGCGGAAACTGGTAAGCACGCGCCGCCAGCGGTTCACGGCAGCTGTTTTTATCCAGACCGTAGCGCGGGCCCTTAGCCATACGAGTGAATACAGCGCTTTTGATCAGGCCCTGAGCATCCAGAACCAGATCGTATTCCGTCGCACGCAGCGACTGGCGGAATGCTTTTAACTCTTCCCGGTTTTCGCGCTTAAACAGATTCTTACGCCAGCGACGCCAGGCCACCGGAATGACCTTATTAACCGCCGGGTGCCAGGCAGGAATCGCAGCGAATGCTTCTTCAACGACCCAGTCGATCTGCAGCCCGGGTATGGCCCGGTAGGCATCTTCAACCGCCGGCAGGGTGTGAAACACATCACCCAGAGAAGACGTTTTAATCAGCAGGACCTTCACTCACACCCCAGCACATCTGAAACTCGAAAGACCGGGCACTTTACCCGATTGCCTCATCGATTCAATAGCCAGCCCGCGCCGCCTTGACTTTACTGTGATGCAGCGCAACCATGCCGCCCTCAAAAGTTAAGGTAGAAGAACGTGCTGAAATCGTGGAAATTCTGGGTCAGCGTTGCGCTGCTGATCGGATTGATCTGGCTGGTTGAAGACAGCTACGGCTGGGCAGCCGTTCTGCAAAGCTGGAGCAGCATCCCCCCGTCCTCACTGGCACTGGCATTGGCACTGATGCTGGCCAGCTACCTGCTGCGAGCTCTGCGATTCTACGATTTCTTTCATGCCAACTGCGCCGGGCACTTTCCTCGCCTGATCCGCATTACCGTACTGCACAACTTCTTTAACAACATGCTGCCGATGCGCAGCGGCGAAACCGCCTTCCCGCTGTTAATGAAACAATACTTTGACCTGCCTTACCGTCACAGTGCTCCGGCATTGCTATGGCTGCGCTTACTGGATCTCTACGCGTTACTGCTGCTGGCGGCATTTTCGCTACAGGGTCAGTTGCCGCTGAGCGAACCCCTGCGCTATGGCCTGATGGCCTTACTGGCGATTGCCCCGCTGGCAGTGTTGCCCCTGCAAAACGGTCTGAACCGCTTCCTCAGCAATCACCATAAAGGTTGGGCCAATAAAGCGGCAGAGCTGATGCACGCCTTGCCGGCTTCACCCTGGCCATTTGTGCGGGCGCTGTTCTGGACACTGGTGAACTGGACCCTGAAGGTTGGTGTCTATGCCTGGCTGCTGGCGCAGTTTCTGCCGATTCCGTTTATGCAAAGCTGGATGGGTGCCACCACCGGTGAACTGAGCAGCGTGCTGCCAATTCACGGCGTCGCCGGTGCCGGCACCTACGAAGCCGGTATTCTGGCAGGCCTGCTGCCCTGGGGCGTTGATAGCCGGGACGCACTGGCGGCAGCGGTAAACCTGCATCTGTTTGTGCTCGGCACGACACTGCTACTGACCGCACTGATTACTGTTGCCACCCGGCATCTGGCCAAAGCCCGGGCAAACAAATAAGCCGGACAGGCAACGCACTGTTGCATGTCCCGGCACATACCGCGGGCCTACGTTATTTTACTGACCCCAACATTTGGGTATGATCGCGGTTCTTTTTTAAAGTCCGGCCATCTTAGCCGGGTGAAAGTCCGGCTATGTGGTTCCGGGCGTTATACAGATAAGAGTGGTACCGACCTTGACTGAGTCAAACACAAACCAAGCACGTAAACCGTCACTGTCCATCGTGATTCCGATGTACAACGAGATCGAAAACGTTGAGCCAATGGTTGCCCGCGTGCACGAAGGCCTGGCGGAATATGACGGTGACTGGGAACTGCTGGTCGTCGATGACGGCAGTACGGACGGTACCCCCAAAGCTCTGCATAAAGAATCTGAAAAATACGGTTCACACGTACGCGTGGTAGAACTGCGTCGTAACTTCGGTCAGACAGCGGCCATGCAGGCCGGTATTGATGAAGCGCGCGGCTACCTGATCGCCACCCTGGATGGCGACCTGCAGAACGATCCGGCGGATATCCCGCGCATGGTCGATCACCTGATCGAACAGGATCTGGACCTGCTCACCGGCTGGCGTAAAAACCGTAAGGACGATCTGATCCTGCGTAAGATTCCGTCCCGCATTGCTAACCGTCTGATCGGTAAGATCACCGGCGTACGCATTAACGACTACGGCTGCTCACTGAAAATCTACAAGGCATCTGTGATTAAGCAGGTTCGCCTGTACGGCGAAATGCACCGCTTTATTCCGGCATGGGTAGCTGCCGTTGTGCCACCAAGCCGTATCGGTGAAATCGTTGTATCCCACAACGCCCGCGTTGCTGGTGAGTCCAAGTACGGTATTTCCCGCACCTTCCGCGTGATCCTCGACCTGTTGTCGGTATACTTCTTCATGCGCTACCGCGCCCGTCCGGGTCACTTCTTTGGCTCCATCGGTCTGGGTCTGGGTTCTGTGGGTGGTCTGCTGCTGACCTATCTGGCGTTTTGCAAATTCATCCTCGGCGATGATATCGGCAGCCGTCCGCTGTTCCTGATCGCCGTGGTGATGGTCATTGCTGCCCTGCAGTTCCTGACCACCGGCGTACTGTCTGAGTTGATCTCACGCACCTATTTCGAGTCGTCTCAGCGTCAGCAATACGTGATTTATCGTCCGTCCGAAGCCACGTCTGAACCAGAAGTGGAAGCTGGCTGGAATACCGAAACCGGTAAAACAGCTGCTTCAGCCCAGTCCCACAAGGACGAACCAGCCGACCATGCCAGTTAATCTGCAAATGCGAGTGCCGGGCCTGAACATGCCCGGCTGGCTGCTGGCGACTCTGGTCGCCTTTTTCTTTCTTAACCTCAATGGTTTTCTGCTGTTCGACCACGATGAAGGCGCTTTCAGCGAGGCTACTCGCGGCATGTTTGAGCGTGGCGACTTTATCACCACCTGGTTAAACGACCGTGTCCGCTTCGACAAACCGATTCTGATTTACTGGCTGCAGGCCGCATCCATCTCGCTGTTTGGCACCGAAGTCTGGGCATTCCGTCTGCCATCAGCACTGGCTGGTCTGGGCTGGTCACTGGCTATTTTCGCGTTTTGCCGGCGCTACCTGAACGAAGCTACAGCGACGGTTGCGGCTCTGATGGCAGCAGCGGCTCTGGGTATCAATACGATTTCCCACGTGGCCACCGCCGATGCCCTGCTGAATGCCATTCTGGCGACCACTCTGCTGATCATGTACGGCTACAGCCAGTCACCGTCCAATAAGCTTCTGTACGCAATATATGCCCTGATGGCACTCGGCGTACTGACCAAGGGGCCGGTTGCAGTTGCCATTCCGCTGATGGTGTCTGCTCTGTTTTTCCTAAGCCACGGGCTGCGTACAGAATTCCTGCGTGCCATTTTCTTCGTACCGGGCTGGATTCTGTTTATTGTGATCGCAGCCCCCTGGTACATCGCTGAGTACATGGCACAGGGCCAGGCGTTTATTGATGGTTTCTTCCTCAAGCACAACGTCAATCGTTTCAACAACGCGATGGAAGGACACGATGGCGGCTTCCTCTTTTACCCGCTGGTTCTGCCATTTGTACTGGCGCCATTTGGCGGATTGCTGTTTCGCATTCTGCCATCCATCAGAAACCTGAAGCCTGGCAAAGACGCTCTGGATGCCTGGCTATGGATCTGGTTCCTGGTGGTTCTGATTCTGTTCAGTCTCGCCAGCACCAAGCTGCCGCATTACATTCTGTATGGCTGTACCCCGCTGGTCATTCTGATGGCACGCTATCGTCACTGGCTGCACAGCCGCCTGCTGGCGCTGGTATTTCCACTGATACTGTTCGCAGTGATGATCGCATTTCCCCTGCTATTGCCGCTGGCCGAGCAGCGCCTGACCAACCCGATTGAAATTGCCGTAGCCCAACGCGCTGCACAGTTTTTCAATCAGGATTTCAGCATTCTGGCAGCAGTGGCTGCGCTTATCAGTGCCGCACTGATTCTGTGGAAGCGCTTCAGTCCCTGGTTTTCACTGATTCTGGTTGGTGCCATTCAGGCACTGTTTGTCTGGTTCCTATTCATTCCGGCCTTCAGTGAGTCTCAGCAGCGTCCAGTATGGGAAGCTGCACAATTTGCACGCACGCTGAATGAACCTGTGTATACCCAGTCGATCGATATGCCGAGCTTTAACGTGTACCTCGACAAGGTTACTGAACGCCGACGCCTGAACCCTGGCGAAGTTGGCTTTGGTCGCGAAGATCGTCTGGCAAAGGATGAAGAGCGCCTGGGTATTCAGTACCAGGTTCTGTTCCAGTCTGGTCCGATCCAGATTGTCCGCCGGACAGACGGAACCAGCAGCGCCTCTGCCGCAGCGGAGCAGCACTGATGCAACGCCCTGCCACTCTGACACTTCTGGCCACCGCCCTGCTGGCGGCGGCCGTTACTATCTGGCTGAGCGGCTGGAATCAGTCAATGTTTCTGGTACTGAATCATGCTGGCCATGCCCTGCCGGATGCACTGTGGAGCAATCTGACACTGGTCGCAGACACCTTATTTGCGGTTGCCGTTCTTCTGATTGCTGCCAGTTTCCGCCCGATTATGTTTAATCAGGCGCTGCTGCTATTGCTGCTGGGCGGGCTGCTGGTACATGGCTTTAAACAAGGACTGGACGTTCTGCGCCCCGCTGCCGTACTGGATCGTGACAGCTTCTATATCATTGGCCAGGTGCTGAAAAACCATAGTTTCCCGTCCGGACATTCCTTTACCGCGATGAGCTGTGCTGCCCTGCTGTTTCTGAATATTCCGCGCAGGACAACGGCCTGGCTGATGTTACTGATTGGTGCTGCGGCGGCCCTTAGCCGGGCGATGGTTGGCGCACACTGGCCACTGGACATTCTGGTAGGCAGCGCTGCAGGTATGCTGACCGCCGTGTTCTGCGTGTACCTTACAACCCGCTTCCGCTGGCTGCGTGGGCACGGTATGAAGCTGTTTACTGTGTTTCTGCTGACACTGGCTTCGGCAGCACTGATCTGGCATGAAGATGGCTATCCTCACACCGACCTGCTGGCACTGATTGCAGCCGTTTCTGCGCTACTGACAGCCGCCGTTCGGGTCTGGCTGCCGTTGCTACGCATGACATTTCAGGCCAATTCTGTATCCGGGGCTGAGTAATCAGCCGCCGAACAGATCGAAAGTAATACCCCCATCATCCGCCTGATCCATCCAGCCTTTGGGCTTGGAAAAGGTCTGCTCCATCAGTTCAGCCACACTATCGGGCATTTTCCGGGTTGGTTTCACGCCAATCATGGCCTCAAGTCGCTTTTCGTCCTGCCCAAGACAAGCAGCCATTGTTGCTACATCGAGTGCATTCTCGAGTAACAGCTCCTGTGCTCTGTGCCAGCGAACGTCTTGATCTGTCATCACTAATTGAACCTTTTGAAGTCTTATTTCAAACTATTAGTCAATAATATTTTTCTTTATGACTTTTCTACGCCTGCTATATAGTGGTCGGCGCGGAAAGGATTGAAATATTACCTCAATATTTCTGTCATAGGCTGCTCATCTTCAAAGTGTCATCGGATATAGAGTAAAAACAATATGCGTCGTGTAGTGGTAACAGGTATCGGAATCGTAAGCTGTCTGGGTAACAACAAGGCAGAAGTGCTGGACTCTCTCAAGGCTCAGCGCTCAGGCATTCGCTTTATGCCAGAGTATGAAGAGCTGGGAATGCGTAGCCATATAGCCGGCAAGCCACAAATCGACCTGGACGAAGCCATTGATCGCAAACTGAAGCGTTTTATGGGCGACTCTGCGGCCTACGCCTACCTGTCTATGAAAGAAGCCATCGAAGACTCCGGCCTGACCGCTGAAATGGTCAGCAACCCTCGTACCGGTCTGGTTGCCGGTTCCGGCGGCGCAGCATCCTCTGATCTTGTTGAGGCTGCGGACATCCTGAGAGAAAAAGGCATCCGCAAAGTGGGCCCATACCGTGTAACCCGAACTATGGGTTCAGCGGTATCCGCTAACCTGGCGACGCCCTTCTCTATTAAAGGTGTTAACTACTCCATGACATCTGCCTGCGCGACCAGCGCACACTGTATCGGCCATGCGATGGAACTGATTCAGTGGGGCAAGCAGGACATCGTCTTTGCCGGTGGCGGCGAAGAAGAGCACTGGTCTCTGTCTATGCAGTTCGACGCCATGGGCGCACTGTCCAGCAAGTACAACGACGCACCAGAAACCGCTTCCCGTGCCTATGATGCTAACCGCGATGGTTTCGTCATTGCCGGCGGTGGCGGCATGCTGGTGCTGGAAGAATACGAACATGCGGTTGCTCGTGGCGCAACCATCTATGCCGAAGTGATCGGTTATTCTGCAACATCCGATGGTGCTGACATGGTAGCGCCATCTGGCGAAGGTGCTGTGCGCTGTATGCAGGATGCACTGGCCATGGCCGGCAACCCGACCATTGATTACCTGAACACCCATGGCACCAGTACGCCAGCGGGTGATATCACCGAATTGAAAGCAGTTGGTGAAGCCTTTGGCGACAAAATCCCACCAATCAGCTCTACAAAATCACTGACTGGCCACTCTCTGGGTGCAGCCGGTGTGCAGGAAGCAATTTATGCGCTGCTGATGCAGCAGAATGGATTCATTACGGGTAGTGCCAACATCACAGAAATGGATGAAGGCGCCAAAGCATTCCCAATCGTCACCAGCAATCGTGAAGCTGAACTTAAGACAGTGATGTCCAACAGTTTCGGCTTCGGTGGAACCAATGCGACCCTGATTTTTCAGTCTCTCTGAAAAATGACATACTGGGTCACATTTGCTGGATATTAATGATATTCAAGAAAGAGTTTTTGCGGTTTACTAGCGCGCCTGTTCTGTATTTACAGACCGTGCGCCGGTCTGAGCTCAGCTCAGCGGCTGGTTAAGAGACATCCGACACAGGCCAGCCACCCGGAAACAGCACGACACGGAATAACAATATGAAAGAACAGACTACTAAGCAGGTGCAGAACGCAGCGGAACGTACCGTTGATGAACTGTTCCTCAAAGCGGAGCAGCTGTCTGCTGACTTCTCGCTTTTCCCTGAATACGAAGATAATCAGGTCGAGCACAACGTGCGCGGTCTGATCAGCCCGGAGCGTTGTGATTCTGAGCTGGAGCGTCTGCGCGCACTCAACATCGATAACTACATTGAACAGGTTGTCACGCCAAGCGAAAGTGCTTCACGTCCCGGTGCCAAAGCGATGGTTCAGCATCTGGTGCTGCGTACCATCACTGAAACAGAAGATGGCCCGCTGTATTGCGCCGAAGCCGATATGGATTTTGGCGGTCAGATCCGCCGCGTCGGTTTCGTTTGCCAGAACCGTGAGCACGCCAATGGTGCCTGGGGGCCTCAGCATCACAACCGTGCGGCTCAGGTTGCCCGCGCCTACGCCCGTCGTGCGATGCCGATTATTACCTTTATCGACACCCCCGGAGCTGACGCTGGCGAAATTGCCAATGCTGGCAACCAGGCACACAGCATCTCCCACCTGATTACCGAAATGGCCAACAATGATGTGCCAACGCTAGGCATCATCTGGGGCGCAGGTTACTCCGGCGGCGCGATTCCTCTTGCCACCACCAATATTCTGCTGAGCGTGCGCGACGGTATTTTCAATACCATTCAGCCACAGGGTCTGGCGTCTATCGCACGCAAGTACAACCTGTCATGGCAGGAATGTGCCAAGTATGTGGGTGTATCCGGATTCGAGCTGCGTCAGGCCGGTATCATCGATGGCATCATTGATTACGCCCCGACTGACCCGGACGAAAAACGCTACAACCTGCATCAGGCCATTGTTACAGGTATTCAGACGATTGAAGCCAGCGCGGCAGAGTTCGCCCGTCAGAACCCGTATCTGATGGACCATTACAGCCGCAGTGTTAACCGTTTCCTGCAGCCTTCTGAAAAGCTGGCCAATCTGGAAAAAGGTTCCAACTTCTATCTGGCAGAAACACCCACCGAGCACATTAACCTGTTCGGTCTGACCTATCGCTATACCCGCTATCTGACCCTGCGTCGCCGTATTCACTCCACCACACTGGAGAACTACGGCCGTCTGGCAGAGAAAGAGGTACCGGAAGGCCAGCTGCAGGAACGCCTGCAGCGTGAATCCAAACGCAAATTCCAGAACTGGCTGCAGGCCCCGGAAAAAATCGTCTATGACGATACTCTGCATAAAAGCTGGAAAAACTTCTGGTCAAAATACGAAGACCGCGATGAGAGCCGTGGCACTATTGCCCGTCTGTTCTTTGGTGAACCCAAGAACAACTATCTGAAAGCCAAGCAGGAACTGTGCTTCAACCTTGGCCTGTATCTGTTTAACCGCTGGAAGTCTGATGCCAGCATCAACTTCGAAGGCCTGCTGGCCTACCTCGAAGATTACAAACAGAGCCGCTTCCTGCTGCGTGCCAACGATATTCTCGATGCCATTGCCGTGGCTGAGTTTGTCGAAAAGAATCCGCATCCGCTGGCCGCCTGGATCCGCGAGCAACTGCCACACGAAACCCGTCAGGAACTGACACAGGGTCTGGCAGCAGAAAAAGCCAAAGGTGCACTGAAACAGTCGCTGGCTACCGCGCTGAACACAATTCTTAAGGATGAACTCATCCCTGAGAGCATTCGCGCCGAACTGAAACTGTCTACCCGTACTGAAGCTCTGGCCAACAGCCTGGCCAGCAGTAAGGTAGAAGCGAACCGTCGTATTCTGGAAGAAGCACTGGCGCCTTACATTCAGTTCCGTCAGGAAAACATCCAGAACCCGGCGCACCCGGATATCACTATCCTTGATGCTATCCTGCACGATGAGCTGCGCTATGAGTTCACTCAGGTATGCCAGAACATGCTGGTGTTCGGTCAGCTGTACGACAACTTCATCAACAATCTGGTGAACGTTGCCAAAGAAGCCAACGAAGACCGTGCCCTGTCACGCGAATCGCTGAAAGAGCTGCTGGAGAAATCCCTCGCTGAAGCGACCGATGGCGACAGCTACACGCCGCAGGAACGTGAATCCTTCGATCACTGGCTGAGCTACTTCATCAAGAGCAGCCAGCGTGGTGACTTCCTCAAATCCGTTGAAGAATGGAAGAAGCTGGCGTTCCCGCGTCTGTCCGACACTCTGTTCGTGGTTATCACCTTCATTTTTGAGAAGTTGCTGCCGGAATATCACGAAGCAGAACAGGATGGTAAGTCCTACAACGGCCGTATTAACCCCGTGTCCATTGGTCGTCGTAAAGACTTCTGGAACCGTCTGACCATGGCCTACCACGATCTGCTGATCCAGCAGGTACTGGATGACACCAAACGTCAGAAGAAAACGTCTGCCGCTGCCATCATCGAACGTTTCTTCAGTGACTTCGAAGAAACCAACGCCAGCCTGATGTCCGCAGACCCTGTGGCCTTCCCGGGTTTCCGTAGCTCGATTGAAGGCGCACTGAAAAAAGACATCAAACCGTGCGGTGTGATTACCGGTATCGGTACCATCCGTATTGGTGAGCGTGAGCAACAGGTTGGCGCCATCGTATCCAATCTGGACTTCCAGGCGGGTGCCTTCGACATGGCCTCGGCTGAGAAATTCTGCAAGCTGATGGTGGAATGCGCGCGCCTGAATCTGCCGATTGTGGCCTTCGTATCCTCTGGTGGTATGCAGACCAAAGAAGGTGCTGCCGCACTGTTCTCGATGGCCGTGGTCAACGACCGTATCACCCGCTTTGTGCGTGATAACGATCTGCCGATCGTAGTGTTCGGTTTTGGTGACTGTACCGGTGGTGCGCAAGCGTCCTTCGTGACTCACCCACTGGCACAGACCTACTACTTCTCGGGCACCAACATGCCGTTCGCCGGCCAGATTGTGGTACCCAGCTATCTGCCAAGCACCTGCACACTGTCCAACTATCTGTCGGTATCACCGAAATCCATGGACGGTCTGGTCAGCCACCCGTTCTTCGATGATCTGGATGAACGTCTGCGTGCCATCGACCCGGACATGCCGGTTGCCCGTCACACGGTTGACGACGTTCTTGATCGCGTACTGCAGGGTTATATCACTGCGGAACGTCTGGCCCCGGATACCGGTGCCAATGCCAGTGCGCTGAAGAAATACGGCAAGATCGATAAGGTTCTGGTTCACGCTCGTGGCTGTACTGCCGTGAAACTGATCCGTAAGGCGCAGGAAAACGATATTAAAGTGGTGCTGATCCAGTCAGACCCGGATATGGATTCCGTGCCGGTGGACATGCTCGGACCAGAAGACCGCGTGGTATGTATCGGTGGTAATACCCCGGACGAAAGCTACCTGAATGCGAAGTCTGTGCTGCGTATCGCTCACCATGAAGGCGTGGACGCCCTGCACCCGGGTATCGGCTTCCTGTCGGAAAGCAGTCAGTTTGCGGCGCTGTGTGGCAACCACGACATTAACTTTGTTGGCCCACCGGTATCTGCCATGGAAACCATGGGCAACAAATCGAATGCGATTAACACCGCAATGCGTGTTGAAGTACCGGTTGTACCGGGTTCTCACGGCATTCTGACCAGCTCGGCTAATGCTGCTGCCGTTGCCGATGAAATCGGCTACCCGGTACTGCTGAAAGCGGTTCACGGTGGCGGTGGTAAAGGTATTCAGGTAGTTGAATCCGCCGATAAGATTCATGCCCTGTTCCACCAGATTTCCACCGAAGCCAAAGCTGCGTTCGGTAATGGTGACGTGTACCTGGAAAAATATGTGACCTCTCTGCGTCACATCGAAGTTCAGGTACTGCGCGACAGCCATGGCAACACCAAGATCCTGGGTCTGCGCGACTGTTCGGTACAGCGTAATAACCAGAAAATCTTTGAAGAATCCGGTTCCACCATGCTGCCGCGAGAACTGGAACAGGCTGCGTACGACTTTGCTGCCAAACTGGCTGATGCGGTTAAGTATGTGGGCGCTGGTACGGTTGAATTTATTTTCGACCTGGACGCCAACACCATTTACTTCATGGAAATGAACACCCGTCTGCAGGTAGAGCACCCGGTTACTGAACTGGTGTCCGGCATCGATATCGTCAGCACCCAGTTTAAGATCGCTGAAGGCGAGGCCATCGACGACCTGAAACCGGTATCCAACGGCTACGCTATTGAAGTGCGTGTGAACGCCGAAAAAGCGGTGCGCAAAGGTGACGACGTTGAGTTCGTTCCGACACCGGGCCTGATTCGCGATTGCGTCCTGCCGGAAGAAGATTACATCCAGCTGATTGCCATGGCGGCACCGGGCAAACAGGTGTCTCCGTTCTACGACAGCATGGTGGTACAGATCATCTGCTACGGCAAAGACCGTAACGATACCATCGCCAAACTGCGTGAATACCTGGAACGTGTACGTATTACCGGCGTCTGCACCAATATTCCGCTGCTCAAGCGCGTACTGGATGATAAAGTCTTCCAGGATGGTATCTACGACACCACCTATCTGCCGCAATTCCTCGACCGTATCGATGTGGATGCATTGATTACCGATATCGAAGAAGCCGCAGACATGGCTGCCAACGCCGTGGATGCCGATGCGCTGAAGATCGAAGGCTCTGACGAACTGAAAGTTCTGTCACCGTCCACCAGCATCTTCTACGGTTCATCATCACCAAGCGAACCTGCTTATGTGAAAGAAGGTGACGTCATCAGCATCGACCAGACTCTGTGTCTGATGGAAGCGATGAAGATGTTTACCCCACTGAGCCTTAAACAATTTAATCGTGCAGGTGCAGAGCTGTATCCGGCTGACCAGAAGTTCAAGGTCACCCGAATCATGAACAGCGATGGCCAGCAGGTTAACCAGGGCGACCTGTTGTTTGTGGTGAAGCCGGTAAACTCGGCGGAAAACGCAGCCTGATGACAGATTGAAAGCAGGCTGCTGTAAAAACTGAAAAAGCCGCGTAATGCGGCTTTTTCAGTTTTTGAGAACCCAATGCTCGACAAAGCTTACGGATGAATCTCCTTCCGCATAATTAACCAAGCGGAAATCCACAAGCTGCTCATTTTCAAATTCACCTCTGATTAAAACAAGGTGATACGAGCCTCGATTGATACGCTCGGCCGTTACCTGCTTTCCATTTCGTTCGAATGTGTGTTGTGAAATAACCGGCTCTGGCCAGGCTATGGAGAAATTCAGTTTCCATTCGCATGATGATGTGCAAGGTCCGGTTGCATCGCCCAGTTGCTGAAATACTTCTGTACGACGCTTTCCAATTGTAAAACCTGCTCCGTCCATAATTGGTTCTGGCAAGCGATCCGATTGCAAACAATCGTTGCTTACGTCAGATGAAATCTGATAGCCGTACAGATTATCGTAATCGTGAATGACACCTGTCAGAAAATGAATGGACTGAGATCGCTCTGAGTTGGTTACACACACACCAGATATCTCATGATGCGCATCTTCAACACCAGAAAATGGAACCCTCAGCTCGTCCATAATAGTACTCAGCGGAGTATCCAGAAGTTTGAAACCCAGCACAGTGTCATGTGGCAGATATCGCTGTTGGTCTGACAGTTCATCTGCACCTGCAGGCATACCAATCAGTGGCATCAAACAAAGTAAGTAACTTCTGATAAAGTTTCTCATTCAACCCCCAACACCACACTACCCGTGTCGCCCTGCTGTGGTTTGCACAGAGATACCCGCTGTGCCAGCGAGTTACCCTGCTCATCATTGATGGCGGCCAGCCAGGCCTTCACTGCCGCGCCACGGGCTTTTGCCAGCTGCGGCCAGTTATCGCCCTGCTGAGTTGCTTCTGCCTTGCTGACAAACGGACACACCTGCAACTCGAGACGGGTTTTGCCCTGCATAATCTCTGCAACTTTCTGCAGGTGGGCTGCATGCTCCTCTGTCAGTTCGGACGATTGAGCCGCAAAAACCAGATCGTCCAGACGAATAGCAAACAGGTAATCACCGGCGTAGCTCGCCACCGTCAACATGGTCGTGTAAGGCTGCAGGCTCTGGCGCAGGTAGTACATAGCGCCCTGACGCAATGCCAGCTTGCTCAGCTGGCGTGTCAGATCTTCCAGTCCGACATTCGGATCACTGAGATCACCAGACAACGGAATCGTAAGACGAACGTTGCCATTATCATCACGTAACAGATCCAGCGCGGTATCCACCGGCATAGAAATCTGTTTACTCAGACGCTCAATCGCAGCGTCATCCGCTGGCACAAAGCGGGCATTACGCAGCAGGATTTTTACTTCACCACTGAGTTTCGCCTGATCGAAGCGGATATCTGCCTCCAGATTCAGCATGCCACGTTCAACGTGATAGCCCATGGCCTTGCCCAGATAACCGTTAAACTGCACCAGATCCAGCTGGCTGATACTGGCCTGAACCTGCCCCTGCGGGAACAACTGCCCATCACGCTCAAACAATGACAGGTCACCATCCAGCGCAATACGGTTATAACTATCCAGACCCGCCAGCAGGTGCAGGCTGATGGGTTTATTCAACTGAAGGTTTTGCTCAAGCTGACCGTCCAGCGCCCCCACATCGACCTCATGCAGCGTCAGTGTCGCCGTCATCGGCGGCGTTACACTGCTGTCACTCATCAGAATTTCCCCGGTCTGCTCGCCCTGATGCAAACCTGACAACACGAACGCCAGCACCTGACGAACGCTTTCTGCACTGCTGTCAGAGCTATCGATCGCTTCTGTCTGAGGTTGAATATCGCTCCCTTCTGGCGTGTTTCCTTCCTGCACCTTGCTCGCTACCGATTTACCGGCAGACTCATCCTTTGTGCGATTGTCAGACGCTGGATTCAGATCCGGTGTATGCACCACAAGTCCCTGATACGACTGATCCCCAACACTGACATCGTTATCCTGGTAAGAGACACCATTGATACGGTACTGGCTCAGGTTCATTAAAGGCTGACCACCCTGTTCAACAGCCAGATCCGCCAGTGTTATCTGCTCTATAGCCTGTTGGCTGGCATTTGCATCCATGCCCTGCAGTACAAGTTCCGCCAGTCTGACGCTGATGCCTTGATTAGCGCTGGTCGACAGAGCCAGATCATTCAATAACAGATCGCCTTGCCATTGTGGATTCGTCAGCGGCTCCAGCAGCTGGCCCTGCAGGGTGATCTGCAGTGGAGCATCGCTGTCAGCCTCACCAAGATTCAGCGAAGTTTCGGCTCCGCCCTCTGGCGCCGCCAGGGTCAGTTCCGATTGCAGTACGCTCAGCGCAACCGACACCTGCACAGGGCGGTTATCGCTGTTAATGTCCGTCAGATGCAGTGTCTGAAGCTCAAGCTCACCACGGCTGTCAGCGGCCGGCAATGTAACCGACCAGCCCAGCTGCTGGTTATCCAGCTCGAGGCTCCGGATAACAAACTGCCATGGTACGACGTGGCTACTTTCTGCCGCCACATTGTCCTGGCCAGCCTGGTGTGGCGGCTGGCTGGGCGCTTTATCGTCAGCAGTCAGTGGAATATCAAGTCCGGCAATCGACAGCTGCTGACGCCCCTCGTGTTCAGCCAGCAGCGGCGTAACAGCAACACCCGCAACCCGTACGCGACCTACCTCAATACGACGATCAAGCAGTGCATACGGATTCACACTGAATAGCAGCTCATTAATGCGACTCTCACCCGAGCCGACGCCCGGATGTTTCAGTACCAGACCAGACAGACGGAAATCGCTGTTAAACGGAGCAAAAGACCAACCGCTTGCGCTCAGCTCGTAACCCTCGCCTTGCTGAGCGTACCAGTGACGCGCGAATGCCAGGCCAATGCCAGGAGCTGCGTACAGCAATAACAAGGAGAGCAATACCAGCACCAGCAAACTAACCATTAGCCAGCGGCTGATCCTTAAAGCGGTAATCATAAGAAACTTCCTGATATCCGGTGTTTTTGCAGATTCATAATGAGACGTCGGTGTATTCACTGCCACAAGGCATCACGCAGACCACTGGCGCGCTGAACGCGGGTCGCCAGGCCTTGCTGCCAACAGTTGTGACCAGAAAACAGGGTGAAGGTTTTCTTCGCCCGGGTAATGGCCGTATAAATCAGCTCGCGGGTAATCACGCTCTGCCACTGCTCCGGTAACAACAGACACAGATGATCAAACTCCGAGCCCTGGCTCTTATGCACCGTCATGGCAAAGGCGGTTTCGTGGGCAGGCAATCGGCTTGGTAATAAATAACGGACGCCACCGTCGGCATCGGGGAAGGCGACTTTTAAAGTCGGTTTACCCTGCTCGTCTGTCACAGGCAAGGCAATACCAATGTCGCCATTAAACAAACCAAGATCGTATTCGTTACGGCTGATCATTACCGGGCGACCTGCGTACCAGCCGGACGCTGACGCACGGGTATCGATTAAGCCCGCCGCCTGCAACAAACGCTCAGCACGCTGATTCACCTGTTCAACACCATACGGGCCCTGGCGCAGCGCCACCAGAATCTGAAAACGATTAAAGGCGCTGAACACATCATTCGCATCGGCTTTATTCGCGGCAAAAGCGCGTAACGCTTCGGCGTAATCACGGTAGCCATCGACCAGCGTCTGCTGCCATTGAGATTGTTGCCAGAAAGGTTGTTCGGCCAGCGGACTGACACCGACAAAACGCACATCTTCAAAGGTACGCAGCACTTCATCTGCCCGTTGCTGGGCGCTGTTATTAACCGCAGCCGCTAACTGACCGATACCACTATCGGCAGTAAAGCGATGGGATACCCGCAGTGACGCCACGGCATTCTGCATCGGGCTTACCGGCTCTTCCGTTACCGACGCTAAATCAAAGCCAGTCAGTTGCTGCAGACGCTGAGCGAAGCCGGCGTCCGGGCCATGCTGCACACCGGCATCACATAAATCCGCCAGCACACTACCGGCTTCTACCGAAGCTAACTGATCGCGGTCACCGAGCAGAATTAAACGGGTATCGGCGGCCAATGCCTGGAACAGGTGATACATCATCGGCAAATCGACCATCGATGCTTCATCCACCACCACACAATCGAATGGTAAATGGCGATTGGCGTTGTAACGAAAACCCCGTGGCGACCACCCCAGTAAGCGATGCAGGGTAAAGCTGTCGTCCGGAATTTGTTCGGCAAAAGGCAGCGATGTTTCACTGCTTTGCTGGGCGCGTAATTTGGCCCCACGAATAGATTCCGTCATGCGTGCAGCCGCTTTACCGGTCGGTGCGGCCAGCGCAATCGACATCTGCGGGTTCTGACTCAGCAAAGCACTGAGCAGGCGTGTCACCGTGGTGGTTTTACCCGTGCCCGGACCGCCGGTAATCACGGCAAAATTGCGGCTACAGGCACTGGCGGCAGCGACTTTCTGCCAGTCAATCACGGCTGTTGAATCAGCGTCCGAATTAACAGCAGCCGGTTCACCAAATAATTGCATCAGCGTGTGACTCAGCTCGGCATCGTTTAATTCCGGCTGCAGCGCCAAACGCTGGTGAATCTGGGTTAATACACCACGTTCATAGAAAAAGTAACGCGCCAGATAAAGGTTATTGCCGTGCAGCACCAATGGCTGCTGAGCGTAATCGTGAAAATCGCCAACGGCTGTTTTCAGCTTGGCGTCTGCCACATACACAGTACGGCAATCAGCCAACTGCGAACTGGCCAGTAACGAATGTTCCTGCCAGAACTCGCGCCATTCGGGCAAGGCACAGGATGTCAGCGGCAGACACACCTGCCCCTTACCCAACGCGACACTGACCATTACCGACGCCACGGCCAAACACAGCAGTGTTTGTGGTTCAGTATCAGCTGCGGCCTGCACTTCCCACTGCAGAACCTGACTGGCCACCTGACGATCAATATCACGCAGGTTTTTCACTTCAATGTCAGGCAGATATTGCAGCAACAGCGGATTCATACGCCGGCCTCCGCTTTGTTATCTGAGCTGTTACGCGTGCACACAGCATCCGGCAACAGCACCTGTCGCCAGCGTTGCAACGCTTCAATGTCAACGGCGTGGTAATACACGCCCGGCACCTGAGTCAGCGCCGGTGCGGCAAATAAATCCTGCTGTGAAGCGGCAGAGTCATCGGCGAGTAAACGCGGTGCGCTGTCACCCAGGTGCATACCGCGCAGCCAGAAATAATACACGCCGCCCAGATGCTGAGCCGGGTCGTAACCGGGCAAGCGCTGGCGCAGCAGCTGATCGAGCGCGACGGTATAGAGCCAGGCCTGCAAGTCATACTGATGATCAGCCATCGCCACGATTAAGGCCGCCGGGGTGTAGTCGTTGATGCTGAACCCCAGATGATTGGATTTATAGTCCGCCACGTAATAACGGCCGTTATGGCAGAAAATAAGGTCGATAAAGCCTTTTAAATAGCCGCTCAGGGTATCGAAGTGGAAGCGTCCGCCTTTCGCCGGGTCGGCTAACAGGCGATTAATATCCGCCGCCTGCAACTGCTGCACCGGCAGATAAAACTCCATTTCATCCAGGCGGTTGGCGGCAGAAATATCCGCTAGGCTGAATTGCTCGCCCTGATCATTCATCAGCGGGCTGTTCACCACCGCCTGCATCCAGCCGGCAACCTCATCGATCTGCTTTTGTTTTTCCTCAGCGCCGACTTCATCCTCACTGAGCGCTAAACCATAATGGCTCAGTTCACGTTCAGTAATGCTATGCAGCGCTTCGCTATCAACAAAATCCCAGTGCTCAAAAATAGCGTGCAGACAAGTACCGGCGTTTGCGCCTTTAGCAAAGGTCAGGGCCGCTGCTGTGGCATCAAATTCACGCTCGCTGATTTCGTTCAGCAGCGCTGCGTCAACAAATTCGGAAACCGATTCATCGCTATCTGTTTGCTCACTGCTTTCATCCATCACCAGCACATCATCGTGAGCAGTATGCCCACTATGATCATCGGCGGTTAACTGACTGTAACTGCTTACCCGCCAGCTATCCCAGCTATGTGGCTGGCACACTGCCGCCTGTGGCGCTTCCTGAACAACAGCCCGGCGACGCAGTTCATCTGTCGGCCACTCTGGCAAATCGGTAATTAAACATTCGCCACTGGCTGACTGTTTTAAGCCAGCCCAGTCAGGATCATTGTCCACGGCCAGTAAATAGCCGAGTGCGGTTTGCGCAATGCGGGATTTTTTCTCTTTTTTACTTTTGCCATCCACCGCATCGGTCAGCCAGATAAAACAGCCCTGCACGGCACGGGTTAAGGCCACGTACAGCAAGCGCAGAGACTCGGCTAGAGAATCGCGTACAGCCAGTGCTTTGGCTTCGTCATCCGGTTCCAGATTGAGCACCATGCCGTCCGTTTCACTGAAATACTGGGTATCGCTTTTCGGGTTTGGCAGATAACTGTCGTCCCACAGGAACGGCAGGAACACCAGCGGATATTCCAGACCCTTGGATTTATGGATAGTGACAATGGTGACCAGATTGGCATCGCTCTCAAGGCGCAGCTGTGCTTCGTCGCCGCTGCGGTTATCCGAGAAAATATGCTCACCAAACCAGCGCAACAGCGCTTCGTGGCCGCGCAAACGGCGGGCAGCACTTTGCAGCAATTCACCTAAGTGCATCAGGTTGGTAATGCGGCGTTCGCCATCCTGATGACGACGTAAACGCTGTGCACGGCCGTCTTCTTCCAGCCATTGCATAATGGCTGCCATCACACCGCGACGCTGCCATAGCTGATGGTAACTGTGGTTTTGCTCCAGCGTGCGTTCCCACGCCTGCTCATCGTTTAACAGGGCATCCAGTTGCGCTGCGGTTAAGCCCTGGGTTTCGGTGGCCATGGCGGTACGCAATGCACGCTCATCACTGGGATGAGCTACCGCCTGCAACCAGGCAAATAAATCCCGCGCTTCGAGACTATCGTAGACGCTGTCGCGGGTTAAAAACACACTGCCGATCTGGCGCGCGGATAACGCCTCGCGGATTAATCCCGCCTGCTTGCGGCTGCGTACCAGCACGGCAATATCGCGTGCCTGCACCGGCTCATCACCCAGCGTCGCATCACCGTGCATTAAGGCATCAATTTTTTCTGCACACTGTTCTGCGGCACTGAATTGCGCCCGGGCACGGGAATATTCTTCGCCGTCATGCCACAGCTGCAGCGGCGTTTGTTCTTCATCGCCAATTTTCAGTGGCCGGCCGTCCGGTTTACCTGCCGCGGAGACATTAACGAACTGAATATCCTGATCGAACACAAAGGGGCTGTCGTGGCCGGCAAATATCTGATTGACCCCGGCCACCAGCTGGCTATGACTGCGCCAGTTTTTTTCCAGGGTAAAACGGCGTTCTTCGTCCAGCTGACGGCGGGCTTTGATGTAGGTAAATATATCGGCGCCGCGGAAGCCGTAGATGGCCTGCTTCGGGTCGCCGATCATGATAAGACCATGCGTTTCTGCCAGTGCCTTCTGACCTACCTGCGTCGCCAGCGCGTTGTCAGCATCATCTTGCGGCGGATAAATACGGTTAAAAATTTCGTACTGCTGCGGGTCGGTATCCTGAAATTCGTCGATCATCGCCAGCGGATATAAACGGCGGATATGGCTGGCCAGTAACTCGCCCTGTTCGGCACGCAGCGCATTGACCAATAAGCGCAACAGATCATCCGGGGTTAAGGCACCGGCTTTTTCCAGCAGCTCGAAATAACGCTCTTTAATGGCATCCATCCACGCCGCTTCCAGCAGCAGGGCTAACTGATTGGCTGCCTGCAGAAAGTCTTCGGTGGCGTCAAAGGCTGCATGCTGCGGTAATTCACCACTGTCTTTCAGCTTTTCTGCCATACCGGTTGGTGTCATACGGTACAGGTTTTTCGGCGCCGGCATATAAAAACGTCCGCCGAAATAGCCGGCCGCTTCTGCCACCCAGTTCGGCGCAAAGCGTTTGCTGTAGGATTTTTTATCCAGTCCGGAATCGGCGATTAACTGCACCACATCAGCCGCACTGATTTGCGACCAGGCGGCTTTGGCGGTCATAAAGGCTGCTTCAGCATTGTGCCAGGCTTTGCTTAATCCTTGCGCCGAAACAGCAGGCACGACCGTCATATCCGGTCGGCTGATGCGCGAGCGTACTTTAGCCAGCACATCGTCCGGGCCGGCATAACGGCTGATTAAATAACGGCCCTGGGGTTCATCCAGGGTATAGGCCTGCTGGCGCCAGATATCTTCACAGGCCTGTTGCAGGTAGCTGTCGCTGTCGAGTACTAGCTCTGCGCTGAACACCACACCACTGTCGAAAGCAAACTGTTTGAGCATGCGCTGACAGAAACCATGAATGGTATAAATCGCAGCCTCATCCATTAATGCCAGATTGCTTTGCAGCCAGGGTTTCAGTTGACGGCATACAGCGTCGATATCGCTGTGCTGGGCATCGCTGTTTTGGCCTTCGCTGTGCTGGCCATCGTTGTTTTGGGCAGCCGCTAACTGCTGTAAATAGCGCAGCTGCTGCTCGTCAATCGGCTGGCCATTTTCCAGCGACAATAAATCTTCCAATGTATCGCGCAGGCGCTGACGGATACGGCCACGCAATTCTTCAGTGGCGGCGCGGGTAAAGGTTACCACCAGAATCTGATCGCAGCCTAAACGTGGACGGCCATGACCGAGCATCAGGCGGTTATACAAGCCCGTAATGGTGAAGGTTTTACCGGTACCGGCACTGGCTTCAATCAGCGACTGGCCGTACAGCGGAAAATCAGCGATGGATAAGGTTTTCATGCGCCCTCTCCTGTACTGATACTGGCACTGGCACTGGCACTGGCACTTGAGTCTTTATGCAATTCATCGGTCTTTATGTGTTTTTTCAGGCTGGTCAGCAAGATGCCCTGCTCAGCCAGCCACTGTTCGGGCGGCTGACTTTGCAACTGCGCGACAAAATCCGGCAGGCAGCGTTGTAAATAAGGCGATGCCAGTTCGCCAAACTCGCGCTGCACCAGATTAGTGATTTCTTTTTGCATAGCATCGGCTTGCATATCAGCATCGTCGGCGTGTTTCTCACCAATATATTCCTGCGCCTGTATCAGGCTCCACAGGGTATCGGGCAGATGGGCAATGGGTTTACACCAGCATTGCCAGTACCAGTCGACGGCCTGTTTAATTAAAGCCAACGCGGTGTCCTGTGCAGGCAGGCCCAGCTGTACTTGCCGTAACCAGGTATTGCCCTTGTCTTTGCTTAAACCGAGCAGACAGACATGACTGATGCTACCCGGGCTGGCCGCTGCCACCAGCAAGGCATCCAGCCAGGCCTGCAATAAATGTTTGCCATAAATATCACCGACGCGGTGATACAGCAGATAACCGCACTCATCACCGACATGGCTCACAAAGGCTTGCTGCAGTTCGCCCTGTACGGTGCAGTTTTCCAGCGCCACCGATAGTGCTTTTACTTCCATACGGAATTCAGATAACTCGACGATCTTCTGCGCCAGCGGGCGCGAATAATCAATCAGATCATCGCTCCAGACTTTACCCAGCGCATTCACCGGTAAGTGCCCCAGTGCCTGCTGGCGGCGGGTAAAGGCCAGCTCATCGCTTAATTCTTCACTATGGCCGTGCTGAATATCGGCCATGGCTAATTGCAGCCAGTCGTCTTTCAGCTGATATAAATCCAGACCATTTAAGGCGAAGGGCTCTTCGGTTTCGTGCTGTTGCCAATACACATCGAACGAGGCTTTTAAGCGGCGGGTCACAAAATATTTAAGCGGGTCTGCCAGGGCCTGCTTCACGTCTTCCCAGGCAACCACGCTGGTATCGATATCGGCCGGAATAGCCAGCGGCTCACTGAAGAAATGGTCGCTTTCTGTTTCCTGGCCAGCACCCTGCTCAGCAGCGACATCCGCCCACACCTGCTGATAGCTGCGCACATGGCGCTTTAATAAATCATCAGCCGCAAATGCCTGACGGTTGTAGGGCTGCAGTGGCAGCTCTTCCTGCAACCAGTGCAACATCTTCTGGCGGCTTTGCTGGTGCGGTAAATCCAGATCCTGCTCAAGGGCAAAACCATCGCACAAATAGTCGCGTAGCTCCGCCACCAGCACCGATGGCTGCAGTTCGGCATTTTCGCGCACATCGTGGCCACGGTAGCTGATGTAGAGATAATCCTGCGCCGAACACACCGCTTCCAGAAACAGATAACGGTCATCTTCACGGCGTGAACGGTCACCACGGCGACTGCGTCCGGCAACCATTAAATCGAAGCCCACCGGCGTTACCCGGCGCGGGTAATCTTCGTCGTTCATGCCGAGCAGACACACCGCTTTAAACGGAATAGAACGCATCGGCATCAGGGTACAGAAGTTCACCGGCCCGGCGAGAAAACGCTGCCAGCCGCCCTGCTGCCCTAATTGTTCGTTAAACCAGCTGCGCACCACAGGCGCGGATAATTCGCCGTTAAAACCGGCCAGGGTTAATTCTTCCTGCCAGCGCTGAATGGCATCGCGGATACGCTGCAGCGAGTTCTGTTCGAGATTGTCGGCCAGATACAGATCATCCAGCAGACTAAGTAAGGATGCAGACCAGTCCGCAACCTGACGCGGGCCGGCAGCAAACAGACGCTGCCAGTGTTCAAGCACGTCGATAAAGGCCATTAAATGCCCGAGCAATTCGCCTTCGTTGCCTTCGGTGGCCGCCACCGGAAAATCGCCCATAAAATCCTGACGGCTGTCCGGAGTCAGATAACCCAGCAGCAACTGGCGCAAGCCTTTACGCCAGCTGTTCTGTTCAAACGCCGGCAAGCCCAGCTGCTGACGCTGTTCGCTGTTTAAGCCCCAGCGAATTTGTGCCTGGGCCAGCCAGTCGCGCAGCGCCGGTAAATCGTCTTCGCTGATATTAAAACGGCTGCGGATGGCGGATACATCCAGCCAGTCCTGTACGTCGGTAATCAGCAGGCGTGATTCACCCAGCCCCAGCAAACTAAGGAAGCTGTCGATCAGCGGATCTTCCTGCGCCATCGACTGGTCAGCTATCGCCCAGGGAATACGGTACTCACCGCCCTGCTCGGTGCGCGCACGACTACTTGCAAACACAGCGTCGATATAGGGCGCGTACTGGTCGATATCCGGCACCATCACCACGATATCGCGCGGTTTAAGCTCGGGGTCGTTATCCAGCCAGTGCAGAATCTGATCGTACAGGCGCTGCACTTCACGCAGCGGACTGTGCGCGCTGATTAAACGCACGCTGCCGTCATTCGCGGCAATGCCCTGCTTAAAGCGGCTGTGTAATTGCGCCTCTTTACTGAATGCGCCCTGCTGACGGTCGGTTAAGGTCAGAATGTCCTGCTGCAAATGTGCCAGCAGCGTTTGTGGCTCGCCATCCTGCTCAAGATAAGCATCCACATCCTGAATACGGCCTTCGAACTGTTCGGCGGTTTCATGCACCAGCGTCAGAAAATCACGTCCCAGCCGCCCCCAGGAGGCGAGCAAGGGGTTGCCGCTGTCGAGCAGGGTTTCAACTTCGGGGTTGTCACGCAGCATACGGATTTTCTGCCGTTCGCTAACGATATCGCCCCAGAAGTTTTTGCATGGATTGAGCAAAAAGAAATGCACTTCGATCACCGGCGAGATCGCCTGCAACACCTGCCAGTAGCTGCCGGGCAACGCGGCGATACCAAATACAAACAGGCGTTTGGGCAGATCGGCCAGACGTTCAGGATGGGCCTGTACCAGCTGTTCCAGTTCCTGCAGCAAGCGTGCTCGGTGATCCAGCGAATGACCCAGCTCAGCACTGTCGGCCACTAACGCCCGCCATACCAGCGGCTGCCACGGATGGGCCGATACCTGCGTATCGGCGACTTCATCATCACCCAGCTCCCAGCTCAGCAGCCAGTCCGGGCGATACACCAGATACTGGTCAAACACGTCAGCGATGGTCTGCGCCAGCTGATAACACTTAACGCCATCGGCATCGTTCTGCAGGTAATGAGCAATGGCCTCACAGCCCTCGGTCAGCGCCAGCTGTGGTAACAGACGCACCAGCTTCCAGGCCATGATCTGTTTATCGAAATGGGAGCGTTCCGGCAGTTCCGGTTTGAGGCGGTTGAATACCTGCCAGACAAAGCTCGATGGCAGCGGAAAATCCACCTGCGCGGCAATACCCAGCGAATCAGCCAGCTGCAGCTTTAGCCAGTGCGACATGCCCTGACTCTGCACCAGAATGGCTTCCTGACCAAAAGGGCCAACGGGCGATTCCTGCATCTGATGGACAAGAATACCCTTAAGAATTTCGAGATCGTTGGAATGATAAAGACGGAACATGCGATCCCTGACGCGCCGGTAAAAAACAAGATCACAGATTACCAGAATGCGCTGCCAGGAGCTTCAGATACACTGAACTTTATGCGCTGGATTGCGTCGCACTATATGCGGCTGCAAGCCGCAGAGGGTACAGCGAGTGACATCCTACCGCTGAACCACAAGAAATCTCATGCATGGAGGATTTATGCGATCAATTAACGTTCTGTTAACTGCACTGCTGGCGACGGCTGCCCTGACGGCCTGCGATAACAACTCAGCTCAGGAGCTGGGGGCGAAAATCGACGATGCTGCAAGCAAGGCCAAAGCCAACGTCAGCGAAGCCTACGACCAGGGCAAACAGAGCCTGAGCAATAGTGCTCAGTCGTTGCAGCAAAGCAGTGAAGAAATGGCCGAAAAGGTTACTACCCAGGCCCGGGAAACGGCCAACAAAGCCGGCGAAACAGTGAGCAAGACCGTGGAAAAGACCTGCGAAACACTCAGTGAGACGACGAATAGCGACAAGAGCCATTGCTGACCCCATCCAGCCCGCTGTCAGTAATCACAGCGGGCGCTCCAGTTCCAGCAACTGGTCGGAAATATCAGCAAGCTTCGCTGTAATAGCGGCTTCTGCATCGTACAGTCCACGATTGTAGAAAAAAGCACCCATTTCGCTGGCAAAAAAGTCTATCAGGAATTCCGCCTCAAACCCGCCCAGCGACTGATCCATTTCACGCTCAAAGTACGCCTGTACTTTGGCCACCATACGTTCCTTTTCTTCACGGCTGAAGGTCATCCCCTCCATAACGTCCATCCTTCAAAATCAACAGATTACGACAACAAATCCAGGCGCAAGCGGCGACAAAAGTCTGGCCAAGGCTGGCTATGCGGGATACGGTAACACCATCGCGCGCGAAAGGCGCCCATGATCATGCTAAGCCGACGAAACGAATGATCGGATAAGGAGCACAGAATGACATCATCCAGCAACTGGACCATTGAAGACGCCGAAAGAATCTATGGGGTTTCGCGCTGGGGCGGTGGTTATTTCTCGGTTGGCGATAACGGCAATTTACAGATCACACCCAACCCGGACAGCCCGGATGTGCGCATCGACTTTAAAGCGGTGCTCAGCGAAATCCAGCAGAAAGATGTGCAGTTCCCGGTGGTTGTGCGTTTTCACGATATTCTGCGCTCACAGGTCGCCCGGCTGAATACCGCCTTTGCCGATGCCATTGAAGATGCTGGTTACCAGGGACGCTACAGCGGCGTTTACCCGATTAAGGTCAACCAGATGCGCGAAGTGGTGGAAGAAATCGTCTACGCCGGTAAACCTTTCCAATACGGCCTGGAAGCTGGCTCCAAAGCGGAATTGCTGGCAGCGCTGGCGATGAATACCAACGAAGGTTCACTGACCGTACTGAACGGCTATAAAGACGAAGAGTTTATGCGTCTGGCGCTGATGGGCCGCAAGCTGGGTAACCGCATGGTGGTTGTGGTCGAAAAATACTCAGAGCTGCTGCTACTGGTCAGAATCGCTAAAGAGCTGGGGATCGATCCGATTATCGGTGTGCGCGCCAAGATTACGGCCAAAGGCCGTGGAAAATGGGAAAGCTCCGGTGGCGATAAAGCCAAATTCGGCCTGACCATTGCCGAAATTATTAATGCAGCACGCTACCTGAAAAGCGAAGGTCTGGATCATTGCCTGAAATTGCTGCACTTCCATATCGGCAGTCAGCTGACGGATATTCGCTCGGTACGCGAAGCCATTGCCGAAGGCGGCCGCATTTATGCCGAACTGCATAAAATGGACTTCCCGTTGCAGTACGTGGATGTCGGCGGCGGTCTGGGTATCGACTACGACGGTACCGCTTCAACCAACGACTCATCACGCAACTACAGCATTCAGGAATACGTGTCGGGCATTGTCAACGGCATGAAAGAAGTGTGTGAACTGGAAGACGTGCCGCACCCGGATCTGGTCAGTGAAAGTGGCCGGGCGATTACTGCTCATCACAGCTGTGTGGTCACCCAGGTGGTGGGCGAAATCCGCTCCAACAGCTCAGGCGTAGAAACCAGTGCTGCCGACGACGAGCATATTATCGTCAGCAATATGCGTGATATTGCCGAAAATCCGTTACTGAATGGCGACGACCGTCGCGCCATGCAGCAGGCGTTTAACGATGCCTCGCACTACAAGGAACAAGCGCTTGATGCCTTCAAGCTGCGCGTATTAAGCCTGGAAGAACTGGCCAAAACCGAAACCCTGTACTGGCAGATCATGCAACGCCTGCACACGTATTACGCTGATGAAGACTTTATTCCGGATGAGCTGCAGGAAATGGCACATTCATTATCGTCACAGTATTTGTGCAACTTCTCGGTGTTCCAGTCAGCAGCCGATACCTGGGCGATTGACCAGCTGCTGCCGGTTGCCCCATTAACCCGCATGAATGAAAAACCGAATGTCAGCTGTTCTCTGGTGGATATTACCTGCGACAGCGACGGTAAAATCGATCAGTTTGCCGTAGGGCGAGAAATAACCCAGGTACTGCCACTGCACGAGCTGAAAGCTGGCGAACCCTATTTTGTCGGACTGTTTTTAACCGGCGCCTATCAGGACGTTATGGGCGATATGCATAACCTGTTTGGCCGTCTGAACGAAGTGCATATTTTCAGCTACGACGACGACCCGGAAGACTTCTACGTCGAAGAAGTGGTGCATGGCTCATCGGTAAAAGACGTTCTGACCATTATGCAATACAACCCACAGGCCATGGCATCGGACGTTAAACGTATGATCGACCGTCAGGTAGCAGAAGGTAATATCAAACCGCGGGAAGGTGTGCAGTGGACAGATTTCTATGAAGCCTGCATTAACGGCTACACCTACCTGAAACCTCAGAAACCCTGAACTCAAACGTCGTGATGCAAGGCCCGGACAATAACAGCCTGAGTATTCAGTTTTCTGCAGACATCAGTCTGCAGGCACTGAATGCACTGTACAAAGCCAGCGGTGATAGCGGCCGCTGCTCACCCACAGACCAGCGCTGCGGGCTGATACTGAATAGCAGCGGGACAAACGAATTGGTGTGTGGCGCGCGCCTGCTGCAATACGATAGCGTCTGGCTGCTGCGCAACCTGTGTAGCCACCCTGACCACCGACGACAGGGTTATGCTTCAGCCTTATTGAAACACCTGACGTCTGATCAGGCACTCTCACCGCTATTTACCATCCCCCTGCCCCATCTGAATGACTGGTATCTGAGCAATGGATTTCAGTTAATAAGTGAAGGATGGCTGCCAGAGGCTTTAGAACGCGTATTAAAGCAAAGCCGCAGGCGGCATAAAGACGTGCAGATGATGAAAGCGATAAAAGCCAACGATTGTTAATAGGCCAATCTAACTGTCTGTTGTACTTCTCAGATATTCTGCACAGTACGAGTTATTGTCGAAGCCTTCTTCGCTATCCAGCAACAGCACATGAATATCATCAATTAACCAACGTTCCGACTGGTAGCGATAGCCCAGATTAAACTGAACAGGTTGTTTATCGTCGTCATAACCATTAACCGTTAAACAGCCATACTGCTTCTGCACAGTCTCATAATGATCACGAATATCAGCCATATAGTTACGGAACAGCAGTTGCTCAACCGACGCATCTGCTGCCAGAGGTACAGTGCCAATGACCTTTTCGCTAAAGAAATCAGCTGCCTGCTGACGGACATTATCGCTATCAACGCTATTAGCATATATCTGGTACGCGTCATACAAACCACTTTGATGTGGAGTGATAAATGAGCATGCCCCTAGTAAAGCCAGGGTAAAACATATGAATATCGGTTTCATAAAGCTAATATCTGTAACTCTGCATCGTAGGCCCGATGACGGCCTTTCATAGTCCTTGCTGCCCAGCACAGAAGCCCAGAACAAGCTATTTATGTAGCAATTGTATTTACTTCTGGTTTTCTCTGTCATTTATAGACCCTAACCAGGCGCCCCATCACACGCCTTCTAGTCTTTTCGACCTGTACCGACCCCGCAAGCGCGTAATGAGTCGGCTTTATTGCGTTTATTAGGGCTCCAGCCTGATGCTGGATGGTATCCAGCGTGCTTGATGCCTGGCCGAATGACCACCTGTCTCTAAGCATATGAGGATAATGCCTTTACAAGAGCTGCACTGATATACGCTACTTCCGTTGTATGGATAGTATGAGAGGGCAGCAGTTGCCTCGAACGAAAAAGGGTTTTCTACCCCTTTTTTATAGATTTCGAATCCGTTGCTATTCAGTGACTCGATCTCTGCAATTTTTGGCAGCTTCGTCTCAAGCTCATTAGAGTTAGTCCAGCCTCTAAGGTTTTCTTTATGACACTCTTCACAATAGTCAGACTCGTTAAGAGGAATGATTTCTCTAAGGCTGTCGATATTCATAATGATCCCCTAGCGCAGAGCGCACTGGCGCGCTTTAGTGCAGTGATCTTGTCTTGTTAAATGCTTACGCACGAGTGCCACCAGAATAGAGGTGGTTAACACAGTAAGCACTGCCTTTCACTTGCTTTATTTCACAGCCTGACCACATACATAATTCGCTGGAGAGACCGCAACGGTTTTGAACCATTTTCTCTTTTATGAGTGACTCACTATCAAATGCTTCCCAGTTTTCTGATGAGGGAATTTTTACTGCATAGCAGGTTTGATATTTATCCCACTCATCGACTTTGTAGAGTTGATTGCATTCAGGACACTGCATTAGCAAAACCCAATTACCAACATCAAGTTGGTTTAGCTTTGATTTGAAATCAGAGTGGTTGTTGCTGATATCAATTAAAGCGGGGTGTTCATTGCAATTGCACATAGCTTCCCCTGGCATGTAACGCCTGGCTCAGTCGCCTTAAAAAATGGCGGTTGTTTTTCCTGCTTTTAGGCAAAACAAATGACAGTTTTTGCGGTCGGTCGTAGCCAATTGTTACATTTTGACTACGCAATACACTGAACTCGGTGTAACTACATATAAATTATCAAGCTCAGATATTGAGTCAACTTCTGTAAAAACACAATTACCATAAGTGCTTTTGTGATAGCTAAAGACAGACTCATCTTGAATAAAACATATACACAAAGAGCTAGAAACTTTACTCCTGAATTTACTATTTCTTATTTTATCGGCATCATTTAGAAACTTCTGAAAGTCACCCTTTTGCCTGTACTTCCCTTTAATGTATTTAAGCTCTATCGCCAATAAAACAGGAAGGTGGTAGATATATTCATCATACTTTCCATTTGGCTGAAAGTCACTTTCACTCATTGATTCGATAACATCAGCGTTTAGACAGCACAAATCGAATCTATCTAAATATTCCGAGTTAATCAGGTCTAATGTATAATCACTTTCTGATGATGAAGGAACTGATATTTTCTCATTGATTTCTAATCTCAATCTACCAAACAAATCACACTGTATATCGCTTTCAAGAAGGTATTTAAATGGGTATCTTTGAAAGCTAATTGCTAGTGAGTTTATTGACTTTAAGCATTGATCCGTTCTTCCTTGATTCATTCAATATACTCTCTAAAAAATGTAACGCCCAAAGCAGCGGCGCGCGCTAGCGCGTCCAGCCCGAAGGGCAATGCTGCCCTTGTTTGTTAATTGTTTTGCCAATTAGGAACCTCCAAATTATTTAACACCTGAAGGTACGCCGCTATCGTTTCACTACCACTAACCTTCTCTGATTCAAGAGCAGCTATTATTTTCATTCGGATCTTCTCTGCCTCCCCAAAGCTTCCTGTTTCCGAAAGCCCATTAAATAGGAAGTCTTGGGATCTAAGCCATCTGTTCATTGACTCAGGCTTAGAACCAAACCAGCTTGCTACCAATCTGGGATGGTGCTCCCATGCAACAACAAGGACATCTCCGGTTTCGATACCGTTGACTCCGTCTGCTAGTTCCCAAGCCAAGATGACCGTGGCAATTATTTCTGTCAGATTTTGGCTGGCTGAACTAGAGAGGATGGCCTTATATTCTTCTCTATTCTTCATGACTGCCACTAAGCTCTGCTCATGCAGGCGCTCTGATTTCGTCAACTCCTCCAAATAGTCCGCACCATTACCAAGACGCACCATTACCAAGACACCCACGCTAACACATTCTTCCGATTGATCAATATTCAATCACCACCTACGCTGAAAATTCAACCAGCATACGGAACCTGACCATGCCAAAGCCAAGGAAGCAGCAGGTATCTATTGAAGATACGCCTTACTATCACTGCGTTTCGCGCTGTGTGAGGCGGGCATTTCTTTGTGGGACAGACTCAGTTACTGGTGAAAGTTACGAACATCGTCGTGGCTGGCTTGAGAATAAACTCTTAGAACTCCCACAGGTCTTTGCTATTCAGATTGCCGCTTATGCCATTATGAGCAACCACTACCATGTTGTTCTGTATGTTGATTCTGATTCCAGCAAGCGCTGGACCGATGAAGAAGTCGTAGAGCGCTGGCATTCACTGTTTAAAGGCAACCTGCTGTCTCAACGTTTTATGCGCGGTGATGAACTGAACAAAGCTGATCTGGCCCGCCTGCAAATTTATCTCACCGAGTGGCGCTCCCGGCTCACAGACATCAGCTGGTTTATGCGCGTTTTGAACGAGTCCATTGCCCGTGAAGCGAATCTGGAGGATGACTGCACCGGTCGATTCTGGGAAGGACGTTTCAAATCGCAAGCATTGCTTGATGAAGCCGCACTCATGGCCTGTATGGCCTATGTTGACCTCAATCCCGTTCGAGCCTGTATTGCGAAAACGCCAGAAGACTCTGAGCATACGTCGATTAAACTCAGAGCTGAAAAAGCACAAACAGCGCACTCACCTAATCATTTACATCAACAACCCAAGGAGTTGCTGCCCTTTGCCGGCAATCATCGCCAGGATATGCCCAAAGGCATCGCAATGAAGTTGACCGACTATCTGGAACTGGTCGATGCAACCGGGCGAATCATCCGCGACGACAAACGTGGATTTATTTCAGACAGCTCCACGAAGATTCTCGAACGACTTGGATTGGATGAAGACCGCTGGCTCAGCATGACACAGCACTTCGAAAATACGTTCAGTACCTTCGCTGGGAATGAAGAAAAATTACGCTCTACCTGCGAGAGGCTACAATACCAGCGTCCGCCTGGGCTAAATCGTTGCCGGACTGCCTTCGGCTAGTATTTCTTTCGTAATCGCTTAAAAATCAGGCTCCTCTGAGGGATTAGCGCGCCTGAAATCCCAGGGTTTCACTGCATAATTCAGACTGATGACCCAGGCTTACTCCGTAGAACGACAACCAGAACCGATTGTGCTTAGCGCAACAGCACTTCTCCCTGCCGAAATGGATTTTCTTAGAGTGGCGATTTTCTTAGAGTGGCTGTCCTTTTTATTCTGGCGAGAGGCTACAATACCAGCGTCCGCCTGGGCTAAATCGTTGCCGGACTGCCTTCGGCTAGTATTTCTTTCGTAATCGCCTAAAAATCAGGCTCCTCTGAGGGATTAGCGCGCCTGAAATCCCAAGGTTTCACTGCATAATTCAGACTGATGACCATGGCTTACTCCGTAGAATGACAACCAGAACCGATTGGGCTTAGCGCAACAGCACTTCTCCCTGCCGAAATGGATTTTCTTAGAGTGGCTGTCCTTTTTATTCCTACTAGATAGTCGAACGAGTCCCTCGTCGTGACAAACATCACTTCTTTTTTTATCGAACGGTCAATTTTAGACGCCTTTCGAATTTCTTGTGCTTCTAACCAAGCTCTTCGAGATGCATTCAAGAACAGTGCTGTAGAGTTTGGCAGTAATATTCGAATCGTCTTCTTCTTATTGATCTTTGCAACAGATAAGCGGGTTACTTGGCTGCCTCTCAGCGCAATCTGCCCTGCTGAAAGACGAGTATCTTCAGCAACATAGTGGACATCCTCCATTCGCCAATCGTTATCAGGATCTTCCATGAAACCTCGCAGTTAATACAAATAACGCCGCGCACAACCGCCGGAGGTAACTGGCGCTTTTTGTGCTCTGCACAAAAGGTGACAGTTGCCGGAGGTCGGCTTGCTGCGCCTTGTTATACGATTACAACTTTTCATGACTAAACCTTGTTTCTTGGAATATTGTACTTAGCTCCCAATATTTATTGAGTATATTTCCAGAAACAAAATCAATTTCACCTTTAGTCGCAGCTCCATTTACATTGTGCATTAGTTCTTTGATTTCATCTAATTGTAGCTTCGCTGATTCTTTGGATTTTTCTACAATTACAAAATTTTCAAATGATGAAACAAGTGGTTTTAAGCGAGCCGCCATTTTAGATGTGTATTCTTGGCGGGAATCTTTATTGTAACTTTCTAGTCCAGCTACAATATCATTCAGTACGAGGACTAACTCTTTTGCTTCACTTGCTAGATTCATATTCCCCTCGTATAACAGTTTATTCATGAGCGTGCTCACTTTGACGCTCCGCTTCCTTTCGATTTTTCGAGCATAACTCCCTGTCACTACTATGAAAAGTGCCTGAGGCGACGCCTTTTGCCAGTGTGAAAGTATGCGTGCACGTTTACACACCTGTGTCGTCTTTACACTTGGCATACTATCACGCCAAAAACAACCACAACCCACTGATTTATATATGCTTTTCTTCCCAGACGAATTGCAAAGCGAGCCACACCAGCGTCATATAAACGCGCATTGTTTTTCCTATTTTCGACAACCTGTTGAAGTTATCTGGAAATCTGCTCCGCAGGAGTATTACCACATAAGGATCACAAACAAAAAAGCCAGCAATCTGCATTGCTGGCTTTTGGTTTTAGCACTCTGTCTGAACGCTGGAATCAACGCAGTTTGCGTGGCTTACG
Organism: Thalassolituus marinus; assembly: GCF_020320395.1. Taxonomy (GTDB): domain Bacteria; phylum Pseudomonadota; class Gammaproteobacteria; order Pseudomonadales; family Oceanobacteraceae; genus Venatoribacter; species Venatoribacter marinus. The sequence continues at coordinate 150,352 of NZ_JAEDAH010000020.1, read as the reverse complement.
CGCTGTCGGCTTAGCGCTGTTACCATTGCGGTTCTGCAGTGGTTTGCTCTGTCCGGAAGCCTTGCCCTGCCCTGACGCTTTAGCTGAGCCACTCTTAGCCGTTACGCCGTTCGCTGCTGGCTTAGCCTTGCTGTTGCCGCCTTTAGGTTGGGCACCTTTAGACTGGCCGCCTTTCGCCTGACCACCTTTAGCTTTAAAGCCCGGACGCGGTACGCGGCCATTCGGTACTTCTTCTGCCGGTACCAGCGCTTTTGGCCCTTTACCAATCAGGTCGGTACGGCCCATCTCTGTCAGTGCTTCGCGCAGCAGTGGCCAGTTTTTCGGATCGTGGTAACGCAGGAAGGCTTTTTGCACTCGACGCTGCTGAATATCACGCGGGATAAACATTTTTTTCGACTTGTAGCTCATGCGGTGCAGCGGGTCGCGCTCCGAATGGTACATGGCCGTGGCCAGCGACATGGGTGAAGGGTAGAAAGTCTGCACCTGATCGACGCGCATTTTCTGCTGTTTCAGCCACAGCGCCAGGTTCATCATGTCTTTGTTTTCTGAACCCGGGTGGGCAGCAATAAAGTACGGAATCAGATACTGTTCTTTACCGGCTTCTTTCGAGAACTTGTCGAACATATGCTTGAAGCGGTCGTAGGTACCCATACCCGGCTTCATCATTTTGGTCAGTACGTTCTGTTCGGTGTGTTCCGGCGCGATTTTCAGCAAACCGCCCACATGATGGGTAACCAGCTCGCGTACATATTCCGGATCTTCTACCGCCAGGTCGTATCGCAGACCCGAAGCGATGGCGATGCGTTTAATACCCGGCAGCGCCCGCGCCTTACGGTACAGTTCCGTGGTCTGGTGGTGGCTGGTATTCAGGTTTTTACAGATACCCGGGTACACACAGGACAGGCGGCGGCAATTCTTAAGAATGGTCTCGCTCTTACAGGTCAGGTGGTACATGTTGGCCGTTGGCCCACCCAGATCGGAAATGGTGCCGGTAAAGCCTGGCACTTTATCGCGGATTTCTTCGATTTCTTTCAGTACCGATTCCTGCGAACGGCTCTGAATAATGCGGCCTTCGTGCTCGGTAATGGAACAGAAGGTACAGCCACCAAAACAGCCACGCATAATATTGACCGAGAAACGGATCATCTCGTAGGCCGGAATGCGGGCATCACCGTAACTCGGGTGCGGTACGCGCTGATAGAACAGGCCGAATACTGAATCCATTTCGTCGGTTTCCAGCGGAATCGGTGGTGGATTTACCCAGATTTCTTTGGTGCCGTGGCGCTGAATCAGCGGGCGTGCGTTATACGGGTTGGATTCCTGATGCAGGATACGCGAGGCGTGAGCATACAGGGCGTTGTCGTTGCGCACTTTCTCGAACGATGGCAAACGGATAACTGTGGTATCCAGATCGTGTTCTACTTTGCGCTGCAACGGCAGTGGAATGATTTTTACCGGCATGACGTCGTCGTCTTCGGCGCCGCCATTCTCAGAGGCACAGCTGCTGCTGTTGCTCTCTTTCATATCGTACGGGTTCGGGATTTCGTCGATACGTCCCGGCCAGTCGATACGGGTGGAGTCGATTTCGGTCCAGCCTTCAGGCGTGCTATCACGCACAATGGTGGTACCACGCAGGTCTTTCAGATCATCCAGGGTTTTACCATTAGCCAGCGCATGGGTCAGCTCGACCAGCGCACGCTCGGCGTTACCGTAAAGCAGAATATCGGCACCGGAATCAATCAGCACCGAACGACGCACCTGATCGCTCCAGTAATCGTACTGGGCAATACGGCGCAGACTGGCTTCAATACCGCCAATTACGATGGGTACATCTTTGTACACTTCGCGGCATTTCTGCGAATACACAATCACCGCGCGGTCAGGACGCTTACCCGGCTCACCGTGTGGGGTGTAGGCATCGTCGCTGCGGACTTTAAGATCGGCGGTGTACTTGTTGATCAGCGAGTCCATATTGCCAGCGGTAACGCCGAAATACAGATTCGGCTTACCCAGGCGTTTGAATTCTTCCGGGTTGTTCCAATCTGGCTGAGCAATAATGCCGACGCGGAAGCCCTGGGATTCCAGCAGACGCCCGAGCACCGCCATGCCGAAGCTTGGGTGGTCAACATAGGCGTCGCCACTGATCAGGATGATGTCACAGCTGTCCCAACCCAGTTGCTCCATTTCCTCACGTGACATTGGCAGGAAAGGCGCGGTACCGAAACATTCGGCCCAGTATGGGTGGTATGAAAACAGGTGCTTCGCAGCAGGTGCTTTGGTGGCTTGGTGACTCATAGGATCTGACCAGGAAGAAACGGCCGTTATTGTCCCAAATTACGCCCCCGGGCAAAAGGCTGAGTTGCGAATTTTCCCGGTATTTTCCTGCACCAAAGCCCTGTAGTTACTGGGGTTTTGCCGCACGATCACATACAAACACGGCCTGATCTGTAACGCTTTTACAGTTGCGTTTTTAAGAAAGCTGGCTGACCATCGGCCGACTTTAAGACAGATAATAAAAACAACATGATGACCAGCCAGACTATTTTTGAGCTGTTTCTCGCCGCTTTCGGCGCCGGAATCAGTCTGATGTTATCGCTCCTGCTTCTGCGCGATTTCCACAATACCGTCGCCGCACGCCTGTTTGTGCTGTTACTGGCAGCGGCCAACATGCACCTGTTCCACCAGTGGATCGCGGAAGACTGGCGAGGCTATTCATTTGTCATTCAAAGCGCGACACCTGCCCTGTTCTGGATGTGCTGCCGGATTATCTTCGTCAGTCCGGATGCCAGCCGCTCTTTAATCTGGGGGCTGGCATTCTACAGTTTCTGTGGCCCATTGCTGTTCCTGCTGATTGGCCAGCCGCCGTGGCTGCATCTGGTTTTGAAGGCCATTCCTCAGTGGCTCGAGTACCTGCTGATTATCATTGGTTGGTGGGAAGTCATCGTGCACTGGAATGACGATCTGGTCGAAGCCCGGCGCCGGTTGCGCGGTGGTGTCATGCTGGCCACCGGCATCGCCGTCGGCTGGGGAATTTTCAGCTTTAACCTGCGCATAGGTGATGCAGTATCACGCTATATGGCTATTGATGCCGCCATTCTGATTCTGGCGTGGTTGCTGCTGCAGGGCCGCTCAGCCCTTTGGGATCTGATGCCGAGAGATCCACGGCAGCCAGCTGCAGCGCCGTTGCCACAGCAAGATCTGCAACACACGACGCCATCGGCAGACAGCAGTGAAAGCAACAACCCACCACCGGCAGAAGAACTGGAACAGCTGACACAACTGATGCACGAGGGCTTCTACCGCAGGGAAAACCTGACTCTGGCAGTACTGGCCGATGCACTGGCTATTCCCGAGTATCGTCTGCGGGCAACCATTAACAAATCACTGGGCTACAGTAACTTTAACGAATACATCAATGAGCTGCGTATTGGCGAAGCCGCCGACCGCCTGGTCAGCGAACCGGACACACCGGTCACAAACATTGCTCTGGATGTGGGTTACCGCACCATGAGTTCGTTCAACCGCGCGTTTCGTAAAATTCACAACACGACCCCATCTGAGTACCGCGAGCACCGCGGCCAGCTGCCTGTTTCCTGACCAAAGCGATCTGTTTCAGCTGTGCAAATTCTGCATTTCAGAATTTGCACAGCACCCCCAGCAGCCACCTTCAAATGACCTGAAAGCCCCACCACTACTGGCTTTTAATGAAATGCACAGTGGCTGCCAAAGATTGCAGCATGAATTCTTTTTACCGCTGAGTAGCAATCCGTTTTGATGGCCAACGCATGGAATGCATCTCATGTGCAGAACTTCTGAGACCCTCGCGGGACGGACCCCGTCATCCAAAAAAACAAGAAACAGGTACTCAACATGGAAAATATCCGTACTCCCCGTCTGGCGATGGCCGCCGCTGTGGCAGTGGCATCCATTACGCTGGCCGCATGTGGTGGAGACAGCAGTAGCAGCAGTGACAGTGGTGAACTTAAAAAAGTATTCAGCTGTGAAGACAGCAGCGCAGCTGGGGCACGCGTTGTCTGTATTGGTTCTAAGAAAGATCTGAGCGATGAAACAGTCGCGGCCGAACTTATAACCGCACTTAATACCGCACAAACCGGCGATACCATTGTGCTGCCGCAGGGCCGCTATGAAATCAGCTCAGAGCTGACCTTCGACGGCAATGGCTCTCTGGGTCAGGTAGGCATGGTTACTGATCTGACCATCCGCGGTGCCGGCATGGATAAGACCATTCTTGATTTCGATGCCGCTACCAGTGGTGGTGACAAAGCAGATGGTTTCTTTATTTCCAACACCGAAGACATTCTGATGGAAGACCTTGGTGTGTATGAAGCGCCAAACAACGCCATCAAGCTGAAGAAAACCGACGGTATTGTGCTGCGCCGTGTCGCAACCGTATGGGAAACCGACTATCAGGCCAGCAACGGTGCCTATGGTCTGTACCCGGTTGAGACCTCTAACGTACTGATCGAAGACTGCTATGTGAAAGGCTCTGCTGACGCCGGGGTGTATGTCGGTCAGAGTGAAAATATTGTGGTGCGTAACAATATTGCAGAGAAAAACGTTGCTGGTATCGAGATTGAGAACTCAAAAAATGCTGACGTTTATAACAACGTTGCCCGTGGCAACACCGGCGGCATTCTGATCTTCGATCTGCCGATCGGCAACGGCATTTACGGTGACGGTGTACGCGTATTCGGCAACACCGTGGAAGCCAATAACGCACCGAACTTCGCCAACGTGTCGGATTTCGCCGGCGGCGTTCACATTGTGCCACCGGGCACCGGTGTCATTGTGCTGTCGACCTCCAATGTTGAGATTTTCGACAACGATATTACCGACCACCAGACCACTTCTGTGGCGATTACCTCATATATGCTTCCGGACGACAAAGTTGCCCAGGAGCCAAACCAGGCTGTTGGCACCGAAGTTCTGAGCTACGGCGACATCGCCACCTACGCACCGGAATATCTGGACGGCTGGAGTCCTCTGGTGCGTGGTATCAATGTGCATGACAACCGCATCAGCGTGGCCGAAGGCATCTACGCCCCGGAAGGTAAGCTGATTACCGATCTGATCACAGGTTACAACGCCTATGGCGTGCAGATACCACATATTCTGTATGACGGTATCGGTGAGCTGCTGGCCAATGCTGGCTCCATGGGCCAGATCGCCGATGGCATCAACCAGATTGCTGCTGCGCTCGACAATAACAGTCTGGAAAGCGATGGCCTGCAGATTCCTGATACCGGCGTATTCGCTCAGTACGGCAATGGCGACCACGTGTGTGCCAGCAATAATGGCGACGGCGTTACCCAGGCCTCTGTTTATCCCACCAACCCGGCAGAAGCGTCGTTTACCGATGGCGTGCCAGATCCGGCTTTTGTTGCCAGCAACGACAGCATGACCTGTGGTGGCAACACCGGCTTCACCCCGGTAACCGTGGCTGCGGCAACCGTCAGCGTGCGTGGCGTGAGCTACGGCTGTGGTGCCGATGACACCAGCAGTACCCATTGCAGCGCCGACTGAACATCAGCGCAGTACCACCCGGCGGCCTGCGGGCCGCCTGTTTCACACAGAATAACAACGGGCCTGAGCCCGGAGATTACACAGAGGAAGAACGATGACGTTCCATGCATCTCTTTCATTGAGCCTGGCTCTGCCTTTAACCCTGCTGCTGACAGCCTGTGGGGGTGATAGTAGCAGCGACACTCAGAATACCGTCAGCGACACCTGTGTGGCTGGTGAAACCAGCGTGCAATGGGAAAAACTGCTGAGTGAAAATGCCGCCAACCTGTCGGACTATCAGCTGTTCAGCAACCCGTGCAATGCCACTGCCGATCCAAGCCCACGTGGTATTCCTTACACCCTGTCGACACCGTTATTTACGGATTACGCCAGTAAATACCGTTTTGTCTTTGTACCGCAGGATACGGTAGCCACCTACAGCGAGGATGATTCCTTCGACTTCCCGGTAGGCACCGTCATTACCAAAACATTTTCACTGCCGGACAATACCGCCGAGCGCGGTTTCGACAATGAGCGTCAGATTGAGACCCGCTTACTGGTTCACAGGGAAAGTGGCTGGGTTGCCCTTCCTTATGTGTGGAATGCCGAGGGTAATGATGCGGTGCTGGACGTGAACGGTGAACTGATCAGCACGGAACTGACCCACAATGAGCAAACCTATGCGATGGACTACGGCGTACCGGACCCGCAGAAATGTAAACGCTGCCATCAGACGGAAGGCGTGTTCACGCCGATTGGTCCGAAAGCGCGATTTCTGAATTCAGATTACGATTACAGCACAGGCCGCGAGAATCAGCTGCAACACTGGATGGCTGCCAGCATATTGCAAGGCCTGCCAGCGGATGCCGACAGCATTGATCAGGTACCCGAATTCAGCGATGCCACCGATCTCAGTGCAATACCGCCAAGTGAGCTGCAGACCTATGCCAAAGGCTGGCTGGACATCAACTGCGGCCATTGCCACCGACCGGGCGGTGATGCCAGCAATACGAATTTCCATGCTTACTGGGAACTGGACTTCGATAGCAACCAGAACGCCCATGGCGTATGCCAGAAACCGATTTCCTTCGGTGGCGGCAGCCTGTCGTGGATTATCTACCCTGGCAATGCCGATGAATCGATCATGATTCAGCGTATGGCCGCAACCGATGGCGGTGATCGTATGCCACCACTGGGGCGTGATCTGGTACACGGCGAAGGGCTGGAGCTGGTCAAAGCCTGGATCAACAGTCTGGCGGATAACCCGGCCTGTCATTAATTAATGCAGCGGCTGGAAGGACTCTGCCCGCTTTCCTCACCTTCCGGTGAATCTGCTACGGTGTCCGCCCTGTCCGGCGGGCCCCACACCGACCTTGCTATGCGTGTTTGTATTCTCCTGATATTTACTCTGCTTACCGGTTGCTTTGCGAATGAAAAGCATACCGTCAGCGCTGAACCACCCTATGAGGCCGGGGCAGTTAACCCGCCACAATGTTCAGCGTCTGTTACAGGGATTAATGCCGATGCTCTGCTGAATGCAGCACCCTGTCACCGGCTGTCCGAATACGGCCTGTTCATTGATCCGACCGAGCCCAGGCTGCACCCCAGGGCACCGGGTATTACCTACCGACTGAATTCCACGCTGTTCAGCGACCACGCACGTAAATATCGCTGGCTGTTTCTGCCGACGAGCGATGGTGAAGTGCAACCAGCACACTATTCAGCAGAAGGACCGCTGGATTTTCCCGTCGGCACGGTACTGGTTAAGGTCTTTGCTCTGCCATCCGATACGTCTGATACAGACCTCGACAGTGAAGAAATTGTCGAAGTACGCCTGTTGATTCACCGCGCCGATGGCTGGCTGGGCCTGCCCTACCGCTGGCACGCAGAGCTCGGCGATGGCTATTTCCTCGGCAGTGGTGACACCCTGTCACGCACGCTGGTGCATGATGGCCTGACGATTGATGTGCAATACAGCGTTCCCACGTACGGCAGTTGCCGCACCTGTCACAACGACAATGGCCAGATGGTTCCGATTGGTCCCAAGGCCAGACACCTCAACCGCCTGATCAGCTTGCCCGGTGCGACGCCTCAGAACCAGCTCAGCTGGTGGTCAGATCAGGGATTGCTGCAAGAACTGCCCGTGGACATCAGCCACCTTCCTCTGGCACCTGACTGGCGGGATGCAACGGCCCGCTTACAGGACCGTGCCAAAGCTTATCTGGATATCAACTGCGCCCACTGCCACTCAGACAATGGTGCGGCTGCGCTATCCGGATTACGTCTGGAATATTTCCGTACTTCAATCGACTACACACACGGCGTCTGCAATTCCGCCCACGGCTGGCGCGGCGGTGGTTTCGATATCTGGCCAGGACGCGGCGAAGATTCCAGTCTGCCATTAAGAGTGGAACTGAACGGTGCTGCAGATCGTATGCCTCCCCTTGGGCGCAGCGTTGCCGATGGCGAGGCTGTCGAACTGATTCGTCGCTGGATTGACTCTCTTCCTGCAACAGAATGCGGCAGCGGTTGAGCCGGATTCTGCCCTCTGTTTGCACAACAACAGCGCACCCTTCCGATTTCGGTGCACGGTTTTGGCTGGAACAATACGGGCCAATCCATTAACCGCAATCCCGGAAAATCCGGTTACCGAACAAAAAAACCATATAAATCAGTAGCTCAGACTATTTTTGAAAAATTGGCACGATACTCGCTAACGGGAAATCAGGTGATTAACGATTCCAATGGCGGAATTTTTTAAACGTCACTGACAATTAATTTTTCAAGCAAAGGCGCTTACAACCCAAGGGGTTGTGGCGCCTTTTTTTTGTGCTTTAAAAAGGGGACGCAATGATGCGAGGACTCAATACCGTACGCCGCACGTTAATGAAAAGTGCACTTCTTCTGGCCGCAGGTGCAGCAACGCTGGGCATGCCATCCGTTTCGGCAGAAGAATACGCTGAAAAAGAAGAGCTGAAATTCGGCTTTATTAAATTAACTGACATGGCGCCTCTGGCCGTTGCGTACGAAAAAGGCTTCTTCGAAGACGAAGGCCTGTACGTCACCCTGGAAGCACAGGCTAACTGGAAAGTACTGCTGGATCGCGTTATCGACGGTCAGCTTGATGGTGCTCACATGCTGGCGGGTCAGCCACTGGGTGCGACCATCGGTTTCGGTACCCAGGCTCACATCATCACCGCATTCAGCATGGACCTGAACGGTAACGGCATTACGGTTTCTAACGACATCTGGCAACAGATGAAAAAGAACATCCCTCACGAAAACGGCAAACCAGTTCACCCGATCAAAGCGGATGCACTGAAGCCAGTGGTTGATAAGTACAAAGCTGAAGGTAAGCCATTCAACATGGGAATGGTTTTCCCGGTTTCTACCCACAACTATGAGCTGCGTTACTGGCTGGCAGCCGGTGGTATTAACCCGGGTTACTACGCACCACATAAAGGTGACTCTTCCGGCCAGATCGGCGCAGATGCTCTGCTGTCCGTTACTCCACCACCACAAATGCCAGCCACTCTGGAAGCGGGCACCATTTACGGCTACTGCGTAGGTGAACCATGGAACCAGCAGGCTGTATTTAAAGGCATTGGTGTACCAGTAATTACTGACTACGAAATCTGGAAAGACAACCCGGAAAAAGTATTCGGTGTGAGCAAAGCATGGGCTGACAAATACCCTATTACTCACAAGAAAGTCGTGAAAGCGATGATTCGTGCAGCGGAATGGCTGGATGCGAACAACAACGCAAACCGTCCTGAAGCAGTAAAAATTCTGTCTAAGCCGCAGTATGTTGGTGCCGACTACGAGGTTATTGCTAACTCAATGACCGGTACTTTCGAATACGAGAAAGGCGACAAGCGTGACGTGCCGGACTTCAACGTATTCTTCCGCTACAACGCCACCTACCCTTACTACTCAGATGCGATCTGGTACCTGACTCAGATGCGTCGCTGGGGTCAGATTTCCGAAGAAAAGTCTGATGACTGGTTCATGGAAACGGCCAAGAAAGTTTACCGTCCGGACATCTACGCGGCAGCGGCTAAAGAACTGATTGCGGAAGGCAAACTGAAAGCCAAAGACTTCCCGGATTTCGCCACTGAAACTGGCTTCAAAGCGCCTCAGAAAGGCTTTATTGATGGCATCACCTACGATGGCACCAAGCCTAACGAATACCTGAAGAAATTTGAAATCGGTCTGAAAGGCGCAGACAAAATCTGAGCCGACTGAACAAGATTGAAACAACCTCGGCAGCCAGCCGACTGGCTGGCTGCCAACAGGAGTAAGACCCATGAATATTTCACTGCTGAACATGCCCTGGATTGAACCTCTGGTAAATATCGCCAAAGGTGAAGACGTAAGCCGTAACGTCCAGACAATCGTACGTACGATCGGAATTCCTCTGGCTGGTATCCTGGTTTTTCTGATGATCTGGCATGCTGCTGCCAGCAGTATTGACACATCACTCGGTCAGTTTCCGGGACCATCTGATGTTATTGAACAATCACAAAACCTGATCAGCGAACACATTGCAGAACGTGATAAAGCTGAAGCATTCTACGAGCGTCAGGAAAAACGCAATGCTGAACGCATGGAAAAAGATCCTGATTATGTTCCTAAGATCCGCCCTTACACAGGTAAGCCGACTTACGTTGATCAGATCGGCACCTCACTGGTAACCGTGCTTAGCGGCTTTTTCCTCGCATCACTGATCGCTGTACCACTGGGTATCGTGATTGGTCTGAGTGCCAACCTGTACTCAGCGTTTAACCCGATCATCCAGATCTTTAAACCGGTATCCCCTCTTGCCTGGCTGCCACTGGTAACCATGGTGGTGAGTGCTCTGTATGTATCTGATGATCCTATGGTGCCGAAGTCATTCGTTACTTCAATGATTACCGTCATGCTGTGCTGCCTGTGGCCAACCGTTATTAACACTGCTGTGGGTGTGGCCTCAATATCTCAGGACCTGAAAAACGTAAGCCAGGTACTGCGCCTGAACTATATGACCCACGTTATCAAAATTGTTCTGCCATCCTCTGTACCAATGATGTTCACCGGCCTGCGTCTGTCGCTGAGTATTGCCTGGATGGTACTGATTGCTGCCGAGATGCTGGCGCAGAACCCAGGCCTTGGAAAGTTCGTGTGGGATGAATTCCAGAACGGATCATCTGACTCACTGGGCCGCATTATGGTTGCCGTTATTACCATCGGTTTAATTGGTTTCCTGCTCGACCGCATCATGCTGATGATTCAGCGTTATGTGTCCTGGGACAAATCAGCAACCCTGCGCTAATCACTGGAGAATGACTATGAATAAAATGCTCGAAATTACCGGTGCTGGCATTGAATTTAATACCCCTAAAGGTTCATTCCGCGCACTGCAGAATGTAAACCTGAAAATTCCACAGGGTGAATTTGTTTCTTTAATCGGCCACTCTGGCTGCGGTAAGTCGACAGTTCTGAATATTGTTGCAGGTCTGCTGCAAGCGACCGAAGGCGGTGTTGTTCTTAACGGTAAAGAAGTGAACGAGCCGGGCCCTGAACGAGCAGTGGTTTTCCAGAACCACTCTCTTCTGCCCTGGCTGAGCGCTTACGAAAACGTAGAACTGGCGGTTAAACAGGTATTTAAAGGCAAAAAATTCAAAGCCGAAATGAAGGAATGGATTGAGCACAACCTGAATCTGGTTCACATGACTCATGCCATGCACAAACGTCCGGATGAAATTTCCGGTGGTATGAAACAGCGTGTAGGTATTGCCCGTGCTCTGGCCATGGAGCCAGATGTACTACTGATGGATGAACCATTTGGTGCCCTTGATGCACTGACCCGTGCTCACCTACAGGACTCTCTGATGGAAATTCAGAAAGACCTGAACAACACCGTCATCATGATTACACACGATGTGGATGAAGCCGTTTTACTCTCTGACCGCATCGTCATGATGACCAATGGTCCTTCCGCAACAATCGGCGAAATTCTGGACGTAAATCTGGAACGTCCCCGTAACCGTATTCAACTTGCAGATGACCCTGCTTATAACAAGTACCGTCAGCAGGTACTGAGTTTTCTGTACGAAAAGCAACGCAAGGTCGATGACGTACCGTCATCCAGCCCGGCAAAAAAGGCAGACCAACCAGCAGAAGCACCTTCTGCTGAGAAAAATAAAGTCGCGTAATTTAAGTGATCATTGGGCTTCAAACCAAGGAGAAAGCCATGCAACCTCAAAAAACGCTGTTAGCTGTAGCAATGGGCATCGCCATGTCACAGGTTTCTGTGGCACAGGCTGATATTGTGGAAACACTGAAAGAAGGTGATGTTATCGCGGATTTTCGTCTGCGTTACGAAACCAATGACACCGAGGGTGGTGCCGACGCAGCGACCGCGCTGACTGTGCGCTCCCGCCTGGGTTACGAAACACCATCGATGGGTGGTGTAAAAGTTCTGGCTGAACTGGAAGATGTACGCGCTGTTGTTGACGAGTACGCTCCGGAAGATACCGACTATGACACCGTAGCGGACCCTGCTAACACCGAAATCAACCGGGCTCAGCTGTCTTACGCCAAAGATAACTTCGCTGCTGTGATTGGTCGTCAGCGCATCATTCTGGATAATGCTCGTTTTATCGGCAATGTAGGATGGCGTCAGAATGAACAGACCTACGACGCGGCACTGTTTAACTACAAAAAAGACGCGGTATCGGTGTCTTACGCCTACATTGATCAGGTGAATAACATTGCCTTCAAATCTGTAGATGTCAGCGCTCATGCACTGAACGCAGCCTATACCGGCCTGGCGGCGGGGAAAATCGTCGGCTATGCCTACCTGATCGACTACGACGACATTGACCGCACCACCAATACCTACGGCGCGTATTTTGACGGTAAACAACCGGTCAATGATCTGACCATTAATTACCGTGCCGAAATCGCCACCCAGAGTAACGAAACCAATGGTACCGACTCCGACGCGATGTATTACGCACTGGAAGCCGGCGTCACCGTATCCGGCGTGTCATTTGGTATTGGTAATGAAACGCTGGGCAGCGACAGCGGTAATTATGGTTTCGATACGCCACTGGCCACCAAACACGCCTTTAACGGCTGGGCGGATAAATTCCTCGCCACTACTCCGGCGGTTGGTTTGTCCGACACCTACGCCAAAGTGGGCGGTGCGGTTTCCGGTGTAAAACTGCTGGCGGTTTATCACAGCTATGAAGCGGACGAAGGCAGCGCCGACCTCGGCTCTGAAGTCAACCTGCTGGCTGCCAAAGCGATCGATAAAAACTTCAGTCTGGGTGTGAAATACGCCGCTTACTCCAAGGGTGATGCCGGTGCAGACACCGACAAACTCTGGGTATGGGGCGAAGCGAAATTCTGATCCGTCATAACGGGCAGAAAGGAAGTGGTGGCGTAGCCACCCTTCCCTTTTTTATTGCAGATAATTACAGACAACGCGTGAATATATGAGCAACAACACACTGATCATTATTGGCAATGGTATGGCCAGCAACCGGGTTCTGGAAGAACTGGGCAGCGAACACCCTTTCGACAGCATTCAGGTGCTCAGTGATGAAAGTATTGCTCATTATAACCGCATCATGTTGTCACCATTACTGGCCGGCGAAACGACCCTAGAGGCGATTACCGCCCATGACAGCCAGTGGTACGAAGAGCGCCGCATTCAGGTTCATCTGCAAAAATCCGCCAGCGCAATTGATACCGCAGCAAAGCAGGTTATCTGTGCGGACGGTGAACGCCTGTCTTACCAGGCGCTGATTATTGCCACCGGTTCACGCTCATGGATTCCTGCATTACCCGGTAGTAACGCCCGTAATGTTATTGGTTTCCGCACCATGCGCGACGTCGACACACTGTTTGACAATATACCGGCTATCCGCCACGCAACGGTGATTGGCGCTGGCCTATTGGGTGTAGAAGCCGCCGTTGGATTACGCGCACACGGCATAGACGTTACCCTGGTACACCGTAATCCGGTTTTAATGAACCGTCAGCTGGACGCCACCGCCGCCTCCTTACTACAGATGGAACTGGAACAGCGTGGTATCGATGTCAAAGCCGGTTTTAATCCTGACCAGCTGCAAACCGACAGCAGTGCCCAGACGGTTCAGACGGTCACTATCAGCAACGCACGGCAGAAACTGAAGATCGACACCGGGCTGGTCATTTTTGCCACCGGTATTACCCCGAATAAAGAAATTGCAGAAAGCGCCGGTATCGCCTGCGCTCAGGGCATTCTGGTGGATGAACACATGCGCACGTCTGCCCCACAGGTGTTCGCGCTGGGTGAATGCTGCGAATTTAACGGTAATACCTACGGCCTGGTTGCACCGATCTGGGATCAGGCACGTGTACTGGCCAGCCTCATTCAGCATCCTTCTGACATTCAATCCGGTGTGCGCTTATCGGAGCCTTATCAGGAACGGCAGCACCTGACCAAACTGAAAGTATCCGGAGTCGATATTCACAGCATCGGCCGCTACGAAGCGGAAGAAGACGATGACGTACTGGAGTTACTCGACCGGCAGGCTGGCATTTACCGCAAAATTATTCTGCGTAACGACCGTATTGCCGGCGCACTGTGCGTTGGCGATGTGAACGACAGCCAGTGGTATTACGAGCTGATGGACAGTAGCGAAGCGGTAACCGATATTCGTTCAAACCTGATTTTCGGCAGGATCACTCTGACGGGATGACGCGTAAAGTCTATTTGGCTAGGAAAATATGCTGAGTCATGAATCAGCAGCTATTGATCATGATGCTGGCTTGTGTTTGCATGGCCAGCGCTGAAGATAAAGGGATTACCCTATGTAATCAGCCCAAGGCAAACCAAGCCGGGAAAACGCAGTCAACTTACCTGTAACAACAAGGGATATTGCAGGAATAGAGACTGCATTTAACATCCCCACTCAAAGTGGTGCCAATGGAAATGGCCAATGCAAAAAAATATCACCGTCGCAATGTCTTTTGTCTTTGCTCTCAGTTTTCTTGGAATTCCCTCGGAAAGCCATTCTAACCAACAATTAAATGGAGTTGAAAAAATGACACAGAAGTCACAATCAGAAGTTGCCCCGCTAACTGAATACCCAAGTGCAATTGGTTATTACCTTCGTACAGGAAAGCACCAGTTCTACCATATTGGGGAATACATTCTTCGTGGCGAACTTGGTTTGAATAAATTAGGTCAGGTTACTCACGTTCCTCTGGATAATGATATTGATAGCTTTGAACTCATTATCAATGCAGCCAACGTGGTTGATTTACAGCGTCTTGCTCCGCGTTTTTACGCACAATCGGCTGCCATTGTTAACCCGGATTTTGTAAAAGTACTCGATGTTCAGGCCGAACAGGTTGCAGAAAATATCTTCCGGGTTAAAGCTGGAAACCTTGAGAAGGGAGATATTATAACGATTGTCGATACCAATGCTGTTTATGCAGTGTCACTTGGTGAAATCAGTCAAAATCTCGTAGACACTTTCTCAACGATTGATTGGCCAGCTTCAGAAATCGTTTACAGCCTTGAACAAGCACTGAAATCCTTTCCGGATAATCAGGACCTTAAGAATCTCCTCGCCCAGAAGCGCGTGAATCAGGGCAATGAGAAACTGGCTAAAATAAGCAAAGATATTGACCAGAAAGTGAACAACTTTAACAGTGCAGAAAAGCACGCTTCCAAGCGTGTTCATGCGGGTGATGTTATTCACGAGATTGAATACTACGAGGCCGTTGCTGAAGAAGCTGGAGAGTCTTTACCTGATCATATTGTACAACTGAAGAAAGAGATGAAGACATTTCTGGAAACCCCGGAACGTCAGGTTCTTCCTGAACTGGATAAATCTAAAATCGCTTCAGAAGTTACTTATTTCCAGGTGTCCCGCTTCAATGGAACGAGCGCAGGCTCAGGCAACCTGATTGTCTCCGTTCTGGCTGTTGGTGAACAGGATATGCTCATTCGTTTCCGTGGCATCGCTAATGAGTTTGATGGAAAAGTACTACGCGCGCGCAAAGAGATTACCAACGACTCGACTAAAACCTATATTGCCAAAACAACAGAAGTTACGGGTAATAACTGGAATCTCTTTATGTATGAAAATGATGGCTGGTCCAGTGGCAGTTTTTCTGCATACCCTCCTGCCATTCAAACGAAAGTTGACCTTTACCGCAGCAGTGGTGATGACATCAGTACCATTGATTCACCAGAAGCAATGTTCAGTGACTACATGAAGTCAGTTGACAGCAAAACCTCTTCAGAAGTGAAGAACAAGCCAGAAGTCAGCGCGATGCAGTGGTAAGAATAAAAGGGAGCTTAAGCCCTTTCTATTATGAAGACCTCCGCTAATAAGAAGCCGGATCAGCAATGATCCGGCTTTTCGAATTTGGAGCGGGACAAAAATGTCCGGAACATTTGAGCGCGAGCGCAGCAAATCCGCAGGGTCAGGCGGCCCGATAACCCATTGCCGCGGCCCAATAAAAAAGCCGGACCATTGCTGATCCGGCTTTTCGAATTTGGAGCGGGACAAAAATGTCGGGAACATTTTTGCGTGAGCGCAGCGAATCCGCAGGATCAGTCCCATGGAAGGGACTGACAAACCGTTGAGCGCGCAAAAAGAAAAAGCCCGGCTGTAAGCCGGGCTTTCATAAATATGGAGCGGGAAACGAGATTCGAACTCGCGACCCCAACCTTGGCAAGGTTGTGCTCTACCAACTGAGCTATTCCCGCAAATGCTGCTTAGCGTGCCTTTGTGTAATGCCACCTTAAAGAAGGATGGCATCCCCAAGGGGATTCGAACCCCTGTTACCGCCGTGAAAGGGCGGTGTCCTAGGCCTCTAGACGATGGGGACATCGCTAAACGTGCTGCGCATTTTACAATGCTTTTGTTGATTTGCAAGAACTTTTTTCTTTTAAATCAACAACTTCCTGACTTTGACGCTTGGTGGCGCTTCAAACTTTTAGTTTGGAGCGGGAAACGAGATTCGACCGGGCTGGCGTTCCAGCTCGCGACCCCAGGTCGCTCCGGCAGACATATCGCTATATCCCAATACCCTACTTTTCAATTTGGAGCGGGAAACGAGATTCGAACTCGCGACCCCAACCTTGGCAAGGTTGTGCTCTACCAACTGAGCTATTCCCGCGCAACTGAAAAGTTGGCATCCCCAAGGGGATTCGAACCCCTGTTACCGCCGTGAAAGGGCGGTGTCCTAGGCCTCTAGACGATGGGGACGTCTCTGTCAGCGAGCGCGCATTCTAGGGATGTACCCCGAAATCGTCAACCCCTCTTTTTAAGATTTTTTGTCTACACTAAATAAGTTACCTCCAGCCGGAATGGGCCAGAAAGGAATTCACCGCATGTCTACGACGTTACTGGTTTTGCTTGCCATCTTTACCGCAGGGGCTTCCGTCGGGGCACTCTGGTTTTTACGCTGGCAGGAACAACAACGCCTGGAGCGGGCGCGGCAGGCACTGGTACATACCGATGCCATTGGTGAGATATCAGTCATCGGTGAAGCACTTATGCCCTGGCTGAGTCGCGAAGGACTGAATTTTCTTGTCGCCCAGATACATCATCATCACCACCAGCTTGAGACCCTGAAAGCCCCCATCGAAAAAAGAGCCCACAGGGGGCTGGAGCTGGCAACACAGTGGCAGGATCACACTCCCTCTCCTTCGCCACTGCCCTCCGATCACAAGAAAGCTCAGGAACTAAGGAATCTCCTGCAGCGATTCAATGAGTATCTGAAAGAAGCCTATAAGAACGGAACGACAGCCGCGAACACCGCAAAGCCACTACTGAGCGAGGCACGTATTCTCAATACCCGTTTGGCAACCACTGTCTATGAAAGTCGAGCAAGAGGCTCAATGACACTGTCTAACCCTCAACAGGCTATGCGCTGGTACAAAAAGGCTCAGGCCGCTTATAAGCAGCTCGATCCATTGCCAGACGCCCTGGCCGACGCAGCAAAAGGCGTCGATGATGCTCTGCAGGAGCTGATTAAAGCCAATCAGGAGTCACAATCAGGCACCCGACTGGAAGAAGGCGCAGAAGCCCTGGCCGCGGAAGATGAAGCCTGGAAGAAAAAGCATTTCTGACGAAGCAGGCTGACTTAAGACGCTATTGTCGTATAGAGTGCAATACAGACTTCAGGGATTTGGAGAACCATGTGCAGGTAGTATCAGGCAAACAGAGACTGGCGTTCCGGCTGGCTGTCCAGTCCGCTATTCTGGCACTGAGCCTGGCATTGCTTGTAAGCCTGATTACAGCCCTGCAACTATTGAAGTCACTTCCACAGGAACAGGAAGGAACACGCAAAGAGCTGCTGGCCGCGACTCTGCCTGCCTTTAATCTCGCCACATTTAACTACAATAGTCGCCTCAACCAGCATCTGGCCGATGGATTAAGCCAGTACTCAGGTATTGCCTCAGTTATCGTGCTGAACACGCAGGGGACCATACAGGCCAAAGCCAATTCAACACAGGCATGTACATTAAGCGAAACAGACTTCCTTCTGTTTGGCGAGCCAACCATTGACGTTACCCCTCTGAGCTATGCCGGCACGCATCTGGGAAAGCTCATCATTGAGACAGACCTCTGTCCGGTAACCCGGAAATTCTACCTGACGTTGCGTCAGACACTGGGATTCAGCCTGCTGTTTGCCACCATCGTCAGCGCATTCGTTTATGCCGCGTTCTACCGTCGTATAACACGTCCTTTGCAGGAACTTTCCGCCCGTATCTCAGCCA
The DNA here is from genome assembly GCF_020320395.1 of Thalassolituus marinus. GTDB lineage: Bacteria > Pseudomonadota > Gammaproteobacteria > Pseudomonadales > Oceanobacteraceae > Venatoribacter > Venatoribacter marinus. Next base: position 132,054 of record NZ_JAEDAH010000020.1, on the reverse strand, counting down.
TCAATGCCAGTAATATTGAGTCGGTGGATTTATCAGAAATGAAAGCGGCCAGAGACGACGAGCTGGGCCTGCTTATGCGCTCTGCTGCTGAGCTGTTTACGCTGCTGCAGCAACATATCCGGGACCGCAGACAACAGGAAACGGACCAGAGTGAATATTCGGCAAAGCTGGAGATGCTGGTTCGCAAACGAACAGAAGCGCTGAGCGATTTACATAAAAAACCCACCCGCCTGCCCACCGAAGAACATGACTCCGGAGCCGTTCCTCTGCTGTCGGTACTGGAACCAGAGATGCGTAAGTTTCTTACGCCCCTGCAAAACAGCCTGCCCGCCGATGAGGCACAGCAACTCAGTAATCTGATCAATCTGGCCGCACGCCTCACTGTGGTTGAAATACCAGAATCTCCGGACCTCGTGGATATCCATGAAGCCCTTCAGCATCAGGATTACCGCCCCGAAAATCTGCAACTGCGACTGGAAGCCCCCGGACAACTTATTCTGGCACGCAAGCGCCTCAACCTGCTGATTCAGGGCCTGTTTAACATCGCTGACCAGACAGATGCCGACAGCCTCAGCCTGACCACTCGTTACCGTCATAACCAGCTGGAGATCGACCTCGGCGGAGACCACTTCAGCCTGGCCTGTAGCCAGCTGAATGCCATTATCAACGATGACTTCTCGCTGGCATCCGGTGCTGTCGCAGCCATAGCAAAAGCGATGAAGGGACGAATGGATGTTCTCACCCAGGAAGACGGTAAGGTTATTCTGCGCTGCAGCCTGCCGGCTCGCTGGCTTGAAGACGAATTACTGCCGCTCAAACATCAGCTGCGTCATACAGCACTGTTTCTGGATATTGATAACGACATTCTCAATGAACAGATCAAACGCTGGCTCAGCTCCTGGGATGTTCCGTTTCATCTGGCGGGAGACAAGCAAGGCATCGGCAGCGTGACCCTCACCGACCATCATGACGCGTCCCAGTCCCATGCAGGTATTACACTGCCACTGACGCTGCTGGCAGACGGAGAGCCATACCGCCCTATTCATCTGCTAAACGATCTGCAGCACCTGACGCCCGACAACAAAGCAACGAAACGCGCATTGAACCTGCTACTGGTTGATGACAACACGATCAACCGCATGCTGTGCCAGCGGTTTCTGAAGAATCTGGGCATATCACCGGAAACCGCTGATAACGGTTTGCAGGCGCTGGAGCAATGCCGGCGCAGACATTACGACCTGATACTGATGGATTGCCAGATGCCGGTGATGGATGGCATGGAAGCAACACGCCAGATTCGCAGACACTCAATCAATATGAAAACGCCGATCATTGCGCTGACGGGGCTGACCGGCGAGCAGGAACGTCACAACTGTCTGACCGCCGGGATGAATGACTTTATCAGCAAGCCATTCACCCAGGACCAGATTCAGGCAACGCTGTTGCAGTGGCTGGAATCAGACGGGCAGGATTTCAGCTCTGCTGAAGCACCCTGATCATCGCCAGCATTTCATCACGCATAGCAATACCCCGTTTTGGATCTACACCCGTGCGACAGAGCAGTTCAAAAGGAACCGTTTCAGCCTGCGACCGCAGCGAACGCCCCTGCTCCGACAGATAAATTTCCACCACCCGCTCATCCACAGAAGATCGCCTGCGCTGCAGTAAGCCAGCCTCTTCCATGCGCTTTAATAAAGGTGTCACCGTCCCGGTATCCAGCAGCAACTTTTCCGTTATAAAGCGAACCTGAACCGGCAGTTCTCCCTTCTCATCGGCCTCCCACAGGACAAGCATCACCAGATACTGGGGATAGGTCAGGCCCAGCGCTTTCAGCAATGGCTGATAAGCCTGGGTAATCAATCGCGACAGCGTATAAACCGGAAAACAGAGCTGATTATCCAGATGCAACTGTGGCGCAGTGTCCTTAGTCATTTAACCGACTCACAACAGTTTTTCGATGTCGGCTTTCAGCTTTTCCGGTTTGGTTGTCGGTGCATAACGGCCGACCACTTCACCACGGCGATTAATCAGGAACTTGGTAAAGTTCCACTTGATGCCTTTGGTTCCGAGAATACCCGGGGCCTGTGTTTTCAGATCGTTGTAGAGCGGAGCCGCGCCGGCACCATTCACTTCAATCTTTTCGAACATCGGGAAGGTAACGCCGTAATTTTTCTGGCAGAACGCGCCTATCTCAGAGCTGCCACCCTTCTCCTGCTGACCGAACTGGTTACACGGAAAGCCGAGAATCACTAACCCCTGATTCTGGTAGTTCTTATACAGCTCCTCCAGCCCTTCGTACTGATAGGTAAAACCGCACTCACTGGCGGTGTTCACAATCAGAACAACGCTACCAAGGAACTCAGACAGATCCTGAGGCTGACCATTCAGCAACGGCATGGTGTATTGCAAAACAGACATTGGGCTAACCCTCCATATAAATTGAAAACAACTATATTGTGCACAATATATCCACCAAAAGAGAAACACAACCTCAGTCGTGCTCCCGCTTAAGCTTCAGTGATGCCGAGTTGATGCAATAACGCAAACCCGTCGGTGCCGGGCCATCCGTAAACACATGCCCCAGATGTGCATCACAGCGACTACAGCGAACTTCTGTCCTGACCATAAAGTGGCTGGTGTCGGTATGCTCATCGATGGCATCCCCGGACAAAGGCTGGAAGAAGCTCGGCCAGCCGCAACCAGAATCGTATTTACTGTCGGACAAAAACAACGGCTCGCCACAGCAAACACAATGGTATACACCCGCGTCTTTGCAATCCCAGTACTCGCCGGTAAACGCCCTTTCAGTACCCGCCTCACGGGTCACGTGATAAGTCTGAGGGTCGAGCTGAGCGGCCCACTCCTCTGGTGATTTAACCGTTTTCTTCATATTTTCAGTTCCTCGCGAACCCTGGTTCGAGCCCTTGCCTGGCGGATATTGCAGCCGATTTGCCGGTCAGCCAGAACGAATCTGTGATCGGCCTGTCTATTTAACAAACTCAGACGCTGCGCCACTTTCAGAGCCCGCGTCTGAGGAGTATCATGCCATCTTCCTTTTTGCTTTCAACCTAATCAAAGGCAGTACATCCCCATGCAGGAAATTCTCAAATCCAACAAATTGGCGAATGTGTTTTACGATTTGCGTGGACCTGTACTGCAAGCGGCGAAGCGTCTGGAAGAAGAAGGCCATCGTATTCTGAAACTGAACATCGGTAACCCAAAGCCGTTCGGCCTCGATGCGCCGGAAGAAATCATTCAGGACGTCATTTACAACCTGCCTGATTCCGAAGGTTACTCCGATTCAAAAGGTCTTTTTTCTGCGCGTAAAGCCATCATGCAGTACGCCCAGCAGAAGAACATTAAAAACGTAGCCATCGAAGACATTATCGTTGGTAACGGCGTGTCAGAACTGATTGTTATGGCACTGCAGGCCCTGCTGAATAATGGTGACGAAGTTCTGGTGCCAGCACCTGATTACCCGCTGTGGACCGGTGCTGTGTCTCTGTCCGGCGGTCGCGCCGTGCATTACATCTGTGACGAAGGTGCTGGCTGGATGCCGGATCTGGACGATATGCGCAGCAAGATCACCGAGAAAACCCGCGCACTGGTGCTGATCAACCCGAATAACCCGACGGGTGCCGTTTATCCGGAAGAAATGCTGACGCAGATGCTGGAAATCGCGCGTCAGAACAACCTGATTGTTTTCTCCGATGAGATCTACGACAAAATCCTGTTTGATGGTGCCACACACACCTCAACGGCTTCACTGGCCGACGACCTGCTGATCATTACCTTCAACGGTCTGTCCAAGAACTACCGTCTGGCAGGCTTCCGCTCCGGCTGGATGATCATCAGTGGCGCCAAACACAAAGCACGCGACTACATCATGGGTCTGGAACTGCTGGCCTCCATGCGTATGTGCGCTAACGTGCCAGCCATGTATGCCATCCAGACTGCATTGGGTGGCTATCAGAGCATTAATGACCTGGTTGCTCCGGAAGGCCGCATCTGTCAGCAGCGCGACATCGCCTGGGAGATGCTCAACGAGATTCCGGGCGTATCCTGTACCAAACCGCAAGGGGCGCTGTACTGCTTCCCGAAAGTCGATATTAAGAAATTTAATATCCGCAATGACGAACGCATGGTGCTCGATCTGCTGGAACAACAGCGCATTCTGGTCGTTCACGGTACTGCATTTAACTGGCCATACCCGGACCATTTCCGCGTGGTGTTCCTGCCTCGTCCGGAAGATCTGAACACGGCCATGGAAAAAACTCAGCAGTTCTTCGCGAGTTATCGTCAGGCCTGAGGAAACCACCATGCTGGACGTCCATATCGATGACTTCTACATGGATTGCGCAGCCATTCTGCTGAGTGGGCTGCGCGCCTTTCCGCGCCAGCAACCGCTGTTTATCGAAGATATTTCCGGCCCCGATACCGTTGACGAATTCGGCCTGCACAGCCCCCGCCACATGGCAGCACTGGGCGCTGTGCAATGGTTACAGGAAGAAGGATTTATCCGCTTCAGCAACATCAACCGCCAGGACTCGGTGGATGACTTTGTTCTTACCAGCAAGGCCTTTACCCGGTTGATCCCGCCTGTCGAAAACCACTACCTGCGTGACCATAACGGCGCCTTAACGGACGCAACACCGGTATTTCAGGTACTGGAATTCGCTCGTTTGCAAAACGATTCGCTGTGGGTCGGAGAGCTGATCAGAGAGTGCCTGCTGGCCAGCCAGCAGGCGTAGACAGGCTGTTATTTAATCCGCACATCAAAGCCAGCCGCGGCCAGCACATCCTGCAGATCATGACACTTAGCCGGTACACCGACACGCAGGGTCGGAATATCTCGGCGTAACGGATAGTTTTTCCGCAAAGCATCAAAGGTCGCACGCAAATCATCAGAACGCTTCATCGCCGTGCGCATCACACCGTCATCGACCCGAATTTCATAGGCTGCACGAATCGCGGTACGCAACGCCTGATTGAGCGGCACCTGATCGGAGAAATTCACCCGCTTAACGCCTGGCTCCGGCAGGAACTGCGCCAGTTTGCGGCGAATCGGCAGACCGTAGAATTCACACAAGCCCTGATACACATATTCGGTACCGCGCATTTTGCCATCCAGCGAATAACCGGCAATGTGCGGAGTTGCCAGTAAGCAACGGTGCATAACGTCCAGATCAACTTCTGGCTCGTTTTCCCAGACATCCAGAATCGCTTCAAAATTGCGGTTAGCCCGCATATGGGCCAGCAGCGCCTGATTATCCACCACCGGGCCACGGCCAGAGTTAATCAGACAGGCATCTGTTTTCATCTGCGCCAGACGCTCTGCATCAATCAGATGCCAGGTCGGATGCTCGCCATCTTTGGTCAGAGGGGTATGCAGCGTCACCACATCAGCTGTCAGCGCTTCATCGAGAGAAACCAGCTCTCCCACCTCTTCCGGGTCCCTGAACGGATCAACCGCCAGCACCGTTACACGCATAGATTCCAGCCGGGCACGCAGTAAAGAACCAACATTACCAACGCCGATGATGCCCACCGACAAGTCGGAGAACTGCACACCGCGCTCATCAACCACCACAGACAACGCACTGAGCACGTAATCAACCACTGCCTGGGCATTGCAACCCGGGGCACTGGCAAAGGCGATACCGGCCTCCTGCAGATAGTCAGTGTCGATATGATCGGTGCCGATGGTGGCAGTACCCACAAAACGAACCGTGGTACCTTCCAGCAGCTGACGATTAACCTTCGTTACCGAGCGCACGAGCAGGATATCTGCGCCCTCCAGGTCGGACTTGCTCATAGAGCGCCCCTCAACCCGGGTGATCTCGCCGATTTCACCAAAGAACTCGTTTAACAACGGAATGTTTTCGTCAGCAACTATGTGCACAGGCTTCTGCTCTTAAGAAAAGGATTCGGCATTTTGGCAATTGTCAGCGCTAAAGACAATTGCCACAGATGACCTCAGCCAATGGCGCGAATGCTAACCGGCACACCATTCAGCGCGGTATTACCGGTCAGACGGTCAACAAACTGATCATCGGTCAGCTCGTTACAATTAACGCCGGGCGCTGAACTGGCGATTGTCAGGCGTGAGCCATCGTAATTATGACCCCAGCCATGCGGCAGACTGACCACACCTGGCATCAGCTCTTCAGTCACTTCGGCCTCGACCTGTACACAGCCAACACGGGAGCTGACCTCAACGGTTGCCCCCTGCTCAATCCCCTGACGACTGGCATCCTGCGGATTGAGCATCAGTGTGCAGCGTGACTTCCCTTTAATCAGGCGCTGGCTGTTATGCAGCCAGGAATTATTCGAGCGAATATGACGGCGGCCAATCAACACAAACTCAGGTGCCGGCTCTGACAAACTGCCCGACAATTGCTCAAGCGCGTCGACATACACCTGCGGCGTCAGATCCAGCTGCTTATCACGGGTAAACAGCCGCGCCGGCATACAGGAACTTAACGCCCCCAGATCCATACCTTCCGGCTGCCGCTTCAGCTGTTTCAGCGTCAGTTTGTAAGGGCCGGAGCGCAGCAAACGATCGAGAATCCCTTGCGGCTTCATCCAGCTCATAACTGACAACGTCAGCTTCGTCATCAGGCGCTTTTTCAGCGGCCCGCGCGTCAGACGCCTGGTTAACCCGGCCAGAATCTGCCAGTCTTCCGGCGATTGTTTATCACGCTTCATCAGCGGCGCCGAGTACTTAGCAACGTTACGCACCGCCAGCACATTGAATATCAGATCATAGTGATCCCGCTCTAACGGTCCGCACGGTGGCAGAATCAGGTTGGCATGACGTGTGGTTTCGTTGACGTAGTAATCCAGCGACACCATAAAATCGAGCGATCCCAGCGCTTTATCCAGCTGGCTGGCATTCGGGGTTGAGATAACCGGGTTACCCGCCATGGTAAACAACGCCCGGATCTGTCCTTCGCCCTCGGTGAGAATTTCCTCGGCCAGTGTCGCCACCGGCAGCTCGCCGCCAAATTCCGGTAAACCGCGAACACGACTGTGGTATTTGGCGTAATGTCCGCGCCCACCCTGAGCAGCGGTCACCGCAGGTAAATCCGCCGCCGGGCGGGTAAACATCGCCCCACCCTGACGATCAAAATTACCCGTTACTATGTTCAGCACATTAATCAGCCATTGGCACAGTCCGCCGTGCTCCTGTACTGATAAGCCCATACGGCCATAGCAAACGGCTGAACGGGCCTGCAGCCACTGCTCAGCCAGTGAACGAACCTGTGTGGCAGCAATACCGGTACGTGCCTCGGTTGCTTCCGGCGTCCAGCTTTTAACCCGTTCTTTTAAATCAGCCGCTTTAACATAGGCAGGCAACTCAGGAAGTGTCTGAGTGTATTCATGCAGCATGACATGTAACACCGACAGCAGCAGGAACACATCCTGCCCCGGACGAATAAACCAGTGCTCATCAGCAACATCTGCCGTTTCTGTACGACGCGGGTCGATGACCAGAACTTTGCCGCCACGTCCACGAATGGCCTTAAGGCGATTCTTGATATCCGGCGCCGTCATCAGACTGCCGTTAGAGGCCAGCGGATTGCCGCCCATAACAATCAGAAAATCCGTGCGATCAATATCCGGCACCGGAATCATCAGCTGATGGCCAAACATCATCAGACTGGCCATATGATGCGGAAGCTGATCGACGGAGGTAGCCGAGAACTTGTTCTTTGACCCCAGGGCACGCAGCAGCATCGGCCCAAACAGCAGGTTGCCGTAGTTATGTACGTTGGGATTACCCAGGTAACTGGCGACTGAATCCCGACCATAGCGCTGCTGCACTCCAGCCAGGCCGTCGGCAGCTTCCTTCAGAGCCTGTTTCCAGCTGATGGTCTGCCAACCATCGGCAGTACGCTTCAGCGGCCGGCGCAGTCGATCCGGATCATTCTGCAAATCCTGTAATGCCGTAGCCTTGGGGCAGATATAGCCGCGACTGAATGGGTCGGACTTGTCGCCTTTGACAGACGCAATGTCGCCTGTTTTGTCGTCATAACGAATTTCGATACCGCAGGTAGCCTCACACAGGCTACAGGTACGTTTGTGCGTCTGAATGGTCATGCTGATGTCCTGGCTGCAGATGGCCGACTAAAGTCGGGCTTATTGTTTTTTTCGACTATACCGGTTACTCAATGGCACGGAACAGGCCTTTTGTGCCAAAACTCAGGATCAGCCAGACCTGCAACAAGGGTCATTACACCGCCCTGAAGCCCCGCCACGGCGGGCCGCGGGGCCAGTTGCGACCTGCGGATCTGTTCCTGATAATCCGATCCGCCCCCCCGATAAACTGAAAAAATAGCGCCTATACCAACCATTAATCTTATGAATGATGCACATCAGGGGGACTAATGATCTTGCCGGCATTATTCCGCTATAATACGCGCCACCATAGATGGATAACCGGTTTTAATGGGGCTGATCGTCCTTTTAAGAAACCACCCATCGAACATAACGGTACTCAGCCATAGCGAAATGTCAGAGCAACATACTGTCTTCGTTGATGACCTGAAGTGCCAGCACATTGCTACTAAGGCTTGAGAGGGTCGCTAATGAGTCTGTATTCAGAATACCTGGAAGAAATCGAGGTTCGTAAAAAGGACCTGGGTTTACACCCAAAACCAATCGATAGTGCAGAACTGCTGTCTGAAATCATTGCTCAGATCAAAGATACCGGCAATGCAGAGCGCGAAGCTTCTCTGAACTTCTTCATCTACAACACTCTGCCAGGTACTACTCCAGCGGCTGGTGTTAAAGCTAAGTTCCTGAAAGACATCGTTACTGGTGCAGAAACTGTTGCTGAAATCTCTCCGGAATTCGCTTTAGAGCAACTGTCTCACATGAAAGGCGGCCCATCTGTTGAAGCTCTGCTGGACATCGCTCTGTCTGACGATGCCAACAACGCTGCAGCTGGTGAAGTTCTGAAGTCTCAGGTATTCCTGTACGACGCAGACACCACTCGTCTGGCTGAAGCTTTCAAAGCAGGCAACGCCATTGCTAAAGACATTCTGGAAAGCTACGCAAAAGCAGAATTCTTCACCAAGCTGGACGACATCCCAGAGAAAATTAAAGTAATCACCTACATCGCTGCTGAAGGTGACATCTCTACCGACCTGCTGTCTCCAGGCAACCAGTCTCACTCCCGTGCTGACCGTGAACTGCACGGCCTGTGCATGATTTCTCCTGAAGCTCAGCAAGAAATCAAAAAAATGGGCGAAGAAAACCCAGACGCTAAAGTGATGCTGATCGCAGAGAAAGGCACCATGGGCGTAGGTTCTTCCCGTATGTCCGGTGTAAACAACGTGGCGCTGTGGGCTGGTGAAAAAACCTCTCCATACATCCCGTTCGTTAACAACCGTCCGGTAGTTGCTGGTACCAACGGTATCGCGCCTATCTTCCTGACCACTGTTGGTGTAACCGGCGGTATCGGTCTGGACCTGAAAAACTGGGTACAGAAAAAAGACGAAAACGGCGAAATCGTACGTGACGCAAACGGCGATCCAGTACTGGAAGAGAAATTCTCTGTTAAAACCGGTACCGTTCTGACCATCGACACCAAAGCCAAGAAGCTGCTGGACAGCGAAGGCAATGTACTGGTTGATGTAGCCTCTGCTTTCACTCCACAAAAAGTGGAATTCATGAAAGCCGGCGGTTCTTATGCAGTAACTTTCGGTAAGAAAATCCAGACCTTCGCTGCTGAAACTCTGGGCATCGAAGCACCGGTTGTTTACGCTGCGTCTAAAGAAATCTCTAACGAAGGCCAGGGCCTGACTGCTGTTGAAAAAATCTTCAACCGCAACGCCGTTGGTGTAACTTCCAAGACCCCACTGCACGCTGGTTCTGACGTTCGCGTTAAAGTAAACATCGTAGGTTCTCAGGACACTACTGGTCCTATGACCTGTCAGGAACTGGAGTCTATGGCGGCTTCTACCATCTCCCCAAGCGTTGATGGTGCGTTCCAGTCTGGCTGTCACACAGCTTCTGTATGGGACAACAAAGCTAAGGCCAACACGCCTAAGCTGATGGCGTTCATGAATGCATTCGGTGTTATCACTGCACGTGACCCGAAAGGCATCTACCACTCCATGACCGACGTAATCCACAAGGTACTGAACGACATTACTGTTGACGATCGCGCGATCATCATCGGTGGTGACTCTCACACCCGTATGTCTAAAGGTGTCGCGTTCGGTGCGGACTCCGGTACTGTTGCTATCGCACTGGCCACTGGTGAAGCAGCAATGCCAATCCCAGAGTCTGTGAAGGTAACTTTCAAAGGCAACATGAAGCCACACATGGACTTCCGTGACATCGTACACGCCACTCAGGCGCAGATGCTGAAGCAGTTCAACGGCGAAAACGTGTTCCAGGGTCGTGTAATCGAAGTACAGATCGGTACTCTGCTGGCTGACCAGGCCTTCACCTTCACCGACTGGACTGCAGAAATGAAAGCGAAAGCTTCTATCTGTATCTCTACCGATGAAACCCTGATCAAGTCTCTGGAACTGGCTAAGTCCCGTATCCAGATCATGATCAACAAAGGCATGGACAACGAAGCTGGCATGCTGCAGAAGCTGATCGGCCTGGCTGACAAGCGTATTGCTGAAGTTAAGTCTGGCGAAGCACCTGCTCTGGCTCCGGATGACAACGCTAAGTACTACGCCGAAGTTGTTGTTGACCTGGACGCAATCGACGAACCAATGATTGCTGACCCAGACGTAAACAACGAAGACGTATCCAAGCGTTACACCCACGACGTAATCCGTCCGGCTTCTTACTACGATGGCCGTAAAGTTGACCTGGGCTTCGTTGGTTCTTGTATGGTTCACAAAGGTGACATGCAGATCATCGCTGCTATGCTGCGCAACCTGGAGAAGAACGGTCCTATCACCTTCAAAGCACCACTGGTTGTAGCGCCACCAACGTACAACATCGTTGACGAGCTGAAAGCTGAAGGCGACTGGGACATTCTGGCGAAATACGCTGGCTTCATTTTCGATGATGCACATCCGAAAGAAGCAGCACGTACCAAGTACGAAAACCAACTGTACCTGGAGCGTCCTGGATGTAACCTGTGTATGGGTAACCAGGAAAAAGCCGAACCGGGTGACACCGTACTGGCAACTTCTACCCGTCTGTTCCAGGGCCGTGTTGTAGAAGACAGCGCTGAGAAGAAAGGTGAGTCTCTGCTGGGTTCTACCCCAATGGTTGTTCTGTCTACTATTCTGGGTCGTTTCCCGACTCTGGAAGAGTACAAAGCAGCAGTTGACGGTATCAACCTGACTTCTTTCGCTCCGCCGTCTGAAGATCTGGCTCGTCCAGCCATCCCTCTGAAAGCTATCTAAGCTTTTGAGGGAATCAGCCCACTGCCCTGACCTTCTGGCTCAGGCAGCGGGCTTAGCTCAGAATGAAAGATTGGGTTTTGTTTCCCACACCGTGGGCAAGCACAAAAGATCAATGACGAAAGCGGATTCAGGCAACAGCCTGTGCAGCTCACTGAACTGATCGGCTTCTACTGAAAACAAAACGCGATCAAATAAAAAAACCGGCACTCGAAAGAGGAGCCGGTTTTTTTGTGTCTGGAAAAGATCGACTATCCTCCCGCCTAAATCACTCATTCTTCAGTGATCTTTAAATTTGAGTGAGTAACTTAAAACGGGCAACTGTCAAATTGGGGCAGGATTACTACACATTACTTTTTCAAACTTTAGACCTTTAAAACCATTTTTTTCGTAAAGGTTTTTGAATTCGCCAGTGCTGTAACTGTGCACAAGACGATCTGTGCTACTTTTGAATATAACGGCACCGTCCAGTACTTCTTCATTAAAGAGAATATTGTCTAAACCAAGGTGAACGCCAGAGTCAATCACATCTATCGCGTTATCTTTAATCACACCCTCTTCAGGAATGACGAGTAAGGTATTAAATAGATAGTATGTCGAACCATTAACATTGGTGGGCAGGAATTCACCAGACCGTTCGAGCAATGATTTAAAAACCTTGTAAGCATATTCGCTGAACACTAGATTGCCAGTAGACCAAGTACATACATCCGGAGGCATTACTGAAGGGTCACCTTCGTAATTATGACTTGCGAAAAATTCGGCATCAGGGGCTACCCAACTCCCAGCTCGCGGCTTAGCCCTAAAACGAGGAGAGTAGTCAGGCATTTTTGTCCATAGCTCTTCGTTTTCAATATGAAAAGATAAGGTGCTCTTGTAATCGTGAAGTAACTTATAACTCATAATGTTTGATTCTTTTTCAGCCAGTCGTAATATTCAGCCCCATCTATTTCCTGTTGAAGCTTTATTTCTGGTTTGATATTGCCGTGCAGAAGCTGAGTTCTGACTGTATTCAGAAAAGCCCTTACTTGTAGTGGATCGTCCATTATGGCTAACGAGTTCTGAATCCAGTCATAGTATCGCTGGCGATGAATTCTATTATGGCCGATGGCATCAGGATAGATAGTTGGACGGGCATCGGCTTTAGTTTTTGGCATCCAGCTGCCGTTGTCAGGGTCATCAATTCGTATTTTGATATCCACATCAGCTAAATAACTTCTAGAGACACTGGCTTCTCGGTGATCCCCCGAAACAATGTGATGCGCCTCCCAATTAGCTCCTGGACGCTCGACGCCAGCCCAACGAAGATGCTTGCCAAGTACTGCTGAAGAATGCTTTTCTCTAAGCAGATCTATTGAGCTCATCTGAGTGCCGGAGGCGATGTAAGCTTGCACCTTCGCTTGAGTTTTGAATCTTGCGGCCTTTGCGAACTTACTTTCTACTCGTTCGAACACTTCGTGGTCTTTGTCAGAATGGCTTTCTGATATGGCCTTATGCAGAACCGTTCCTTCCTTAGCATTCAACATCTTCTGATCCTCCGTGACGTCTTCTTTGATGGTTGTATAGACTGAATAAACAGCCGTAAATGTGCCCAAGAATCGATTGTATCATCAGTCTACGGGATACTTCTCGGACTTAAATAGTCAACTATTGGAATTACACTTACAGCCAACGCAACAGGACTAGGCTCTACCCAATGATTGTTCTGGGCACTATTCTGGCTCGCTTCCCGACTCTGGAAGAGTACAAAGCAGCGGTTGACGGTATCAACCTGACTTCTTTCGCTCCACCGTCTGAAGATCTGGCTCGTCCATCTATCCCTCTGAAAGCTATCTAATTAGCTTGAGGCGATTAGCCCACTGCCCTGACCTTCGCGTTCAGGCAGCGGGCTAAGCTCAGAACGAAAGATTGGGTTTTGTTCCCCACAGCCATATGGGACAAGCACAAAAGATCAATGACGAAGAGTAGATTTAGGCGGGTTTAAAATCAGCTTATGCAGCTCACTGAACTGATCGGCTTCTGTTGAAACAAAACGCGATCGAATAAAAAACCGGCACTCGAGAGAGGAGCCGGTTTTTTGTGTCTGCATCTGTAACAATAGCTTTGATTAACGTGCAGTTTGCTTAATTTTATTTTTCGCTTTTTGCATTGCCAAAAACACTTTTGTTTTTGCTTCTTTCGGATCGACTTCGCCAGCAAGTGGCTTCAGCTGCTTATCCTGCTCTGACATCAGACTGGAGTTTTTTTGTATCACTCATCTTTATCTTCCTTTTCATATTCATCAGGGTCACTCAGAAATTTCTCCATATCCCCTGACGCAAGCCCTTCCGGCTCTTCAATATGCTCTGCGTTATTGTTGCGGATAAGCTGCTTTGCCCGCTTGATAGCGTCCTGAATCGTTTCAGTTTGCTTCTCGCTCCGCTTTTCCGCCAGGCTTTTGACTTTCTCATTACTCATAGTCTGCGCCTCACAACGTTATATAAAGATAATCTGCCTTGGGTACATAGCCCAAAATAAAGCGCGAAGTTACATGGACCGCAATGTAAAAGCGCCTTTCTTGATAGGTCCCACTTAATTTCCGATGTTCTGAATTTCTTCATCAAGCGAGGCTATTGCTCCGCAGGGCGAAAGGGTAACGCCCTTGAGATCGAAATCTTCCAGAGCACGTTTAAAGCGCTCGGTACAGTAAAGCGACGTAGAGTTATCAAACTCCGTTTTAAAAACAGGCGGATCGTTGGCTTCCTCTTGAAATCCAATGCTCAGAATATTTAGAGACGCACCACCGACGTTGTCCCAAGCGCTCAACGTAGGGTCTGCGTCTTTTCGACTAAGGCAGTTGAATATCCAATATGGATCGGATTCATTCATAATCCTTACAGGTAGAAACTCCCCATAAGGCTGGAGTAAATATCCAAGAAGTCTTTTGGCTTTTGGGCTGAGTACCAATGCAGCGCCTGCTTGCCATATGACTATGTCTGGCACCCTCGGGTTTCTCGCGCCAGAATTTGGAATGAAAGATGTTTCAGGGGCGCGCCACCATGAAGAGAATTGAGTATCTCGACTACTGAATGACATGATATCGTCGAATTCCAACCCCTGATCTCGGGGCGCCTTTCGAATGATGTCCATGGCATCAAGCGATAACATCATGTAATCATAATCGGTGTATTTTATAGCGTAGAAACTAGGCAATGGTCGTTTCTCCTGCCTTATCAATCATGACTGTTACATTGTTCTGCTGCATAAGTCGACCGATCACCTGGAGTTGCGTTTTTATTTTGTCCTGGCCATTTAGGTGTGAAAGCCTTTCTCAGACGAGTCTTTCGTAGCCCTCGGTATGATACGTTTTGTGCCCACGGGAGTCAGGCATTGACCAGTGAGGAGTTTCTTTGTCACGAGTCATTAGATAAACCCCATTCGCGGGATCATTTATTCGAATACCGTGTGTATGTAAATGAACCCTGGTCTGTCTGGATATTGCGGGTAGTTTGCCTTTGCCAGGGCAGATATGATGCGCAGTGTGACGTGCGCTGGGTTTTGGCACACCCTCAGCTGCCATATTACGTTCAAGCACCCTTACACCGTTGTATCCGTGATGGGACTCCGCTTGCAACACATCGAGTGCTTCCGCGCGACTCCACATATCAGAGTTTTCTGATGTCGCTTTCATTCCTTGCGCACGGTAATCCCGAAGTTGATCCTGCAGTGAGGCAATAGTGCTGAGTTTAGCCCGCTCCATACTCAAGAAGGACATGGCTTCAGCCACTGCTTTTCTCCGTTCATCCTCGGTTTCTGTACGAGAGCTCGAAGCATAGTAGGTCTTTAGTCTCTGTTCATACCCATCCAATGCTGCCTCAAAAGCATCTTTTTCATGTACGAACTTGGTAATACGAACACCATTCTTGTATTCAAGTTTCATCGGTTAGCAGATTCCCTTCAGCTATTGGAGTAGACAATACCTATCAACAGCGACCTAGTAAACTGAGGCAATAGATGCCATGGAAGCTCATAGTGATCGCTGACGAGCCCCCCCACATTAGCACTTCTCCTGCGATGATATGCCAAGGCCCGTTTTACGGCTCAAATATCACCCATTTATGAGCCGCAAACAAAGACCACTCAGACACCCACGTTAACACACCGAATCTGGAAGAGTACAAAGCAGCAGTTGAAGGTATCAACCCACTACTACCGAGACACCCACGCTAACACATTCTTCTGATTGATCAATATGCAACCACTGACTACTCTGGAAATTCAGCCATCCGTCGGAATCTGATTATGCCAAAGCCAAGGAAGCAGCAGGTATCCATTGAAGATACGCCCTACTATCACTGCATTTCGCGCTGTGTGCGCCGTGCATTTCTGTGTGGCGCCGATGACATAACCGGTGAAAGTTACGAACACCGCCGAGGCTGGCTTGAGAATAAACTCTTAGAACTCCCTCAGGTCTTTGCTATTCAGATTGCCGCTTATGCCATTATGAGCAATCACTACCACGTCGTTCTTTATGTTGACTCTCAAGCTAGCAGGTCCTGGACAGATGAAGAAGTCATAGAGCGCTGGCACTCGCTGTTTAAAGGCAATCTCCTCTCTCAGCGCTTTTTACGCGGTGATGAGCTCAACAAAGCCGACCTGGCTCGTCTGCAAATATACATCACCGAGTGGCGCTCCCGGCTCACGGATATCAGCTGGTTTATGCGTGTATTGAACGAATCTGTCGCCCGTGAAGCTAATCTTGAAGATGGCTGCACTGGTCGATTCTGGGAGGGGCGTTTCAAATCGCAGGCGCTGCTTGATGAAGCCGCACTCGCCGCCTGTATGGCCTATGTTGATCTCAACCCTGTTCGAGCCTGCATGGCAAAAACACCGGAAGACTCTGACCACACATCTATTAAGCGCAGAGCCGAAAAAGCACAAACAGCACAGGCACCTAATCACTTATTTCAACAACCCAAAGAGCTTCTGCCCTTTGCCGGTAATCCTCGTCAGAATATGCTTGAAGGCATCGCAATGAAGTTGACCGACTATATGGAACTGGTTGATGCAACCGGACGAATCATTCGCGATGACAAGCGTGGGTTTATTTCAGACAGTTCCGCTCAGATTCTCGATCGACTGGGATTGGATGAAGACCGCTGGCTAAGCATGACGCAAAGCTTCGAAAATACGTTCAGCACCTTCGCTGGAAACGAAGAAAAGCTGCGCTCAACCTGTGAGCGGCTAAATTATCAGCGCCCACCTGGACTAAATCGCTGCCGAACAGCCTTCGGCTAGCATTTCTTTCGCAATCTTTTAAAAATCAGGTACGTCTGAGGGATTCGCGTGTCTGAAATCCCGGATATTTCCACATAATTCGGCCTAATGACCAAAGCCTGCTCCAAACCACGACACCAAAACTGATTGGCTTAACACGGCACCCCTGCTGGCAGCCAAAACTGGTTTTTCTTAGAGTGGCTGTCCTTTTAATTCTACCGACTTCATATAGCAGATGGCTGGCATTTGATTGGGCAAAAAGGTTTGAAGTTCTATCCGCTTGAAAGCTCTCGATTATTCTTTGCGCGGTTTCTCTAGGGATTGCCATGCGCTTCCTCCTCAATCCCCTCAAAACATGCAGTAACTAATTCGTTGGGGTTGGACATGGCCAATGAGATCATGACTAGTTCGCGTATATTGCTATCTGCATGAGCATTGATCGGATTGGCACTGTTTTTATTGCTTAAGAGTATTCCAGCATAATTTAGATCGAGGTTCCCATTGGCCATATGTAGAGCGCAGCTTTCTATCTGGTCAGCTAATCCGTTTTGACCAGATTCATATAGTCTATCTGCTACAAACTGTAGGGAAGCAGGCAGACCTCCATGGTAAGAACTATTAAGCCCCATAATTATTTCTTCGACAGCTGTTTTGGATGGTACACCTCTGAATTTTGCTTCTCCGATTATTATTCGGGGCCTTCTACCCCGAAAGTCAAAGGCTAAGACATCATCTCCCTTCATGGATTGCTCTACGTTTGGATTGTGCCTTAATCGATATACTGGAAGATCAGCCCCAGACGAAGCACTAATATATTCAGCTAGAAAAACTTCCGTTAAGTTACCTTTCTGTGTATCTGAGTGAGTTGGAAAACGCTGTACATTAGCATCATCGAGGGTGTAACCAAGTCTTTTTAGAGAAGTAATCTTTCTGTTGTCTCGCGCTATCATTTCGGGGCTTGCATGATGCTCGATCAGCGCGATTCTTAGCTCTTGAACGGCATCATCAACCTTGTCGTCAGGAAGTAATAGGGCACGATGCGCAATACTTTTAGCAGTAACTGAATCTGTTGACGCAGTGAAGCTACCAAAGTTTTTTCCAGTGGGATGTTTACCTAATATGCTTTCGTGTTTTGTTTTACGTCTCTCCACCTTCTTCTTGGCCGGTACTTTTTTGGGCGACTTGGGCATTTCTATTCTTCCGTGTCATTAATAATATTCTTCGATATAAGCATAAGCTTCGTTCGAATATTTCTTTATCTTTGCCAGGTTTGAACTAGTGGTGATTTATCCTTTTTTAGCTCGGAGGATATTTTTTAGTCATCGAAATAATCAAGACACCGACGTTAAAACAACATCGCAGTGGAAACTTTCACAGAAAATCACACACGCACTAATGCAAAACGTACTGCCAAACCTTTCATTCTGAGCCTGTTGCACAGGCTATCTGCGTCATTAATAACAGAAAAGTCAATTTTATTGTCTACGTATAAAGTACTGGTTTTTCGCCTAGCGCGCCTAGCGGGAAGCGCGCCTAGCGGGACACCCACGTTAGCACTTGAGTTGTTTATATCGCGGGCATGGCCCGCTCCTACCGCCCGCGATAAGCAGCCAACGCGAACACTATCAGCGAACACTATCAGGACACCCACGCTAGCTCTCTTATATCTCGGGCATTGCCCGCCCCGACGGCCTTGGTGACCCTCCAGCAACGGCTTTGCGGCTCAAATATCGCCCATTTATGAGCCGCAAATCTGAAATTTACGGCTCATCACGTTACTGAACATACACAACACCCTCCCCGCTGCATTGCCCAATTCCCTGCCCCTGCCGTCTCTACCGACTTCAGCACGACAATCTAAAACCTGAGCCGCACAAGATTGTATACAATCCGACTAAAGCGGCAGTCATAAACCTTGATTTAGCCCCTTATCGCGCTAAAATTGGCGACAATTCAGGCTTCTGCCAACCCTGCACTCAACAACCTGTCAGGAATCCAGCATGACATCACCTACCCATTTCGACCCTTCAAGCTCGGTTAAGACTCTGCCAGGCACGTCTCATCGCTTTCACAGCCTGCCAGACACCGCGGAACGCTTCGGCATCAATCTGGATGATCTGCCGTTTTCTCTGCGCCCTATTCTTGAAGGCATTGCGCGTAATGTCGGCAAAAACGGCATCACGGTTGAGCAGCTGCAGGCGCTGGGTAACTGGCCTGAGCATCAGGGTAAAGAGCCGGTAGAAATTCCGTTCACCGCCGGTCGTGTGATCATGCACGATCTGAGCGGTACACCCGCCATCGTCGATTTTGCGGCGATGCGCTCTGCGGTTGAACGTATGGGCCTGAACCCATCCATTATTGAGCCGCTGGTGCGTGCTGATCTGGTGATCGACCACACGGTCACCATGGACAACACCGGCAGCCCGGCGTCGCTGCGCATTAACAGCGAGCTGGAGGCTGCCCGTAACAAAGAGCGTTATGCCTTCCTGAAATGGGGCGCGCAGGCGTTTAACACCATCCGCATTATTCCGCCGCAAACCGGCATCGTGCATCAGGTGAACCTGGAATATCTGGCTCAGGGTTACCTTGAACAAGATGAGCTGATGATCCCGGATACCCTGATCGGTATGGACAGCCACACGCCAATGGCTAATGCACTGGGTATTGTTGGCTGGGGTGTAGGTGGTATTGAAGCTGGAGCATCTATGCTGGGCCAGCCGATGGAAATGCTGGCACCGGAAGTGATTGGCGTTGAGCTGACCGGCGCCCTGCGCGAAGGCGTGACCGCCACCGATCTGGTATTAACCATCACCGAAATGCTGCGTAAGTACCCGCGCGGTGTGGTGGGTAAATTCGTGGAATACGTGGGTGAAGGCAGCGCGAACCTGTCTCTGCCAGACCGCGCGACCATCGCCAATATGTCACCGGAATACGGCGCCACCATGGGCTTCTTCCCGTTTGATGAAATCGCCGCTGACTATATGAAAGCCACCGGCCGCGATGGCGACCTACCACTGGCTTATTACCAGGCGCAGAACATGGCGTGGAAAGCGGGTCAGAAACTGCCACGCTACACCGACCTGCTGCATCTGGATCTGTCGACCGTCGAGCCATCTGTTGCCGGACCAAAACGCCCGCAAGACCGTCTGCCGCTGGGCGATATCGGTAAGGTATTCCAGCAAGCCGCCACTGCAGGCAATCGCACCCCTGAAGTAGCTACCGTTACGCCGGTTAAGGCCGACGAAGCCGGTATCTTCCAGTCTCTGCCAGAGCGCACCTTAAAAGACGGCGACATTGTTATCGCCGCCATTACCGCCTGTACCAACACCTCTAACCCGGGCCTGCTGATTGCCGCTGGTTTGCTGGCGAAAAAAGCCAACCAACTGGGCATGAAAGTGCCGGACGGCGTTAAGACTTCTATGGCACCTGGCTCACCGGTAGCGACTGACTTCTTAACCAAAGCCGGACTGCAAGAGCATCTGGATGCATTGGGCTTTAACACCGCTGGTTACGGCTGTACTACGTGCGTTGGTAACTCTGGCCCTCTGGCACCAAGCATTGAAGCGGCCTTGCGTGACCACGACATTATTGTGTCTTCTGTGCTGTCGGGTAACCGTAACTTTGAAGGCCGCGTACACCCGGATGTTGATACCAACTTCCTGATGTCGCCGCCGCTGGTTATTGCCATGGCGATTGCTGGTAACGTGAATATCGACGTGACCAAAGAGCCACTGGGCAAAGATGCTAAGGGCAATGACGTGTTCCTGAAAGACATCTGGCCAAGCAACGCCGAAATCACGCAAACCATGCATGAGTGCATGGACCCAGCCGCCTTCCGCGCAACCTACGAAAACTCACTGGATGGTCCGGAGAGCTGGCAGAAGCTGGAATCACCGACCGGCCCTGTGTATCAGTGGGATGAGAAGTCGAGCTACATTCAGGAAATCTCTTTCTTTGATGGCTTCGCGCTGGAAACTCCAGCCGATTCACTGAACAACATCAGCAACGCCCGTATGCTGGTGATGTGCGATGACAACACCACTACCGACCATATATCACCGGTGAGCCGTATCCGCCCTGACTCTCCTCCGGGTGAGTACCTGATGTCGATCGGCGTTGATGCCAACGACCTGACTTCACTGGGTGCCCGTCGTGGTAACCACCACGTGATGCTGCGCAGCATCTTCGGCAACGTAAAAGCCCGAAACCTGATGCTGCCGGGCACCACAGGCGCGGTTACTAACTACTACAACGCTAATGGCGACGCTGAGAAGATGTCGATCTACGACGCTGCCTCCCGCTACCAGCAGGAAGGCACGCCATCGGTTGTATTTGGCGGCAAGCTGTACGGTACCGGCTCATCACGTGACTGGGCGGCCAAAGGCCCTGCTCTGCTGGGTGTGAAAGCCATCATCGCTGAAAGCTTCGAGCGTATTCACAAGTCCAACCTGGTGGGTATGGGCGTACTGCCACTGCAGTTACCAGAAGGCGTGACACTGGGTTCGCTGAATCTGGATGGCTCTGAAACCTTCGATCTGGCGGGTATTGATAGCCTGACGCCACGTGGCTCAGTAACGCTGACAATCAAGCGCAAAGACGGCTCAAGTGAAAAGCATAAACTGCTGTCTCGTGTGGATACGTCTTCTGAACTTGAGCAGATTCGCCACAAGGGCATTCTGCCGATGGTGTTGCGCGATATTATCGCTGCTAACAGCTGACAGCAGCCAACAACTGCTGAAACAGCTACTGCTCGCTTAGTCAGACACTCTGGTGCAACCAGGCAGTCTGACTGAGTAGCAAAACGAAACCGGCACTCGCAAGAGGAGCCGGCTTTTTGTATGCCCCTGCCCCCCCCTTTTTTCATGGAACAGCCCGTTGCTGTCGCCTGTTGCACTGCACACTATCGACGTTCGTCTCTTCATATTATCGACGCTTGCCTCTGGGACATTAAACCCGGCAATACTGTTAGAACCAAAAACAAAGAGCTGTCCCTCGCCACGAAGATGAACGGGCCGTGAAAAGTGTTTCTGGTAACGATAGGGATACATCAGCGTTAGAAGCTTATCGCGCACACGTCGCTCAACGTACTGAACTGAATATTCCGCCAGCCATTGAACGCTGATCATATAGTTGCTCTGGTCGAACTGCTGAAGGTCCACCACGGGCTTGCGAACAACTGAAAAACACCCTGCTGATGTTCGATGACTTCAACAATGTTAAAGGCGCGGTTACGCATCAGAACGCAGAGGCGAAACCTTCAGAGGCAGATTCTGGCAATACATTTTTGAATTAAAATCAACAATAAACGACGTCAGCAGGTTGAACGGGCCATACCCATTCAATAACATTCGGGCACTACGACCAATACAGGATTGAATGAGTGCCACACCCTGCTGACGAAAAACGCTCCCTGCTGATGGGTGTCATCAGTTCCGTTGCTTTGCTGATGAACACGCTTTTTCTTGGTGTGTTCCTTTACTCCTTTATCCTGCTTCGTATCATCCTGCCGGCACGACTGGCCGCGATATTCGCCAACCCAGTGATCACTGGTATTGCGTCTCTCTGGGTGAACAGCATCCTGTGGTGGATGAACAACGTTTACAAAGTGCAGTGGGACATTCAGGGGCTGGACCGCATTGGTAAGAAACAGTGGTTCCTGATTACTGCTAACCACCAGAGCTGGGTCGACATTTTTGTTCTGTACAACACTTACCTCGGCAAAGTACCACTGCTGAAGTTTTTCATTAAACAGGAACTCGCTTACGTGCCGATTGTAGGTCAGGCATGGTGGGCACTGGATTTTCCGTTTATGCGCCGTTATTCAAAAGAATATCTGGCCAAACATCCGGAGAAAGCCGGCAAAGATCTGGAAGAAACACAGAAAGCCTGTGAAAAATTTTCGCGCATGCCAACCAGCGTTATGAACTTTCTGGAAGGTACCCGCTACACCGGCAGCAAGCATCTCGGCCAGCAATCGCCATACAAGCATTTGCTGAAACCCAAAGCCGGTGGTCTGGCCTTCGCCATTCAGGCCCTCGGTGACAAATTTACCGCGCTGACCAACGTGACCATTCATTACCCGGATGGTATTCCAACCTTCTGGGGCATGATGTGCGGTTCTTTCAAGCGCTGCGTTGTACGCATTGAAGAGTGTCCGATTCCACCGCATTTCAGCCAGGGCGACTATCAGAAAGATGAGTCCTTACGCCTGGAAATCCAGCAATGGGTCAGCGAACTGTGGGAACAAAAAGACAAGCTGCTCGATTCTCTGGAGAAAAGCGCAAGCTGAGCGGCATCCGCGCACGACATTGCCATTCAACTTACCATGCTGGCAGCCATAAACTGGCCAGCATGGTTTCTTATTTTACAGCTCTGGCTGAGTCGCGTGGCAAATTACGTTGCCGGGAAGTGAAAAACCGGCACCGTATCACCGCCCTTTAATGCTGAATTACGCAGCTAAGGGCAGCGTCTTAGACTTCACGCCTTAAAGTATTCGCTGATCCAGCGATACAACACATCTGCGCTGAAATCAGTGCTGCTGACAGCCTGATAGTCATCGCCCGGGTCCTGATCCATCAATGTGTATTGATACTGAATCAGTCCAGGATGTTCATCATGCAGCACAATCAGAATGCGTTTGCGCGTCTGTAAGCAATCAATACTCATCACATCGGCGGGAATCCCCATGCGGCGCATCCCCTGCATAACCCCGATCACCGGATTAATATCGGCGAAATCCTGCTGAATACGCAGGTGTGCATCACTGGCAATTTCGGATAACGACAGCAACGCCGGGTTTGCACTTATTTTCCTGTTCATATGAATTCCTTGCAGCATAAAAAAACGGGAGCTGAGCTCCCGTTTTTTACGATTTAAACCGTCAGAGATTATTCTGCTTTCGGTTTTTCACGCAGTTTGATGTTCAGCTCACGCAGCTGCGCGGTGCTCACCTCGCCCGGCGCCTGAGTCATAACACAGGCAGCAGACTGAGTTTTCGGGAAGGCGATCACTTCACGAATACTGTTCGCACCGGTCAGCAGCATGATCAGACGATCCAGACCGAATGCCAGACCACCGTGTGGTGGCGCACCGAACTTCAGAGCGTCGAGCAGGAAGCCGAACTTCTCACGCTGTTCTTCTTCGCTGATACCCAGTACGTCGAATACTTTCGCCTGCATATCCTGATCGTGGATACGGATAGAACCACCACCCAACTCGCAACCGTTCAGTACCATATCGTAAGCACGGGACAGAGCAGCCGTTGGGTTGGCAGCCATTTCTTCCGGAGTACAGCTTGGCGAAGTGAACGGATGGTGCAGTGCAGTCAGAGAACCATCGTCGTTTTCTTCGAACATCGGGAAATCAACAACCCACAGTGCAGCCCACTCGGACGTATACAGGTTGAGGTCCTCAGCCACTTTACAACGCAGCGCACCCAGAGCATCACAAACGATCTTGGTTTTATCAGCGCCGAAGAAGATGATGTCACCGTTCTTCGCTTGCAGTTTTTCCATGATCTTCATGGTGTTGTCATCACCGATGAACTTGATAATCGGAGACTGCAGACCTTCTACACCCTTCTCGATTTCATTCACCTTGATCCAGGCAAGACCTTTAGCACCGTAGATGCTGACGAACTTGGTGTAGTCATCAATCTGCTTACGGGACAGTTCTGCGCCACCCGGTACTTTCAGTGCAGCAACGCGGCACTTAGGATCTTTTGCCGGGGCAGCAAATACTTTGAAGTCGATATCCTGCAGGAACTCTTCAACGTCAACGATTTCCATCGGGATACGCATATCCGGCTTATCGGAACCGTATTTGCTCATCGCTTCTGCGAACGGCATACGTGGGAAATCGCCCAGATCAACGTTCAGTTCTTTGGCAAAGATCTCTTTGATCATGCCCTGAGCCAGACCCATGATGTCTTCTTCATTGATGAAGGAGGCTTCGATATCAATCTGGGTGAATTCCGGCTGACGGTCAGCACGCAGATCTTCGTCACGGAAACACTTGGCAATCTGGTAGTAACGGTCGAAACCGGACACCATCAGCAGCTGTTTGAACAGCTGTGGAGACTGCGGCAGAGCGAAGAAAGAACCTTCGTGAGTACGGCTTGGTACCAGGTAGTCTCGAGCACCTTCCGGCGTAGCACGAGTCAGAATCGGGGTTTCGATATCGAGGAAGCCATTCTCTTCCAGGTAGCGACGCACAACAGAAGTTACTTTCGAACGGAAGCGCAGCTTGTCCTGCATTTCAGGACGACGCATATCCATGTAGCGGAACTTCAGACGGATATCTTCACCAACATCGGTGTAGCCATCCAGCGGGAACGGAGGAGTAGCAGCCTTGTTCAGGATGCTGATTTCCTTGCCCAGCACTTCGATCATGCCAGTCTTCATGTTGGCGTTGGTGGTGCCCTCAGGACGACCACGAACACGACCGGAAATCTGTACAACAAACTCAGAGCGAACGCTGTCTGCGGTGTTGAACGCTTCAACGGTATCCGGGTCAAAAACCACCTGTACCAGACCTTCGCGGTCACGTACGTCCAGGAAGATTACACCACCGTGGTCACGGCGACGGTGCACCCAGCCACAGAAGGTTACGGTTTGGTCGATCAAGGTTTCGTTGATATCACCACAATAGTGCGTGCGCATCGCTTGGTCCTGCTTCCGATTCGTCAAATTTAGCGTAGCCGCGCCCAAATCACGGGCGAGCGGCTGACCATAAAATAAAAGGCGGGCAGTATAACGGATTTCTACCCCCCTCCGATAGTTCCGCAGAGCGTCGCCAGGCACCTAAATCGTCACATATTCACCTTGAGCAACGGCGGCAAAGCGTTAGTCTGGCGCCATAACCATAACAATCCGCCCGCAGGGAACTCCTATGCACTCTTTTCAGAACAAAGTCATCGTTATCACTGGCGCCGCTTCCGGCATTGGGCGCGCACTCGCTCAGGCCTTTCACCAGCGCGGCGCGCATCTGGCACTGTCCGATATCAATATGCAGGGACTTGAAGAAACCCGTTCACTGCTCAGCGGTCAGGGCCAGGTAACCCTCGACGTGCTGAATGTAGCGGATCGTGCAGCCTTCAGCGCCTACGCAAAGAAAGTGGTCGATGATCATGGTCAGGTCGATGTTGTCATCAACAATGCCGGTGTCGCGCTGTCCGAAACCATCAGCAACATGTCTTACGACGATATGGAGTGGATTGTGAACATCAACTTCTGGGGTGTTGTGCAGGGTACCAAGGAGTTTCTGCCTCACCTGCTGCAACGCCCTGAAGCCGCCATCGTCAATGTCTCCAGCATCTTCGGCATCATCGCTCTGCCGACTCAGGGAGCCTACAACGCAACCAAGTTTGCCGTACGCGGCTTCACAGAGTGCCTGCGCCAGGAGCTGAAAAACAGCTCTGTATTCGTTACCACCGTGCACCCGGGTGGTATTAAGACCAACATCGTACGTAATGGCCGCATGAAAACCTCAATGACCGGAGATAAGTCTCTGGATGAGCAGGCAAAAGACTTTGAGAAAATGGCGCGAACCACTCCGGCACAGGCTGCAGAGACAATTATTCGCGGTCTGGAGCGACGTCAGCGCCGCATTCTGATCGGTGGAGATGCGCGCCTGATGGACCGTCTGCAGCGGCTGATGCCAGTACGCTACAGCGACGTTTTTGGCTGGGTTCTGAAAAAACTGGGCTGAAAACGCAGCCTGAGTCATCTTTTTAGTCAAAAATGCCTGAAAAACAGGGGTAAAACCCTTGCCACCCCTGTTTTTTTGCTTAAGAATCGAATGGCGCTCTGATACGCAAAAGCCTGAAGAAAGGCCGGTTTCAAAGCTGCCCGACTCCGGAACAAAACTCTAAAAAGGATCTGACTATGGCTGCAAGAAAAGCACCAGCAAAAGCAAAAGCCCCTGCTAAAGCAAAAGCACCAGCGAAAGCCGCTGCTAAAGCCAAGGCACCAGCAAAAGCTAAAGCACCGGCTAAAGCGCCTGCTAAAGCAAAAGCGCCTGCACGTAAGGCTCCGGCCGCTAAAGCTGCCGCTGCAGCACCTGCGCGTAAAGTGACCGCACTGTCTGAGAAATACACCAAGACTCAGATCCTGAACGAAATTGCAGAAAACACCGGCCTGAGCCGCAAAGATGTGACTGCAGTACTGGATGAGCTGAACATTGTTATCGAACGTCACCTGAAAAAACGTGCCGTTGGTGAATTCACTCTGCCAGGTCTGCTGAAAATCAAGACCATCAAAAAGCCTGCTCAGAAAGCCCGTAAGAATGTACCAAACCCATTCCGTCCGGGTGAAACCATGGATGTTGCGGCTAAGCCTGCATCAACCAAGGTTAAGATTCTGCCACTGAAAAAACTGAAAGACATGGCTGTATAAGCCAGCCTTTCTGTGGCCATGTAAGCGGTCTGTTCCGTCAGGAACCGGCCGCTTTTTTATGCCTGCTGACACCATGAAACAGCTGATTCCCCTGCTTAACCAGATCAGAAACTGCACCCTGTGCGAAGATCACCTGCCTCTCGGTCCGCGACCGGTTGTACAGGCAGCCAGCAGCGCTCGGATTCTGATTATCGGACAGGCCCCCGGCACCAGAGTGCATGCCTCCGGCGTCCCCTGGGACGACGCCAGTGGTAAACGCTTACGCCAGTGGATGAACGTCAGTGACCAGACCTTTTATGATGCCTCCCGCATCGCCATTATGCCGATGGGCTTCTGCTATCCGGGTAAAGGCAAAAGCGGTGATCTGCCACCACGCCCCGAGTGCGCGGCAGCCTGGCATCAGCAACTGCTGCAATGTTTGCCCGAGATACAGCTGACGTTACTCATCGGTCAGTATGCTCAGAAGTATTATCTCAACGATGCGTATAGCAGCCTGACCGAGCGTGTTCGCCAATGGCAACACTTCCCCAGCGGCAGCTTTGCGTTGCCTCACCCTTCACCACGCAACCAGCTCTGGTTGAAAAAGAATCCCTGGTTTGAACTGGATGTTGTTCCTCAACTACGCCAGCGCATTGAACTTGCCCTCAACACTTAGCGTGATTTTGCCAGCGCCATTCGCTGGCCGTATAGTGAAGCGACTTCACTCTCGCTGATCAGTATCCTCTATGTTTAAAGCGCGCCTTTCCGCCCTGCTGTATCTGCCACTCGTGCCGCTGTTGCCTCTGATTATTGCTCAGGGCAAACGGGTAAAACGCGATACGGTGCGCTTACCGGAACCCTCAGGTATTGCAGCGGGAGCGTCAGATAAAGGCGAGTTCACACTGATACATATCGGCGAAAGCACAGTGGCCGGTATCGGCGTTGACGATATTCAGCAGGGTCTGACCGCTGCGATACAGCGCCATTCACGTAACTGTTCAGGCTGGCACAGTGTCGGCCGCAATGGCTATACCGTAGGCGATATTCTTAGCAGCGTTGATCTGCTGCCCCGCATCAGCGACGAAAAACCTGTATGTGTGTTGCTAACCTTCGGCGTCAACGACACCACACGCTTTACGACCTTGTCAGACTGGCAGCAACACCTGCAACAGCTGGTCAGCAAACTGCCAAAGCCGGCGCTGGTCGCCTGCACCCGGGTGCCGGCCATGCAGCAATTTCCTGCTCTGCCAAAACCTCTGAATTTCTTTCTCGGTCTGCGTGCCTGGCAGCTTAATCAGGTTCTGGCTGCAACCTGTCGCCAGAACGGCTGGCACCACATCAGCACACCGATGAAAATTACCAGCGATAAAATGGCGCGCGACGGTTACCACCCCAATGCCGCTGGCTATGACCTGTGGGGGCAGGATATTGCTGCGACAATTGACCACATTTTCAGTGGCGGAAAAGCAGAGTAAAAAGAAATTATCAATCCGCAAGAGGATAACGTGATGAAGTATTTTCGCACTTTTCGTCCACTGAAACTGTGGCTATCCACCAGTGTTATTGCCCTTGCCTGTGTTGCATATCCGGCACTGGCAGATAACCGTGAGGTTTTTGCACTTAAGGCTGATGAACAGCAGTGGGTACGGGAATACATGCGTCAGATGCTGGAAACGGTCACCCTGATTCAGGGTGATCTGGCTGCCGAAAAACCCGGGGCAATTGCCGCACGGGTAAGTGCCCTGAATGCCTTTCAGGCAGAGACCAAGCCCAAAGGGATTGGCCGCTCGTTTCCGCAGGGGTTTCGCACAATGGCTCAGAGCATGGATCAGCAATGGCAAACACTGGCTGCATCAGACTCTTCCGCTGAAGCGCTGAAAAACAGCCATATGCTGCTCAATTATTGCAATGCCTGCCATCGCAGCTATCGACTGACTGTGCGCGAATAAATCGTTGCATTACCACTGGTCGCGCAACTGGCGCAGCGCCCGGAATACATCCCGGTCGGCTTGTCCCAGTTGCGGAAAATCCTGCAATAACTGCTCACGAATCCGCACTTCATGCAGGCGTAAAAACGGGTTGTACTGACGCTCCTGACCGAGTGTCATAACCGGCATGTCATCAGGTTCCAGTGCCTGAACCTGATCGGTCCAGTATTCAGCCATGCGATTGGCCGGCTCACGATTAAGGGCAAAGGCCAGATTGGTTTTCATATAATCGTGGCCGGGATACAAAATCGTTTCATCGGGTAGTGGCATCAACTGCGAAACAAAGGTGTCGTACATCTCATCCACATTTCCGCCATTACGGCAGTTTCCGGCGGCGGCATTAAACAGCGTATCGCCGGAAAACAGGATGGGAACCGGATCATACTGGGATGCAGGCGCCAGCAAACAAAGATGCCCCGGGGTGTGACCCGGTGTGTATAACACCTGCAGACGTATTGTTCCCAGCTCCACCCAGTCACCCGCGACCAGGCCACGAGCCTGTTGCGGGATTTTGCCCATGGCGCTTTGATGCGCCCACACAGGAGCGCCGGTTGCCGCCTTAACCACCGGATTCCCTTCAATGTGGTCGTGGTGTTCGTGGGTGTTCACAATCAGCTTAATGTCATAGCCGTATTCTGCCGCCAGCTGCAGCATCTGCTCGCCATCCAGCGGGTCCAGTGCGATAGCCTGGCGGGTTTCTTCGCAACCGATCAGGTAATTAAAATTACGCAGAGGGTTGTTCATAAAGCGTCGGATGACCTGCATAGCGCCTCACCAGTAAACGTAGTTTTCGACATCGTCCTCGCCTGTCAGGTCATCGACAAAATGACTGGAAAACAGGCTTTTCAGGTCGTGCACACGCTTTTCCAGCGTATCAGAGTCATAGGCTACCGCCGGGCTGTGTCCCCAAACCGGGCCCGGCCAGGCAGGGTCATCGGTGTAACGTGCAATATGATGAACGTGCAGCTGAGCAACGACATTGCCCAACGCCGCAACATTCATGGATTTTGCAGAAAAGTGGTCCGCCATTTTCTCCAGTACCCAGGACGACTCTTTTGCCAGTTGCATCTGGTCGTCGTGGGACAGGTGATACACTTCAAACACGTCATTGCGGGCAGGTACGAGAATAACCCAGGGGTAGCGGCTGTCGTTCATCAGCAGCACCTGACACAGCGGCAGACGGCCAATCAGGATAGTGTCAGATTGAAGACGTTCATCAAGACGGAACATAATGCTCTCCGGCAGTTGTAATACAAAGTCATAATAGGCCCACGCGTTCAGGGACACCAGCACGGACAACGGAACCGCCATGATTACCAGGGTAAACATCGTTCACAGTATTCACGACATTGGCGAGGACGCCTGGCAAAGGCTGAGCGCTGACAGCAACCCTCAGCGCTACCCGTTTCTTGATTTCGCCTTTCTCGCTGCGCTGGAAGACTGCGGCTGCATCGGCCTGCAGGCCGATCACCCCAGCGGCTGGCAGGTCCTGTACCTGACCGACAACTCAGACGCTCCTCAGTGGCTGTTACCCTGCTATGTGAAACAGCACAGCTACGGTGAATATGTGTTTGACTGGAGCTGGGCCGAGGCATACCAGCGTTACGGCCTGAACTACTATCCGAAACTGCAGTGGGCTGTGCCTTTTACCCCGGCGTCCGGTCCACGTCACCTTGGCATTTTACCCGATGAAAAGACGCTTATTCCCCTGCTGAACGGGATCTGTGAACGTCTTAACCTCAGTAGCTGGCATCTCACCTTCCCGGCAACGCCGCTGGCGCCACATGCGCAGGTCAGTGAACGCATCAGTTGTCAGTTTCACTGGCATAACCGCGACTACCAGAGTTTCGCTGACTATCTGCAGTATTTCACCAGTCGTAAACGCAAGAGCGTAAATAAAGAGCGGCTGCGGATTGTGCAGCAAGGTGTGACGCTGCAACGCAAAAGTGGCACTGATATTTCCGCTGCCGATATCGCCTTTTTTTATCGCTGTTATCAGGACACCTATCAGCGCCGGCGCTCATGGCCGTATCTGAATCAGGCGTTTTTCGAGCAATTGCGAACGACGATGTCCGGGCAAATGATGCTGGTCATCGCTTGCATTGATGAAACACCGGTGGCGAGCGCCTTGTATTTTTATGATGAGCAGACGTTATACGGCCGCTACTGGGGAGCGCTGGACGATATCGACGGCCTGCATTTTGAAGCCTGCTATTACCAGGGCATTGAATTCTGCATTGAAAATAATCTGCAGCGTTTTGATCCCGGCACTCAGGGTGAGCATAAAATCAGCCGTGGTTTTGAACCCGTTATCACGCGCAGTTATCACTATCTGCAGCACCCGGGTTTTGCTCAGGCCGTTGCAGATTTTACCGATGAAGAACGTCAGCAAGTGCTGAGCTACCAGCAGCAGGCCAGAAGCCTGCTGCCGTTCCGCCAGCAGGATGACGATTAAGGGTGCAGCAGTGTGAATGTCTGGTTATCGCCCAGCGCTGACGACGCCGCACTGAGTCCCGCACCACCGCCAAAATCCGCACGCATATAACGACCGTTGTCCGCGCGCAACGCCACACGATCGTTACCCAGATCGGTCACGGTAAACGCAGCAGCGGCACTGCTCTGAGCATGACCACAGGTCAGCGTACCCAGCAGATAGGAATCCAGTCCGATATAACTGCCATCTCGTGCCCGCAGAGCAATTTTATTGTCGCCGAGGTTTACCGGAATAAAGCTTTCCCATGTGCCAGGCTGGGATGAACCCGCAGAAATGAAGCTGCCACCACCGCTCATGGCGCGTACAAAATGACCATTAGCTGTACGCAGATGCACGACCTGCCCGGCGTATGGGAAGTCGTTGCTGGCGGCGTCACTGGCGTCAAAGCGGAAGATTCCTTCGGCGGCGTAATGATCCGACAGATCCCATTCCCCCCACATCGCCGCGGAAATATCGCGCGGCGCAAAGATGCGCTGCGTTGCCGCTAAAGGCTGCTGATGTACGCGACTGAACAGCGTGTAATCCAGGTATTCCAGATACGGCGCTTCGGCCCAGTGATTGCTGGCCGAATCGTAGCTCAGATTATGGCCGAGGTTCTCAGGTTCCTGCGCCTGTAGCAGGCTTTCCATCTGATCACGATCCTGCGGCAGACCGATCTTATTCACGTTGTAATCACCGGCCATCAGCACCGGCTCATCAGCCGGAATATTCAGGCTCTGAATGTACTGCCCCATTTCCGCCAGTTGTGCCAGACGCGCATTACGGTTGGCATCGTCATCAGACGACTGCGTATGGGTAGCAAACAGGTTATATGCCTTGCCGGCTTTATTGATGCGGGCGTAAATCACACCACGGGTAGCGGCACACTGAATGCCATCACAGGCATCGTAGGCGTAGGAATCTTCACGCTCAATCGGCCAGCGCGACAGGATACGGGTACCTGACGGCATCAATTTGCCAGCCTTGAAAATATCACCGGTCTGATACGGATATTCGGCACGCAATGCCTGCAGCAATTTATCGGATGGCGCTGCATCAAAGACCTCTGTCAGCACCAGTACGTCATAACCTGCCATCATCGCTGGCATTAACTGCAATCGGGTATCAACTTTCTTTGAGCCATAAATGGTGGTGGCCCAGATGTTATAACCGAGAACAGCCAGCTCACCGGCTTCGGCAGAGACCTGACGCTGCGGTACATGCTGCAACACATAGCGGATGTTGCCGCCTTCATCGGTATCGTCAGCGCGCACTGCAATATGGGCGGGCAGCGAGTCGAAGCTCACCTGCTGCTGGTGAATTTCCGCATCAGAGAAGGCGCCGGTCTGCCAGTCGCTGCCGCGAGCCGAATAGCTCAGTGCCAGACCATCCAGTGACTGCGCGAGCGTCAGGCTGTCTGCCGCAGACGACAGATGCACCATCACCTCACCTTCTGAGCCCTGAGTGCGTTGCAGGCGAGTCAGTACCCGGGTGGCGAGGGGCGGCACTTCGTTGACCAGTAAGGTCGCTTCCCCTTCCACACTGACCTGCAAAGTCTGGTCAGTGCTGTTGGTAAAAATCAATTCAGTAGACAGGCTTTGCGGTGCTGCAGACATGGCGGCAGCCTGAGATGCACACAAAGCACCCGCTACCCCACCCAGCAACAAGGTGCGGAAAGAGAAGGTCAGAGACATAGTAAGAATCCAGTTATTGTTATTGTCGGCTGTTCAGCGTCGGTAGCTGCCAGCAACTCAGAAGATTACCTGAGCCGGCAAGTACTTTGAGGGACCATCCAAGCCAGAGAAGCGACTTATGCGGACACCTGAGCGCTTTGCGCAAGCATTTGCAGCCCATGACCCGAAACGTCCTTTCTGCTATAAAGCCCGCTGGTATTTCAGGCAGGACAAGTCATGGCATTACAGGCTTACAAAGTAGAAGACGTGCTGGTATTTGCATCGCGCGGAACCGAGGCAAAAATGCTGGCTGCTCCGGCTCTGCGCCCGATGGAAGAATGGCGTGAAGACGTTTCCGGCTGGGTTGCCCTGCGCGCCGAACGTACTCCGGAGCTGGATGACCTGTGCGACCCTTCCAGAGAAGAGCCCTATATTCATAGCGCCAGTTAATGCGGTGCCGGTCAGCCGGGCACCTTTTGCTGGCAGTTTCGGGTTCCTGCCTTCCTGCCCGATAAGAATGCGTCTGAGACGCATAGAGGCTTCCTTCGTTTTAATTTGTAACCCAGGCGATAAAGCGCATTTCCCTCATATCCGGTGCTGATATTATAAAAGGACAATTCACGCCACTTCGGACATTCTGAGTAATGCACAGACTTCTGACGCTGATCGCTCTCTTTCTTTGTTTTTCTGTACAGGCAGAAAACACCAGTACTGGCCTCTACGACCAGAAACACATTAAGTCCATCAGTATCGTTGCCCCGGAATGGGAAGGATTCACCAATCGTGATGGCAGCGGCCTTTACTGGGAACTGCTGAAAGCGATTTATGAACCTGAAGGCATTCGTCTGCGCTACGCCATTGTGCCGTGGAATCGGGCAATGAAAATGGTTACCCGCTATCAGGTCTACAGCGCCATTGTTGGCGAGTACCTCGACAGTGAAGAGCCGCTGATTTTTCCGCAGTTCGCCATCGATGTGGAGTACCTGTCGGTACTTACTCGCAGCGAGCGTGGGTTGCCATGGCAAGGACTGAGCAGCCTGTCAGGGAAAAAAGTCGGCTGGATCAAAGGCTATGACGTACTGCCCGATGAACAGCGCGACTTTGAACTGGTCGAATACCGCACCACGGCTGCCGGCCTGGAATTACTGGCCGATGGACGCATCGACTACATGATCGATGAATGGGATGAAATTGCCGCCGCCGCTGCTGCGAAAAGCGAAGACATGGGGCTGTATACCTTCAACGAAATGCCGGACGGAACGGATGTCTATGTGGGTTTTCTCGATTCACCGTTATCCGCCATCTACATCAGCATTTACAACAAACGCATGCGTGAGCTCTACCACAGCAAGCAGTTGCAGCAGCTGTATGAAAAGTACGAAGCTGAAATCCCACAATCGGTTATCGACAATCTGCAGGCCGATAGCAACTAACGGTTAACGGTCTCGCAACAAAACGGCCGCACCATAGCGTTGCGCGCCGTACTGCACCATATAGCCCAGATTTTCCAGACTGACCGGCACATACAGGTTGTCGGTCGCCACCTGATCCAGTTGCGGATCAACATCCGGATCATTGATGTAGGCATAGCGTTCGTCCATCGCCACCAGCCATACCCAGTGCGGAGCTTTGTTACGGTTAAGACGGTAAGTACTGATCAGCAACAGAATGCGCCAGCCTGCATCCAGTGCCTGGCGATAATCGGCCAGCGTTTTACTGCCGACATCCGTGGCAATGCCCTGCTGATCACAGCGCTGCTGAAAATCGTCGCCCACCAGCTGAATAACATCGCGCTTGTGCTGACTACGAACGCCATCAATAAAGGCTGGCTTACTGTCCGACAACCACAGGCTGACATCAAATTCCCGTGCACGGGCGGCCAGTGCCAATCCCTGCGGTGATGTACCGCCATGACCCGTGGTCAGATAAATGGTGGTCGCCTCACGCCACAGATTCAGTTCCGCCAGACGATCCATCGGCAGCGATGGACGCGCACTGCGCATCGCCATCAGCAGCGCTGCAGGACCACAGGTAAACGGCGTTGTCTGGGCATAGAATGGCAGCGATTTGGGTAACTCCAGCGCCGGACACAAACGCTTTTCCATACGCCAGCCATCACTGCCATCATCATAATAGGCCTGCAAATGGCGAATTCGGCGATAGCCGCTGCGCTGATAAAGTCTGGCCGCAGGCAGATTATCTTCGCGCACTTCAAGGCGCATGAATAACACGTCGCGTTCAATCGCCCGCTGCTCGACCCAGGCCAGTAATTTTGCACCCAGTCCGGCACCCTGCGCTTGCGGAGAAACCGCTACCGAATACAGACGCGCCAGCGATGTGCCACGATGAAACAACACCAGCGCATAAGCCAGTAACCCCTGTTCCCCCGGCACGCACCACAGCTCAGAATGTTCACCACGAATAAAGTGGCGAAAACGACGCGCCGACAGCGTATCGCCCTGAAAGGCATTCTGTTCCAGCGCTACCAGCATGGGCACATCGGATACATCGGCTAAGCGGGGATTCATGGCAGAAACCTGCAGAAAAACAGAGAAGATGGCTGAGATTAGAACTCCTTCTGAGGAAAAAAAAGAGGGGGCGAAAAATATTTTTCAGAGGCTCTTTTGTGCTGTGAAAATGCGGTCTATATTCAGCACTTCTCCCTCCTCCTTTGTGGCGTCCTGCTCATGAAACCATTGCTCGTACTCGTCGACCAGTTATCCGACTGGGGTCCTTATTACCCTACCAATCAGGTGATTGCCATTGAGGAATACCTGAACGACTACGCCGAAACCAAGGGCTACGTTATTAACCTGTGTCGCGATTACAGTTACCTGAGTACCGGCTACTACGGCTCCCTGCTGGCGGAAGCCCGCGGCGGCCAGGTGTTTCCATCGGTACGCGCTATTCGTGAACTGAACAGCTTTGAAGCCGGTCAGGCACTGCCATTGCGTTCCGGTAAGCAACTGGACTCGGCACTGCGTAAATCCGTCGCTATTGGCGAAAGCACCACGCTGCGTATTTATTTTGGCCAGGCGGAGCAGACCGAACTGGCTGGCGTCGCACGTCGACTGTTCGATACCTATGCGTTCCCGGTTACTGATGTCACCCTCACCCGCCATCAGGCCGGAGTCTGGACGCTGACCGGTATCCGCTGCCTGTCGCTCGACGATATGGATGAACAATCCCAGAGCCGTTTTGCTGAAGCGCTGGATGCCTTCAGCCATAAAATCTGGCGTACCCGTCGCAGCAAACGCTTTAAATACGATGTCGCTATTCTGGTAAACCCGGAAGAAGCCCTGCCGCCTTCCAATAAAGGGGCACTGAAAGCCTTCGAAAAAGCCGGCAAGGATATTGGCCTGAACGTTGATTTCATTACCTGGCGCGATGCGTCACGTGTTGGTGAATACGACGCGCTGTTTATCCGTGAAACCACCAGCGTGGATCACCACACCTACGCCATTGCCCAGAGTGCGGAAAATCAGGGGTTACTGGTCATTGATAGTCCGACCGATATTATGCGCTGCTCGAACAAGGTGTATCTGCACGAGCGCCTGCAGCGCTATGAGGTAGATACTCCGCGTACCAGACTGATCATGGGTAGCCAGCCCTTTGATGTCGATGAACTGATCGCCGACCTTGGCCTGCCGATCATTGTTAAGGTGCCTGATGGCTCGTTCTCGATAGGTGTCGAAAAAGCCAAAGACCGCGATCAGCTATTGGAATGCATCGAGCGCCTGTCACAGCGCTCAGCCATTTTGCTGCTGCAGGAATTTATGCCGACCGACTACGACTGGCGCATCGGTATCATGGATAACCAGGTGCTCTACGCCTGCCGCTACTTTATGGCCAAGAGTCACTGGCAGATCTATAACCACTCTGCACGCTCCCATAAGTCGGGCAACGCCGATGCCATGTCCGTCGACAAAGTGCCGCGCAAGGTGATTAAAACCGCCCTCAAGGCGGCAAAATGCATGGGTAATGGATTTTACGGTGTAGACCTGAAGGCTAATGGCGATCGGGTGGTGGTTATTGAAGTCAACGATAACCCCAGCATCGACATGGGCGTTGAAGACCTGCACAGCGGCAGCATGCTGTACCAGCAGATCATGGGCATCATGCTCGGTAAGCTTGAGGAACTGAACGGTCGTCGCTGAAGCAAACAAAGTTGCCCGGGGCGACAGGTAAGATCTCAGACAGCTGCTAAGCTGAATTCAGGTCTGCATGGAACCCCAAGTAATGTCTGATCAGCCAAGCCATTCACAATCTGCTGAACGCCGCCTTCATAAGCAATCCATCAGGTTACAGATATTCATGCCGATGCTGCTGGTGGCGTTAATTCCATTGCTGATACTGGCATGGCAAAGCTACCGGGATACGCACCAGAACCTGTTTGATCTGGCCGAGGCGGAACTGATCAGTTCCGCTCACCTTGAACAACAGACCATTGTCACCTGGCTGAACTACCGTCTGATGGACGTCGAGTATCAGGTTCGCTCTTTTCAGTTTCTGCCACTGCTGGACAGTCTTTACGACGCCCGTCAGAAGAGTGGTCAATCCGTTGCAAACTTCGTCCGCAGCCGGGAATGGCGCAAACTGGCCGACCAGTATGGCCAGCCGGCGCTCGCTCTGTCAGCAACCTATGACTACACCCATGATGTCATGCTGACGGATCTCGACGGTAATGTGCTGTTTTCCATGGCCGAAGAGGCTGATCTTGGTACTAACCTGGCGAATGGACCATACAGCGATACGGGACTGGCCTCGGTTGTTCAGAAAACGCTGAAAGATGGCGAAAACCACCTGTCGTCAATCAAAAAATATTTACCCTCAGCCAATCAATTATCACTCTGGCTGTCCGCACCGGTGCACAACCACGACGGTGAGCTGCGCGGTGCCTTTGTTCTGCAGTTACAGACAGATCAGTTACTGACTTTACTGCGTAATTCACTGATGGCTAACCACCGTTACTATCTGGTCGATGCAACGGGCAAGATACTGTTTGCCAATGGTCAGCTGACCATTGGCGGTGATGTTTCACAGACGCAAAGACAATCACTGATTCCGGCCCATCTGGGACAAAGCCATCACTATACTGCGGCCGATGGCGTTAACGTCATCGGCGTTGCATTGCCACTGGAAATGCTGGGCCAGTACTGGTATCTGGTGGCCGAAACGGATCTCAGTCATATTGAAGCCAGAGCTCTGGCAGCACTACCCAATGTTGGCATACTGGCCCTGGTACTGATGGTGCTGGTTTTCCTGGCGGCTATGATGACCGCCCGCTTCATTTCTGCCCCCTTAAACAGGCTGGTGCAGCTAATGACACTGGCAACGCGCGATAGCCACTCCAGTATTTCGTTACAGGATTTGCCTGAAAGCTCGACCAGAGAGGTGGCAGATCTTGCTCATAGTCTTCATTCTCTGCTCGAATCCCGGGTTGAGTTGCACCAGTCACTGATTGCCAGTCACGAAGAAACTGAACAGGCACTGCGTACGCTACAGGATCAGAAAGCCGCATTAGATGAACACTCAATTGTGGCGGTTACCGATGCCAAAGGCACCATTACCTACGCTAATGAACGGTTTTGCGCCATCAGCGGCTACCGCCGGGAAGAGCTTATAGGCGCCAATCACCGCATACTGAACTCCGGCGTCCACAGCCGGGAGTTCTATCGCCATATGTACCGAACCATTCGCGCCGGGCGCGTCTGGCAGGGTGAATTCTGTAATCGCGCAAAAGATGGCAGCCTGTACTGGGTAAACAGTACGCTGTTCCCCATTCTGGATAAGGACAAGCGCGTTGTCAGCTACATCGCTATACGCACGGATATATCCCAGCAACAACGCATGTTCTCCGCACTGCACCAGCTTCACGAAGTTTCCGCTTCTGGTAGTAGTACAGACGATAAAATCCACCGTATTCTAGAGATCGGCTGTCAGACACTGGGCCTGCCCTATGGCGTGTTGCTGACCATGGACGACCCGGGGTTTGTGATACGCAGTATCGTCAGTCCCGACAATTCTATTCAGCCTGGCCAGCACTACTCGCTGGGCCATATAAGCTCCAGTCGCACACTGAACGCAGACAAACCTGTGGTTTATCGCTACCGGGAAGACGGTGATGTTATCCGACATCCTTTTTATCCGGACAAAACCATCCGCACCTACGTCGGGGTAGCCGTTAAAGTTAAAGGGCAATCGGTTGGTACCGTCAGTTTTTCCAGCCTTAGCGACAATGGCAGACAGTACGACGACCATGACCTCAAGCTGATGGAGCTGATCAGCCAGTGGGTCAGTCACGAGCTTGAGTATGAAGATCATCAGCGTGAAATCTCACGCCAGCAGGACCTGCTCGAGCGCATGAGTGAAATGGGCCGTATCGGCGTCTGGGACCTTGATCTGGAAAGCAGCAGCCTTTACTGGTCATCAATGACCAAACGCATTCACGAAGTTGCTGATGATTACCAACCCGATGTCGATACTGCGATCAACTTTTACGCCGAAGGCTACAGCCGCAGCAAAATGCAGGCTGTTATCAGCGAAGCTACAGCCACCGGTGCACCGTGGAGCGAAGAGCTGCAACTGGTAACCGCTAAAGGCGACACCATCTGGGTCAACGCTCAGGGCAATGCTGAGTTCCGCGATGGCAAATGCGTGCGGCTGTTCGGATCATTCCAGGATATTGATGCGCGTGTTCGGGCTCAGCTGGCAGCGCGTGATCGTAACGAGCGGCTGCAAATGGTGGTCGAGTCAACGGCTGTCGGCGTCTGGGACTGGCATATTCCAACTGGCAAGACCATATTCAACCCACGCTGGGCAGAAATCATTGGCTACACCCTGGAAGAGCTGGGAGAAACCAGCATCGACAGCTGGGTTCACTTCGCCCACCCGGATGACCTGAAACGTTCGAACGCTGCCCTGCAGGCGCACTGGCGTGGCGAGGCTGAACGCTACGAATACGAGAGTCGTATGCGCCATAAAGATGGCCACTGGGTTTGGGTAATGGACACCGGTCGCGTGGTGGAGTGGGACGATGAGCATCAACCGGTGCGTATGATTGGCACCCATCTGGATATCACCGAACGCAAGGAAGCAGAAGCCAGGCTGGAAGAAAATAACCGACGAATGCTGTTGGCCACGGACTCTGCTGGTATTGGCATCTGGGAAATCAAACTTGAAAGTGCGCAAGTGTTCTGGGATGAACGCATGCGCAAACTGTATGAGTTTGAAGACATCCCTGCCGATCAACCCATACCATTTCGCCGTTGGCGCGATTCCCTGCACCCGGATGACCGCGAACGGATACTGCGCGAATTTAATAGCGCCATCGAAACGCAAAAGCCGCTTAACAGCGAATTCCGCATCTGCCATGACGATGGATCAGTTCACCATACCCGTGTATCGGCGCTGTTTGTGCACGATGACAGTGGCACCGCCGTGCGCATGACGGGGGTGAACTTCGATGTCACTGACCTCAAAGCCAAAGAGGACATGCTGCAGGATTCCCTGTCATTGCTGGAAGCAACGCTGGAATCCACCGATAACGGCATTCTGGTTACCGATAAAGATTATCGGGTTATTCGCTGGAATACTCAGTACCGCCATTTGTGGAAGATCCCGACTGCTGAGCTGGAAGGAAGAGACTACTCAGAGGTGGTTGAAGAACTGATCATCCCACAGCTGAAAACGCCCGAACGAACACGCAAACAGTTAAAAGAAGTGATGAAAATGCCGTATCAGGGCATTTTCGATCTGATCGAATGTACCGATGGTCGGGTATTCGAGCGCACTTCCCTGCCAATGATGATTGGTAACCAGGTTCGCGGTCGGGTATGGAGTTACCGCGATATTACGCAACAGAAAATTGATGAAGTCGCCCTGCGCGAAGCCAAACAGGCCGCAGAAGCCGCTGCTTTGGCCAAGAGCGAATTTCTGGCCAGTATGAGTCACGAAATCCGGACACCAATGAATGGTGTTATCGGCATGCTCGACCTGTTGCGTGCTACGCAACTCAGTGACGAGCAGAATCACCGGATAGACCTGGCCATCAGCAGCGCCAACGCGCTGGTGGGTCTGATCAATGACATTCTCGATTTTTCTAAAATCGAAGCCAATAAACTGGAACTGGAACCCTTGCCCTTCCAACTGCTGGATATGGTTGGCGATCTTGCCGAAAACATGGCGCAGCTTGCTCAGGGTAAAGGACTGGAGCTGATTCTGGACACCCAGCTTGTCCCCGTCAGAGACGTTGTCGGCGACTCCGGTCGACTACGCCAGATTCTGACTAATTTATTGGGTAATGCGATTAAATTTACCAGTCATGGCGAGGTCACGCTGAAGCTGCGCCTTGAGGACTGTACTGACGATGGGTGGATTCTGCATGCCGACGTCATGGACACTGGCATTGGTATCCCTGAAGAAGCACAGCTGAGACTGTTTCAGGCCTTCAGCCAGGTTGATGCCTCCACCACTCGTCGCTATGGCGGCACCGGGCTCGGATTAGCCATCGTTCGGAAATTATGTCAGCTGATGGGCGGCGATGTGAACGTCGACAGCTCCCCAGAGAAAGGAAGCTGTTTCCATTTCACCATTCGCCTCGGCAAGGCGGCCGATTCCAGAGCTGCAGAACCACAGGCACTGCTTAGTGGAAAAACGATTCTTGTCGCCGAGCACAACCATGCTCAACTCGATGCCCTTTTACGCCAGCTGAGCCAATGGGGAGCCACCGTAATAGCAAGCAGCTCGGCCAGCGGAGCCACCGAAAAGCTGATGGAGCAACAGACCGACATCGTTGCTCTGTCCCTTGAGCTGCCTGACAGCGACGGTATCAGCATCGCCCAGGCATGGCATGAACAGGGGCTTACCGCAGACACCCGGGTGGTGTTAATGACCCCCATGCATTACCTGTCAGACGAAGCCCACCTGGGAGAAGCGGGTATCGCCGCGAACTTCCCCAAACCCGTTACCTTTGGCAACCTGCTGACCATCATCGGCCAGGAAGAAGCCGCTGCAGAGCAAACGGACGATCAGCACGAACAATTGAGCGGCCAATGGTTGCTGCTGGTGGAAGATAACGATATCAACCAACTGGTGGCTACCGAGTTGCTGGAAGTAGCCGGCTTCAACGTTGACGTTGCCAACAATGGCCTGGAAGCCATTACCCGCCTCCTGGAAGATGACGAGCAGCAACGTTACTCACTGGTTCTGATGGACTGCCAGATGCCAGAGATGGACGGCTTTGAAGCCACCCGCCAGATCCGCGCCGGGGCCGCAGGTGAGCGTGCCAGTAAGCTTCCCGTTATTGCTATGACAGCCAATGCTATGCAGGGGGACCGCGAACGCTGTCTGGAAGCCGGTATGGACGACTATCTGACCAAACCCATTAAGGCCGACCAGGTACTGGCAACCATCCGCCAGTGGCTCAGTGGCATTGATGCCGTCATTACCGTATCTGAGCCCGGAGAACCTGCTGCCGCAAGCAGTGAAGTCTGGAACCTCAACGGCGCGATAGAGCGCCTGATCGGCGACGAAGAACTCCTTAAGCGCCTGCTGATAATGTTTATGGATGAGTTTCCCCGCCGACTGGCCGAACTGGTACAGGCAACAGAGGACCATAACTTCGCAGATCTGCATGCACAGGCACACAGCCTGAAAGGCGTCACAGGCAACCTTGGGGCTGAAAAAATCCACCAGCTGGCTGCAAGGCTGGAGAAAATCAGTAATGACGAAAATGATACCGCCTGCGCTGCCCTGATCGCCGACATTCGCCTTGCCGGCGAGGAGTTTATTGAAGCTGCAGCCACTTACATCGCCTGAAGCGCAAAAAAGCGGCGCGATTTGCCAGCCAGTGACTAGACTGAAAAGAGGGTCATGGCCCCAAGTCAGCCGAAGAGGTAAAGGTGAATGAAAGCAGGCAAGGTACTGATCGTTGATGATGCCGCGGACAACCGCATGTTGCTTGGCGCATTGCTGGACAGCGACTATGACACAGCCGAAGCAGAAAACGGTGAACAGTGCCTGGAAATGCTCGAATCCTATCAACCGGACCTGATTCTGCTCGATGTCAGTATGCCCGGCATCAGTGGCTACGACACCTGTGTCGCCCTGCGTAAACGGGCAGCCACCGCGACAACACCTGTTATTTTCGTATCTGCCAAAGACTCCCCGGAAGAACGTCTGGAAGGCTTTGAAGCTGGTGCAGACGACTACCTGACCAAACCCATTGACGGCAATACCCTCCTTAGCAAGGTGAAGCACCATATCCAGCTGACTCTGGACAAAAAAGCGGCCATGCAGCAATCCCAGGAAGCCATGAACGTTGCAATGGAAGCCATGACCAGTTCCAGTGAACTGGGTCAGATTATTCAGTTCGTAAAAGAGGTTCAGTCGATCTCGGATGTTTCTGGTCTTGCTGCCGCGGTTATGTCAGTCGCTTCTCAGTTTGGTCTGAATGCCTGCGTTATGGTCGATTCCGAGAGCCCTTTTCTGCTCGGCTGTGGAAACGATTCGATGGAAGCTCGTGTCATGCTCAAGTTCCGGGACTCCGGACAGCGTGTGACCCATCTGGGTATCCGTACCATCATTCACAGCAGTCCGATCACACTGTTGATCAAGAATATGCCAGCCGGTGACGAAGCTCGCTACGGGCGCCTTAAAGACCACCTCGCCGTGCTGGCCGATATTGCCAGCGACCGGGGTAAAGGCATTCTCACTGAAGTGATGATGCGCGAGCAGCGCAAGGAATTTCTGAAACAGATTATTCAACTGGCAGAAGACAATATCCAGAAAACCAGCGATGAAATTCGCGTGTAGTCGGAAACTGTTACCCAGACCATGAGCGACATGCTGATCCATCTGGAGGGCATGCTGTTCAGTCTTGGTCTGGAAGAAGATCAGGAGAAAAAACTCCTGGCCCTTGCCAATAATGCGACCGACCGCCTGGAAGAAACCTCTCAGGCCACTCAGCATCTGGATGCCAAACTTACCCGTATTCTGGAAGCACTCTACGAGCTACTGGCCGATCAGTAACGGCAGGGAACTCATAGTATGAGCCGACAACACATTCTGATTGCCACCAATTCCCATGAAACCTCTGAGCTTATGGAGCAAGCACTGTGTGATCAGTACTCCGTACGAGTCGTTCACAGTATTGAGGATGTGCAGCATTACGTAGCAGCCGATACGCCGGCGTTGCTCGTTATAGGAGCTGCCCTGCACGGGCTGGCGGCATCGCCAGACAGTACGGTTAATGATGGTTATCAGCTTTGCGCTGAACTGAAAGCGCTGGAAAAAACACATACCGTACCGATTATTATGTTATCTGCCGTAGCTGGTCGCGAAGCGCGTCTGGCAGCCTATGAAGCCGGAGCAGATGACTTTATCGATGATAATCGTGATGGCCTGTCACTCCGCTACCGCGTGGAAAAGCTGCTGAATGACCGTGCCGATATAGAAAAAAGCATGCGTGAAGCCCAAAACGCGGCTGCAGTTGCTATGGAAGCCATGGTTAACTCAAGTGAACTGGGAAAATTAGTGCAGCTGTTACGTACGCTGCATCAGATAGAAAACCAGCAAACCCTTGCCGAAACTATCCGTAACTCAATTGCCTACTTCAACCTGACTAGCTGCGTCATGATCAGCAGTGCCAGTAAGATTTACGCAGGGTGTAAAGCGGACTCACTTGAAGCATCCCTGATGGACCGTTTTTTTGCTTCCGATCAGCGTATGACTCATCAGGGCAACC
This sequence comes from Thalassolituus marinus, assembly GCF_020320395.1. Classification (GTDB taxonomy): domain Bacteria; phylum Pseudomonadota; class Gammaproteobacteria; order Pseudomonadales; family Oceanobacteraceae; genus Venatoribacter; species Venatoribacter marinus. The sequence continues at coordinate 87,164 of NZ_JAEDAH010000020.1, read as the reverse complement.
GCACTCTGGTCAACAGCAGTAAAGTCGTGTTGCTTATCAAGAACATGCCCATTGATGAAGAAACCCGTTACGGACGGTTCAAGGATTTACTGGTAATGATTACCGACGTCGCCAGTGATCGGGCAATGGCAATTGAAGCCGGCTACACCCTGAAAATGAAACAACAGCGAATCAGTATGCTGAACAAAATTATCAGCCTGGCGGAAGACAGTGTTGATTTGTCGACGTCTGATATTCAGCACTTCTCCAACAGTCTGATGAATGCTGTGCGCGATATGGTCAACGCGCAGGACGACCTGCTGGTGAACCTTGGCCTCGATGATGATCAGGAGGAGCGACTGCGCAGACTTGCACTGATAGCCACCGACAAAGTCGAACTGACGTACGGACGATCAGAAGATCTTGGGAAAAACCTTACTCACCTGCTGGACGTCCTGCGAGAGCTACTGGCGCATCAGTAGCCACTGCTGCCATCCATCTCCGGCATCCCGAAAAGCAGCCTGCAACCCTATGCGATTAACACTGCCAGACAACTCGAGCAAACGCCCGGCTGCCGCCTGCATATCACCAGATTGATAACGGTATAAATCTGCATACTGTTCGCGATAGCACAGATCATCCGGCAACACCGGAATTGCCCCCGCCGTTACCGCCTCCTGCACCGACAGCCCCTGAAACTCATGAATCGCCGTACTCACCACAAACTGCGCCCGCCCAAGCAGCTGTTCGTACTCTGCCCGGCTGACCATGCCATCGGCAATGATTCGGGCGGAAAACTGCTGGCGAATAGCCTGTAACGCAGATGGCGTTTTATCCGCACGCGGGCCAAGCAACGCCAGTGAAAAATCGAATTGCTGCTGCTCAAGTAGTTGCAACAGCTGCAGAAATAACTCCGGCTTTTTGTCGTATTCCCAGCGATGATTCCAGACGATTAATCCCGCTGTTTTCTGCCCTTCAGCCACCGGTTTAACCGGCACCGGTAACAGTGAGCATTTAGCCGCCAGGCGCTGTGCCAGCGAATCAGGCTTGCAGTCGGGCAGTTTCTTCAGCAAGGCATCAACGCCTTCGAGAAACGTGTGACGATTATAATCCGAATTAAATAAACACTCGTCAGCTGCCAGCGCACCGTACAGCTGCACCATTAACGGGTCGACAGAGCTGTGCTGACCTTCCCCTAGCGGATAAGCAAACTGATTTTCGTGAAAGTAATAGCTGACCGGCACCGACGCCAGCGCCGGGTTCAGGCCTTTGATCGTGGTGATATCCACCATTGAAGTGGCAAGAATACGGTCAGGCTGCCAGCCATCCAGCAGCGCCGGTAACTCGCCCAGCCAGCTCAGTGGATTGCCACGAATGCGCCAGCGAAAGTAGCGCCCCGGCAACTCCAGCACACGCCAGTCGGCAACCAGGTTTTGTCTCAGCCAGTTAGCCCAGCTGGCATGACTGTCGGAGCGATAGGCAGAAAGCAGCAATATTTTTTTCATAAATTAAGCCGCAAATGAGCCTGAAATTTCCACACTGGCGCTTAAACGCTAACCACGGATGGCGTTACAAAAAGGGGCTTTTAAAAACACAAAATAAAGCCCCGATTAAGGGACTTTGAAATACACTCAAGCCGCAGCCTCAGGCAACCGGCGATGCCCACAGGTCGTATTCGTCAGCGTGCTCGATTTCCACTTCAAGGAAATCACCCGGCTGACAATCGAAGAACTCGTTCAGGTACACCATGCCGTCGATGTTTGGAGCGTCGCCTACCGAGCGCGCCACCGCGCCTTCTTCATCGACTTCATCCACCAGTACCGTGATGCGCTGGCCAATCTTACGTGCCAGTTTGCGTTCACTGATGCGCTGCTGGGTTTCCATAAAGCGCTCCCAGCGATCCTGCTGCACGTCTTCCGGCACATGATCCGGCAGATCGTTGGCTTTTGCGCCTTCTACCGGGCTGTACTTGAAGCAGCCGACACGGTCGAGCTCTGCTTCTTCCAGCCAGTCTAGCAGTTCCTGGAATTCTTCTTCGGTTTCACCCGGGAAGCCAACAATAAAGGTCGAACGGATCACCAGCTGCGGCACCTGCTCGCGCCACTTTTTAATGCGTTCCAGCGTGTTCTCAGCATGAGCCGGACGCTTCATCAGCTTCAGAATACGGTGATTGGCATGCTGGAAAGGAATATCCAGATACGGCAGAACCTTACCTTCAGCCATCAGCGGGATAATGTCGTCCACGCTCGGATACGGATACACATAGTGCAGACGCACCCAGGCACCCATGTTGCCCAGCTCGTTGCACAGATCGTACAGCTTGGTCTTGACCGGCTTACCGTCCCAGAAACCGGTGCGGTACTTGGTATCAACACCGTAAGCAGACGTATCCTGCGAGATCACCAGCAGCTCTTTGGTGCCGGCCGCCACCAGACGCTTGGCTTCATCCAGCACATCGCCAATCGGACGACTGACGTGCTTGCCACGCATATCCGGAATGATGCAGAAGGTACAGCTGTGGTTACAGCCTTCAGAAATTTTCAGGTAAGAGTAATGACGTGGCGTCAGCTTCACACCCTGCGGTGGCACCAGCTCGGTGAACGGGTTGTGTTCTTTTTCAACCGGCGGCACCCACTCGTGTACCACACCCATGACTTCTTCATAGGCCTGCGGGCCTGTCACCGCGAGAATCCCCGGGTTCAGTTCCTTGATGGTTTCGGCGTCTTTGCCCTTACCCATACAACCGGTAACGATCACCTTACCGTTTTCGGTCATGGCTTCCTTAATGGCATCGAGTGATTCCTGCTTGGCGGCATCAATAAAGCCACAGGTGTTCACCACCACCACATCGGCATTGTCGTAGGTATTCACCACCTCATAGCCGTCCATTTTCAGCTGGGTCAGGATCTTTTCAGAATCCACCAATGCTTTCGGACAGCCGAGGGAGATCATACCTATACGCTTTCTGTCTGAGCCTGATATATTTTCGGCCATCGTTAAAACCCGTGAGTTAAAAATGCGGCGATTATACAGCTATATCCGTTTCTCAACACCTGAGCAGGCAGCGGGATCATCAACGACCCGCCAAACAGAGTTTGCTGAACGCTATGCAGCTGAGAACGGCCTGTACCTCGATACCAGCCTGACCCTCCGTGATGAAGGCCTGAGTGCCTATCACCAGAACCACATCAAACAGGGTGCCCTGGGTGCGTTCTTACGCGCCATTGAAAACGGCCAGGTTGAGCCAGGCTCCCTGCTCGTTATTGAGGCTCTCGACCGACTGAGCCGGGCTGAACCGATTGAGGCACAGGCCCTGCTCTACCAGATCATCAATGCCGGCATCACCGTAGTAACCGCGAGTGACGGTAAGCACTACGACCGGACCAGCCTGAAATCCAATCCTATGGACCTGGTTTACAGCCTGCTGGTGATGATCCGCGCTCACGAAGAATCTGAAACCAAGGCCAAACGGGTTTCTGCCTCTATCCGTATCGCTTGCGAAAACTGGATCAGTGGCAAGGTACGAACGCATATCCGCAATGGTCGGGCCCCGGAATGGCTAGAGGAAACCGGCAATGACGCTCCGCCCCTTTTCCGGGTGATCCCGGAACGGGTCGAAGCGTTAAGACTGGCAATCGAAATGTATCTGTCCGGCCAAGGCGCTGGCGCAATCGTAAAGAAGCTGAACCGGGAAAAAATCACCTACACCGGCAGGCCTTTACTCTCCAGTCACCTGTATAAAGTAATACAGGCCAAGACCTTAATGGGTATCAAAGAGATCAGCGTGAAGGGTGAAACCTACCTGCTGCACGACTACTACCCTGCGGTTCTTAACCAGACTGAGTTCGACAAGCTGCAAGCGGCCAAGGGCAACCGGCCACGGGCCAGTACCAGCACCATTCCCGGTGTGATAACTGGACAGGCCATCTGCTACTGCGGTTACTGCGGGGCTAACATGAGTGGCATTAATATGCAGAGTCGTGCTCGCGCTGATGGCTCTATTTCTGATGGCCACCGCCGTCTGATCTGCGCCAGCCAATCACTCCGACAGGACTGCCCAGTAGGCGGTAGTTGCTCGCTGGCCGTTGTTGAACGTGCCTTACTGACGTACTGCCGTGACCATCTGACATTGCACGAACTGGATAGTGACAACACCGTTAAAACCAAGCTGCAAACTGAGCTGGCAAAGGCAGAAGCTGAACTGGCTGAAATTGGTAAGAAAAGTGCCCGTTTGACGGAAGCCCTGCTGGAAACCGATGAACCGCCTTTGACCATCATGCGAACCATGCGTGAACTGGAAAAACGTCAAGGTGAGCTCACCGCGCAATGTAAGCAGCTGGGTTCAGAGTTACGCACCCTGCAATCAAACAGCAGCGCAAAACTGCTGAAAGAATGGTCCAACGTGGTAGCAAACGTGACCAGCTTGGATTACGAAGCGCGGAACACTGCACGGTCGCTGTGTGGTCGCACCTTTGAACGGGTGGATGTCTTTATCAAAGGAATGGAGGCCAACACACACGGCGCGCAGGCAAAAGTGGCAATGTCACTGGGCTCCCGGCTGGGTAAAGACGGCACTAAAAAGCCCCTGATTGACCTTGTTCTGCGATTCAAAGGCGGTGCAGTACGACTGCTGCGGATTAACCCCAACAATGGGAAATGGGTTGCTCAGGTAGACTTCTGAGCAATCCAAAACTTCTTCTGAAATCCTGATCCCCTGGAAGTAGCCTCTTTATCGCCAAACCAACAACATAAAGAGGCACACCATGACTCAACTCCCTTGGTACAAGTCCAAGTCGATCTGGTTAGGATTCATTGCGGTGGTTGCGGGTATCGGCACCCTGTTCGGATTGGAGATCAGTCAGGAAGATCAGGAAGGCTTTGCGGAAGCAGCTGTTGCCATCGGCACGGCCATTGGCGGTATCGCGTCTGCTTTCTATGGATACCAGAAACGGAAGGCTGGCTAAGAAGTTTCCCTGAAAACCAAGGAAAGGTAGGTAGGATCTTGTTTGACGGTGGCTCCCGTAACATCAATCAACTCTGATGCTAGGGGAACCAAACCGGCCCACAGCGGTAGGGATGAACTGTGGGGCTTTAGCTTTTGAACTGTGGCTGTTTATCAGCAATTATCTGACACAGCATTTTCCACAGCCTCGAGAAAAATACATACCTTATTTACAATTCTTACTAACCCACTGTAAGAAATCATTTTGCGATTTAGCAAGCAAATCCGGCGCCATCTTTCCTGCAACTTCATCAATAAGCTCTTGCGTTATCAATTGTCCAATTATAAGTTCATTGCCAAGAAACTTACTTATACTCAGCCATTTATAAGCCAACCCATAGTTAGGCAGCTTGTGATAATACAGTTTGGCTAAATATTCGGCCGCATCATAGGGGACGCCCTCATCCTTACACTCACTTGCCAACGATTCAATTCCAGCAACACCTAATGAAATATTCCTTTTAAATGGAAAATCACCATCAATATTTGATTGATAATAAAGATAATCAACATACCCACCTGGATCCATATTTGATATCATCGAATACCAATATTTCATCTCCTCAGCCAATCGGCCAGATTCACCTTCGGAAAAGTAATATATAACATTACTACTTCTTTTAGTTAAATTAGAATTTCTAACAATATGATCAATCGTAGATAAAATTGAAGAAGCAACAACTTTGTTACTCCGAGCATTAATTCGAACATAATCCAACTCTCTAAAACCATCTATATAGACAAAACTTACCGCGTAAGCCACTCCTTTCTTTTTCCACTCCTCACTAGAAGCGTCACCGTAATTTTGAATTATGTTCTCACCAAAAGCCTTCGTGAAATATGATTTCGCCTTTAATGAATCCACAGAAACACCAAGACCTTTTGAATATATTTCAGCCATTGCCACATTGGCACGCTGAGAGTAATGACTGTCTAACAAACCCTCCAGAATCACACGTGCTTCGCTCTGTTTTTTTTCAAAACCGTTAGCGCCATAAAGCAGGGATACAGCCAGAATAAATTTTGCATGCACATTCCCACGCGCAGAAGCTGCAACTATCTGCTCCAAAGAAGCAGACCTGACCGCATGAGCATTCCAGTCCTCCATTGGCAAATCATTCCTTTGCTGCCGTGCGATATCATCAAACATATTGGCATATCCAACGCTCGGACTTCCCAGGACCAACAAAAATAAAAAAATTAACGCACCATATTTATTCATACATTATCCAACCTATTACTATCAAGACATCGTTCAATCATTAAATACATACTCACTGATAGAGAATAATGCTTCTATAGTGCTCTTAATATTGATGCAGTCCTTATTTATCGTCACGATATCAGGACTGGCCGATCTGTAAATTTTCAAAGCTAAGGGAAGAATCTGGTTCCAAACCAGCGCCCTGACAGGCATGAATGGACTAGCTGCTTCCCTGCTCAGTGCAAACCGTACCGGACATTCCCTGCCAGATCAACTACTGATAAGCCTCGGATCAGTCCTCAAGTATGGCCAGAAGTGACTCTGCCACCCGCTTACCCTTTGGGGTAAGAAACACGATCTTGCGGCGGCGCTCTGCTGGGTCTTCAATGGCGTACACAAGATCATGGCCTGGCTTATTCAGGCGGTGAACCTTTGATAAGGCTGCAACATTACGACTACAGGAAAATGGCAGATTCCGCATCATGCAGAGGACGCCTAGGAGCGTCTCCCGTCAAGCTTCACGCCTCATGCCTCAGGCTTCAGGCTTCAGACGTCAGACGTCCGACGCTCTGTTCAACCGACTATCCACCACCACACTGGCCACCAGATCCCCTTCCACATTCACTGCCGTACGAATGGTGTCGAGTATGCGGTCAATGGGCAGCAGAATAGCAATGGCTTCGGCTGGCAGGCCGACCGATTGCAGCACCATCACCATGGTGACCATGCCGGCGCTGGGAATGCCCGGTGCTCCCATCGATGCCACCATGGCTGTCAGCATGACCACCAGTTGCTGTGACACACTCAGATCAATGCCTACCAGATAGGCAATAAACAGCGCCGCCGAGGCTTCATACAGCGCCGTGCCATCCATATTCATAGTGGCGCCAACAGGCAGAACGAAGCCGGCAATATCCTTGCGTACCTTCAGGTTTTCTTCGGCACATTGCAGGCTCAGTGGCAGGGTGGCGGCACTGGAACTGGTGGCAAAGGCGGTAATCAGCGCGGGGCGGGCTCCACGCCAGAACCACAGTGGCGACTTTCCGGTAAACAGCGTCATCAGGCCCGGCAGAATCACCACACCGTGCACAATGGTGATGGCGAACACCAGCGCGATAAAGGCCGCCATGGTGGTCAGCAAACTCATATCCTGAGTCGCCATCAGTTTGGTCAGCAATGCCAGAATCCCCAGCGGAGCCAGGCGCATAATCCAGTGCACGATGCGCATCATCAGCGCCAGCAACTCATTCAGCAGGCCCAGTACGCGCGATTCGTCGGCGGCTTCGCCTTTGGCCGATTCATGGGCGACGATGGCAATGCCAAGAATCACGGCAAACACCACCAGTGGCAGCACTTTGCCATTGGCCATCGCCGTAAACGGATTGAGAAATAAGCTGTGTAACAACGTGGCGAAGAACTCGCCGCCAGACATTTGTTTGGCTTCAAAGTCCTGCATTGCACCGGCAAACATATCGAGCTGTAAGCCCTTGCCCGGTTCGGCCCAGCCTGTGGCTATCAGCGCCAGTAACATCGCCAGCACCATCGATAATACAAAAAAGCCCAGCGTCAGCTTCCACACCCGTGATGCCTGATGGTGACTGCGCAGATTGGCAATACCCACCACAATAGAAGTAAAAATCAGCGGCACCAGAATCATCTTTAACAGGTCGATAAACAGCCGTCCGGCCACATCGGCGCCATACAACAGCTGAGCTTTAAACACGCTGTCCGGGTCAACGCCATTAAGCCAGCCACCCAGTAACAGGCCCGCTACGGCGGCGATCAGAATCTGACTGTTCAGTCCTGGCCAGGTCAGTCTGTGCTTGGTCACTATGGCGACTCCTTATGATTTGAGCTGATCCGCAATCTGCCGCTATTAAAACATGAAATTCAGCGCCGCCCAGACCACACTACCAACTGGACTTATCAGATGGGCCATTTACACTGGCGGGCAATGTTCAAACGGGTATCACCATGACCTTCACCCTGCTTACCACCGCCTGCGATGTCGATGCTCTGGCACAGCTTATTAACCGCGCCTATCGCGGCAGCGAAGGCAGCGGACGCTGGACCACCGAACAACATCTTGTTGAGGGCGAGCGCATCCAGCCAAAGCAGCTGCGTGAGTTGCTGCAGCGCAATGATGTCGAACTGCTGGCAGCGCTGGATGAAGCCGAAAACCCCATCGCCTGCATTTCCATTCACTACCTGACCGAGGTCGCAGAATTCGGTACCTTCGCCGTTGATCCACAGCGCCACGGCAGCGGTTTAGGCAAGCAACTACTGGCACAGGCGGAACAGCATGCCAGTCGTAAACGTCAGCGTTTTCAGGTGGAAGTGGTGAACCAGAACAGCGCGCTGCGTAATTTCTATCAGCGCCGCGGTTATCAGTTAACCGGCGAGACCATGCCCTACCCGGTGCAGGCCGGAGTCGGCTTACCCAAAATCGACGGGCTGCACCTGCAGGTGCTACAGAAGCAGGCTGACACTGAGCAGCCATGCTAAAATGGCGCAAATTCTTTGCGATATGACTTATGCGTCTCGATAAATTCCTCGCCGATACCACCGACCTGACCCGCTCACTGGCCACCAAAGCGGTAAAAAACGGCCGGGTACTGGTGAACGGCAGCAAGCCGAAAAGTGCCTCACTGAAAGTCAGTGAGACTGATGTAGTAACCCTGGATGGTGAAGCCCTGACCCATCAGGGTGGTTTCCGCTACATTCTGATGAACAAGCCAACGGGCTATGTCTGTACTCACCGTGACAGCACCCACCCGCTGGTGTTCGACCTGCTGGAAGGTATCGTCAATCGTATGGACCTGCACACCGTTGGTCGTCTGGATATGGACACCACCGGCCTGCTGCTGATTACCGATGATGGCCAGTGGTCACATCATCTGACTTCGCCCAAGCATCATCAGCCTAAAACCTACCGCGTCTGGCTGGCTGAGCCGCTGCGCGAAGACGCCGAAGCCAAACTGGCAAAAGGTATTCTGCTGGAAGACGACCCGGAGCCGACCAAACCGGCGGAGCTGGAACGCGTCAGCGATACCGAAGTGCTGCTGACCATCCACGAAGGCCGCTACCATCAGGTGAAGCGCATGTTTGCCGCACTGGGTAACCATGTGGAAAAACTGCACCGTGAGAAAATGGGCTGCATGGACATGGACCCAACACTGCAGGAAGGCGAATACCGTCCGTTAACCGACGAAGAAGTCGCCGCTCTGGCGGGTAACTGATCAGCGTCTGAACTGCGTCAGCCGATAAAAAAGCCACCCGAAGGTGGCTTTTTTATTGTTTCGGCTCAGGCCTTAACTTTCGGCAGACGGGCCAGTGCAGCATCGATTTCAGACTGCGGGTATTCGTAGTCTTCCAGCTGCTTAGTGAAGTACTTGTCGTACGACACCATATCAAAGTGACCGTGACCGGACAGGTTGAAGAACAGCGTCTTCTCTTCACCGGATTCCTTACAACGCAGCGCTTCGTCGATACAGGCGCGAATCGCGTGGTTGGATTCCGGCGCCGGAATAATGCCTTCGGCACGGGCAAACTGAACACCGGCTTCAAACGTCGCCACCTGAGGAACCGCAACTGCTTCAATCAGCTTGTCGTGGTACATCTGCGATACCAGAGAGGATGCGCCGTGGTAACGCAGACCGCCAGCGTGAATACCCGGCGGCATAAAGTCATGACCCAGGGTGTATTGCAGCATCATCGGCGTGAAGCCTTCGGTATCACCGAAGTCATAGGCGTAGTGACCTTTGGTTAAGCTTGGGCATGAGGTTGGTTCAACCGCGACCAGACGAACCTTCTTACCGCCTGCGGCTTCATCGGCATAGAACGGGAACGCCACACCACCGAAGTTAGAGCCGCCACCACATGGCGCGAAAATCATATCCGGGTAGTCACCCACCATCTCAAACTGCTTCTTCGCTTCCAGACCAATCACAGTCTGATGCAGCAGTACGTGGTTCAGTACCGAACCCAGTGAGTACTTGGTGTCTTCACGGCTGACCGCTTCTTCTACCGCTTCAGAAATAGCGATACCCAGCGAACCGCGGGAATCCGGGTCGGCAGCCAGAATCTTACGACCGGATTCGGTCAGGTTACTCGGGCTGGCAATCACTTCACCGCCCCAGGTTTGCATCATTGAACGACGGAATGGCTTCTGTTCATAGCTGACTTTCACCATGTAGATGCGCACGTCGATACCGAACATCTGACCCGCCAGCGACAGTGAAGAACCCCACTGACCGGCACCGGTTTCTGTGGTCAGACGCTTGATACCTGCCACTTTGTTGTAATACGCCTGAGCGATCGCAGAGTTCAGCTTGTGCGAACCGGCGGCGCTGACGCCTTCGTATTTGTAGTAAATTTTAGCTGGTGTACCCAGCGCTTCTTCCAGGCGGTGCGCGCGGAACATTGGCGCTGGACGCCATTGCTGGTAAATCTCTCGCACTGGCTCCGGAATATCGATCCAGCGCTTATCTGATACTTCCTGCTCAATGATATTGTCGGCGAAAATCGGCGACATAGCTGATGGATCCAAAGGGTTCCCATCCGGTCCGAGAGCTGGCGCTGGCGGCGTAGGCAGATCGGCAACGACGTTGTACCACTGCTTCGGAATCTCGGTTTCAGGAAGAAGAATTTTGGTTTGTTTCATCAGCTGTTTTCCATCAATTGACCAAATGGTCAGCTACCTTAACGAAACAGCCCTGAAATAGCTATGATCCAGCGCATGAATCGCCGGTGATTTCGCGTTCTGGCCCGCAAGGCGGAATCAACCACACAGCGTCGCTTGAAATCCGTACCTGACTCCCCCACTAACATAAGTCATTACACCCGACCGCCGTCTGTGCGGTCGAATGAATTCACGCTGTCAGGTGGTAGGTATGAGCGATAACCATCAGGAATTTATCAGTAAAGAAGACAACAGCGGCACGCTGGCGCTGCCAGATGATTTTTTACCCGATCAACTGCATATTCTGCCCGTTAATGGCCGGCCGTTTTTCCCGGCTCAGGTGCAGCCAATTATGATCAGCGAAGAAATCTGGGGCGATACACTGCGCCAGGTCGCTGACAGCGAATCCAAATTACTCGGTGTCGCCTTTGTGAATGAAAAAGGTGCCGACGAGGTTCCGCAGCTGGGTGATATTCCCCTGGTAGGCTGTGTGGTGCGCGTACACAAAATGCAGACTGAAGAAGGCCGTGTGCAATTTATCGCCCAGGGCATCCGTCGCTTCCGCGTGCTGGAATGGCTGCACGCCAAGCCGCCATTTGTTGCCCGGGTGCATTACCCGCTCAGCCGCGTGCAGCAGGATGACGAAACCAAGGCCTATGCGATGGCCATCATTAATGCCATCAAAGAGCTGGTGAGCATTAACCCTTTGTATTCCGAAGAACTGAAACATTACCTCAACCGTTTCAGTCCGAATGAACCGTCACCGCTGACCGACTTTGCAGCTGCTTTAACCACTGCCGAGGGCCCGGCGCTGCAGGATGTGCTGGAAACCCTGCCGCTGCTTAAACGCATGGAAAAGGTGCTTCTGCTGCTGAAGAAAGAAGTGGAAGTGGCACGCCTGCAAGTCGAAATTAACGACAGCGTCAACGACAGTATCAGTAAGCATCAGCGTGAGTTTTTCCTGCGCCAGCAACTGAAAACCATCCAGCAGGAACTGGGCCTGTCAAAAGACGATAAAACTGCAGAAATTGAAGAGTTCGAGCAACGCCTGGAAGACAAGCAGGTACCGGCACAGGCTCGCAAGCGCATTGATGAAGAGCTGCGTAAATTACAGATGCTGGAAGTCGGCTCTCCTGAGTACGGGGTTACCCGTAATTATCTCGACTGGGCTACATCTGTACCATGGGGCCTGTATTCAGAAGATTCCTTTGATCTGCAACAGGCCCGGCATACGCTGGACGCCCATCATGCCGGACTGGATGACGTAAAAAGCCGCATTCTCGAATTCCTTGCTGTCGGTTCATTCAAACAGGAAATCTCTGGCTCCATTATGCTGCTGGTCGGCCCACCGGGTGTGGGTAAAACCTCCATCGGCCGTTCGGTTGCCGATGCACTGGGGCGTAAGTTCTACCGCTTCAGTGTCGGTGGTATGCGTGACGAAGCCGAAATTAAAGGCCACCGCCGTACTTATATAGGCGCCCTGCCCGGCAAACTTATTCAGGCGTTAAAAGACGTCGAAGTGTCTAACCCGGTTATTATGCTGGATGAAATCGACAAGCTGGGATCGTCCTATCAGGGCGACCCGGCATCGGCGCTGCTGGAAGTTCTGGACCCGGAACAGAACCGCGAATTTCTCGACCATTACCTCGATCTGCGGGTCGATCTGAGCAAAGTGCTGTTTATCTGCACCGCTAACCAGCTGGACACCATTCCGGGGCCGCTGCTCGATCGTATGGATACCATTCGTCTGTCGGGCTATATCACCGAAGAAAAACTGGCCATTGCCCGCAACCATTTGTGGCCGCGGGTGCTGGAACGTCATGGTCTGAAGAAAGGTCAGGTCAAAATCAGCGACGCCACCCTGAAAGCCATCATCGAAGGCTATGCGCGTGAATCCGGTGTGCGCAATCTGGAAAAACTACTGCAACAAATTGCCCGTAAATCCGTCGTGCAATTACTGCAACAGCCCGACCTGAAAATCTCGGTGACACAGAAAGATCTGCAGGAATTACTCGGTAGCCCGGTATTCCGCAGTGAAAAAATTCTTAAAGGCACCGGGGTTGTTACCGGGCTGGCATGGACTGCCATGGGCGGTGCCACACTGCCGATCGAGGCTGCCAGCGTTCATGAGAAAAATCGCGGCTTTAAGCTCACCGGAAAACTCGGCGATGTGATGAAAGAATCTGCGGAGATTGCCTACAGCTACACAGCGGGCCACGCCAGTGAGTTTGGCGGTGACCCTGAATTTTTTGCCGAACGCTTTATTCACCTGCATGTACCGGAAGGCGCAACACCGAAAGACGGCCCCAGCGCCGGTGTCACCATGACCACCGCCCTGATGTCGCTGATGCTGAATAAGCGCATAAAAAGATCACTGGCAATGACGGGGGAGTTAACCCTTACCGGGCATGTGCTACCGGTGGGCGGTATTCGCGAGAAAGTAATTGCAGCACGGCGTTCAAAAATTATGGAAGTAATCCTGCCTGCCGCTAACCGCCGCGATTACGAAGAACTGCCTGAACACATCCGCCATGGCATGACCGCGCACTTTGCCGAAACCTACCGTGATGTGTTTGATGTGGTGTTTGGATAATTAACGGTCGTGGGCATGGCCCACTCCTACGGCTATAACGTTATGGGAGCGGGCCATGAACAATCCACGTCCATTATCGGATAATTCAAGCGCCGTAGGAGCAGGCCATGCCCGCGACCAGATAAATCGGGCAGCCAACGCACAATCCACGCCCACATCGAGTAATTCAAACACAGTAGAAGCGCGCTATGCCCACGACCAGATAAATCGGGCAGCCAACAACAATCCACGTCCATTATCGGATAATTCAAGTACCGTAGGAGCGGGCCATGCCCGCGACCAGATAAATCGGGCTGCCAACAACAATCCACGTCCACATCGAGTAATTCAAACACAGTAGAAGCTCGCTATGCCCACGACCAGATAAATCGGGCGGCCAACGCACAATCCACGCCCACATCGAGTAATTCAAACACAGTAGAAGCGCGCCATGCCCACGACCAGATAAATCGGGCAGCCAACAACAATCCACGTCCACATCGAGTAATTCAAACACAGTAGAAGCGCGCCATGTCCACGACCAGATAAATCGGGCAGCCAACAACTATCCACGTCCACACCGAATAATTCAAACGCCGTAGGAGCGGGCCATGCCCGCGACCCACATCAAAGCCAAACCGCATCCCAATAGGGATAGTCACCAAGCCGATCCACCAGCCCTGCCCGCAATGGATTAGCAGCGATATACCGTGCTACTGAGCGGATATCATCCTCTTCTCGCAAAGCATGATCATAAAAAGCCGGAGCCCATATGTTCTGCGAGCAACCAGCGCGTCGGGTAAGACGCGCTGACGCTGATTTCATTGAGCCAACCAGAGTACTCAGCTTCGTATCATCCGCTAATTGTATAAGCCAATGTACATGGTCAGGCATCAGAACCCAGCAAAGCAGCCTTGAATGCCCCAATAGTTTCGTCTGTGTAAACCCGTTTATTGCTGCTCTTGCGTACAGCCACTCAGAAAATAGCGGAGAACGATCAACAGTGGCTGCAGTAATAAAGTAAATATTATTAGCGGCCGAAAAGCGTCCTTTCCGAAGACTGCGATGTCCGTAATTTGTTTCCATTCTGCTCACAATACCATCCTTGGTATTTCAGGCTTTTGTCGTGGGCATGGCCCACTCCTACGAATCCCTAGTCGAAGAAACGACCATGATCACACGCGAAGAATTCAATCGCCCTGGTCGTGGGCATGGCCCACTCCTACGAATCTATAGCCGAAGGAACGATCATACCCGCGACAGAAGAATCCAAACGCCGTAGGAGCGGGCCATGCCCGCGACCCGTTACAACAATGAAGGTTATTTAATAATCTGAATCAGCTGCTTAAAGGCCGTACCTTCGGCTACTTTCTGCAACTCAAACAACGCCATTTCCACCGACGTCAGTTGCGCGCCCAGGCTTTCCATCTTACGCAGGCCAAGTTCTTTGTTCGCCAAGGTGCGCGAGCTGACGGCATCCATAACCAGATGCACATCGTATTTTTCACGCAACAGATCACACACGGTCTGATACACGCAAACGTGAGTTTCCAGGCCCGCGACCAGCCAGTTCTGACGCTTGTGCTCTTTCACCGCACGGGCAATAGCGGCATTCTGCATTCCACTGAAGGTATTTTTTATCAGCGGTTCACCGTCAAGCAAATCGCGGATTTCTTCCCGGGTTGAGCCCAGCTTTTCCGGCAGCTGTTCCATCCATACCACCGGCAAGCCCAATATCCGGGCTCCTTTAATCAGTGTGCGCAGCTGGGCAAATAAACTGTCTGAATCGTGCATCAGTGTCGATAATCGGCCCTGCACATCGACAATCATCAGGCCGGTATTTTCTGTGTTTAACATACGCCTTTCCTGTGTTGTATGGATCAGTGATTCAGTAAGGTTTCCAGATCCGCCTGTGACGGCATAAACCAGTAAGCCCCGGTTAATGCGGTTGAATATTTCATCAGATGGTCACTGAAACCATCGCCGGTATTACCCAGCATACGTTCCAGCTGAATTGAAATACGGGTGAGGTTGCAGGCGAAGGCAAGAAAATACAGGCCATGCTCATCTGCACCGCCATAAGGGGTACTGCGGCGGTATATTTTCTGCGCCACACCATCGAGTTTCACATCGGTACGGGCGACGTGGGAAGTCGGTGGCATATCGTCACCTTCCAGTTCGATATTATCGCTTTTGGTACGGCCGATAACCTGCTGCTGCTCATGCAGACTGAGTTTGGCAAAATCCTGCAGATGGTGTTTCCATTCCTGCGTGAACACATATGAACCGCCACAGCCGGCTTCACCTTGCGGAATCAGGGTTGCATCCAGGCGCTTGTCGCCTTCCGGATTGGCAGTACCATCAACAAAACCGGTAAGGTCACGCGCTTCGCGATTTTTGAAGCCGCTCAGATCGAGTACACAGTCGGTACAATCACGCATGGCGTCATGCACCTGCAGTACAGCGTCCATAACATCACCGCGATCTTCACCATGAATCCAGAAAAACAGATCGGATTGATTGGACGGCATGCTGTAGCCATTTTCACCGATCATTTCGCTGAACGGCACCAGCTGGGCCGGACGCCATTGCGGATTCAGACGATCCCAGGCATCGGCGCCAAAGCAGACCGCAATCCAGGCTCCTTCGACATGGCGTACAGCCTGTTTGATTGCCTGCAGCAGGGAGGCATTATCAACCCCCTGACGCCATTGCATTTCCAGATAGTGAGCACTACGGCCAGGCTCTTCCAGCAGACCCGGCTGACAGATAGTTTGATTCGACACGCTTGAGCTTCCTCCTGAATCTTATGCCCGGACTATATCACGTCCGGGCATAAAGCTCCTGATCAGCGGCGGGCCGAGCTGACTCTGTCGAGCAGATAAAACAGCGAGTGATACGGAATGCCGGAATGGCGGCTGAGGCCTACCTCGCAGGTGCGGCTGGTTGAGATCCCTTCGCGGCACTCACTCACCTGCGCTTGCAGAGGCGCCAGTGCCGAGGCGTTCAGTTCCGGCTGCATAAAGCCTTTATCGCCGGCAAATCCACAACAGGTTATATCCTGCGGAATCACCACCTGGGTTGAGCACTGTCTGGCCAGTGCAATTAAACCATCCGCCAGCCCCTGTTTGGTGGTTGAACAGGTAACGTGCACGGCAACGGCTTCTGCCGTCGGCGCAATATTCAGTGCTGGCACCAGCATACGATTGGCAAATTCAATCGGGTCCAGCAATCGAATACGCTCATCGAGTTTCTGCTGCATGCGAAAAACACACGGGCTGGTATCAATCATGACCGGAATACGGCCATTATCAGACACCTGCAACAGCGCCTGATTCAGGCGTTCACGCATGGCATCGGCCTGGTCAAAATGCCCCTTACTTTCCAGCGGCATACCGCAACAGTGCTGATCCTGATCAGGCAGCATGGCAACATGTACCCCGGCTTTTTTCGCCAGTTCCAGCGTCACCTGCATTAAGCTGCGCTGATCGCTGTCCTTTGCCCCGGGCCCCATGGTACGGCTGGCACAGCTAGGGAAATAAATCACCTGGGTCAGCTCATTAACACTATGCTCGCAGGCGTTCACAGTCGCAGCTGACGTTGGCATGGCATCGTGCCACAGTGGCGTTTTACCGAGTGTCAGCGTATTCACACCTTTGGATACCGCAATCAAAGCGCCATCACCGAGTAAATCGCGGGAAAAATCCGTCAACTGAAAGGCCATTCGGCTGGCTTTGGTAATTCCGCCAAAATGGTCAGCCGCCCAGCGGGCCTTACCAGCATGTTTCTTATTGCGTTCGCTGCGTAGCTTACGGCTGAGATCACCGGTATTAATACCAACCGGACAAGCCAGACTGCACAAACCATCCGCCGCGCAGGTGTCGATGCCCATGTACTGGTAATCGTCCAGCAGTGACTGGTAAGAAGCGTCTTTGCCATCACGCTGCTGGCGCTTCAGCTCGCGCATAATCACAATGCGATGACGCGGCGTCAGAGTCAGGTTCTTTGACGGGCACACAGGTTCACAGAAACCGCATTCAATACAGCGGTCAATCAGATCGTCTGCTTCTGGTATCGGTTTCAGATTTTCAATATGAGCCCGCAGGTTGCGGGTCAGAATAACATCCGGATTGAGCAGCCCCTGCGGATCAAACAGCTGCTTAATTTCCCACATCAGCTCATAGGCCTGAGCACCCCACTCCATTTCCACGAACGGTGCCATATTACGCCCGGTACCGTGTTCGGCTTTCAGTGAGCCGTCATAGCGTCCGACCACCAGCACACACACCTCATCCATAAAATCGGCATAGCGCTGGACTTCCTGCGGATCGGTGAAATTCTGGGTAAATACAAAGTGCAGGTTTCCGGCTAAGGCATGACCGAAAATAATGGCTTCGTCGTAACGGTATTTTTTAAACAGTGCCTGCAGTTCAAGAACCGCTGGTGCGAGGTTTTCCACCGGAAAGGCAATGTCTTCGATAATAACCGTGGTGCCTTTTTCACGCACTGCACCCACCGCCGGAAATAATCCTTTACGGATATTCCAGTACAGGGCACAGGTGTTTTTATCCGTGGTGAACTCTTTGGCCGTCAGGGTAGAGAAATCCTGCAGAGCCGACGTGGTTTGCTGCAGTCGTTGTTGCAGCTCCTGCTCATTACTTGCACGAACTTCAACCAGCAGCGCGGCAGCGTCATTATCCAGCCCGGCCAGATAGTCCGGCATACCCGGCTTATTTTCCACCGAGCGCAGACCGGCACGATCAATCAATTCCACCGCGGCCACCGGAGCAGAAGAAAGAGCGGTTACTGCCCTGCTGGTCTGTTCGATGTTGGCAAACAGCAACAGGGCAGACGCTTTATAGGCGTGCTCTTCGACCGTGTGATAAATCACTTCGGACACAAATCCCAGCGTGCCTTCTGAGCCCACCAGAAGGTGCTGCATAATATCGATCGGATCAGAAAAATCCACCAAAGCATTAAGGCTGTAGCCGGTGGTATTCTTAATTCTGAATTTGTTAACAATGCGTTCGTGCAATGACGGGTTATTTTTTACCCGATTATGCATAGCCTGCAATGCATCCAGCAGATCGCCATGACTATCGCGAAAAGCGCTGCGCGATGCCTCGTCACCAGTGTCCAGCACGGTGCCATCAGCCAGTATCAGACGCATGGAAGCCAGTGTCTGGTAGGTATTCTGCGCCGTACCACAGCACATACCCGATGCATTGTTAGCGACAATACCACCGATTTTACAGGTATTAATGGATGCCGGATCCGGGCCTATTTTGCGCGCAAAGGGTGCCAGTAACTGATTTGCCCGTGCACCGATGACTCCCGGCTCAGTCCTGATCTGAGCGCCGTTATGCAGAACTTCAGCGGCATTCCAGCCATTACCAAGACGCACCAGCACGCCATCAGTCACCGCCTGCCCGGAAAGGCTGGTGCCTGCCGCGCGAAAGGTTAAATGCACTTTGTGCTGGTGCGCGTAATGCAGCACCTGACGAACTTCTTCTTCGTTCACCACGGTGAGCACAATCTGCGGAATCAGGCGATAAAAGCTGGCATCCGTGCCAAACGCCAGGGTGCGTAACGGGTCGGTGATAATGCGTTCGACAGCAATATGACGGGAAATATCCTGCGCAAAAGCGCTGTAAGCCTGCTTCATTGTTTAAATATCCATCACCAGAATGACAACCAGCTGTTTCGGACCATGAGCACCGTAAGCCAGTGTCTGTTGAATATCGGCGGTTTTACTCGGGCCGGAAATAAGCAAAACGTTGGTTGGCATGGGCGATGGCATGCGCCCCTGTGCCACCAGTTGGGAGAAATTGGCCACCATGGCTGACGCACGCAGCAGCACAATATTCAGCGGCGGAACCAGCGATAAGGTACGCGGTTCGTTGGCACCGGTGACAATCACTAATGAACCGGTTTCCGCCAGGCCAGCCGTGGCCACAGAAAAGCCGGCATCAATCTGGTGGAACAGGGTTTCTTTACTCTGCTCTCCGGTAATGCAGGCAGCATCCAGCATGGCAGACACACTATCCACCAGCAGGCGGCCCTCGGCATGATTACCACTGCGCAGTACCGATACACCCTTTTCCGCCAGTACAGACGCCACCAGTTCCGGCCAGTTATTGTCATCACATTCAATAACCTCGGCGTGGTTATCGCTGAGGTTCTGGCGAAACAGCGCCAGCCATTCGCTGCGTTCTGGCAATGGCCAGTCGCATGGTGTCTGCAACGGGTCCGGGCGCGGTGCGTCCGCAGAGGAGCGCAAACGCTGTAAAATTCTGTCGCGACTGTTCATCAGCGTTGCGCTCCTGTTTCGTTGTGTGATTTCAGCTCACTGGCCACGCCGTGTGCTCTGGCCAGTTCATGCAATGTTTTCGTTTGCGGCAGCGGCGTTGTGCGACTGTCAGTCCATGGCGACAGCAAGCGCGTCACCAGGGCTGTGCGGAACAAGGGCCGGCTGCGGGTCAGTAACCACATCATGGTGCGGAATAACCAGGGACTACTGTGCGCCAACGCCCAGCCCCGCCATATCAGTGCTTCAGACGCCGAGCGCTTCACGCCCTGGCCGCTGACCGCGCTGTCATCCCGGGTTGGTATGCGGTTGGCTTCATGACGTAATTCACGAATCAGTGCAGGCAACGGAATACGCACCGGACAGGCCTCACCGCAGGCACCGTTCAGCGAGCAGGCGGATACCATATCGCCATGTTTTTCCAGCCCGCCGATTTGCGGTGTGACCACCTGACCGATAGGTCCCGGATAGGTTGAACCATAAGCATGGCCGCCGATACGGGCGTACACCGGGCAATGGTTCATACAGGCCCCGCAGCGAATACACTGCAAGGTTGGCTTCAGGGTTGGATGGCTGAAGATTTTTGAGCGCCCGTTATCCACCAGCACCAGATGCACCTGTTGCGGGCCATCCAGCTCACCCGCTTTGCGCGGTGCGGAAATCATATTGAAATAGGTACTGATTTTCTGGCCGGTGGCTGAGCGGGTTAACAGCGTCAGTAGTTCCGGCACATGGGAAAAATCTTCCACTACTTTTTCAATCCCAGTTACCGCGATGTGCAGATCCGGTACCGTGGTGGTCATGCGGCCATTACCTTCATTTTCCACCAGACACAGTGTGCCAGTGTTAGCCACCGCCATATTCACACCGGAAATACCGGCATCGGCTTTTTCAAACTTTTCGCGCAGAATCGCGCGTGCATTGCCGATCAGCTCATCAACGTCTTCGGTATATGGCACTGGCTCACCACTGCTGCTTTGTGCGCGGCCATGCATCAGACGGGCTATCTGTGCAGTGTTTTTATGAATTGCAGGCATGATGATGTGCGATGGTGTTTCACCGGCGAGCTGCACCAGATATTCACCCATATCACTTTCTAAACACTCGATACCTTTTTCTTCAAGGTAGTGGTTCAGTTCGATTTCTTCCGTCACCATGGATTTGCCCTTCACCACAGTGCGTGCATTATTGTCCGCCAGAATGCCGTGAATAATTTCACAGGCTTCGGTGGCGGTTTCGGCCCAGTGCACCTGAATGCCATTGGCCGTGAGATTTTTTTCCAGCGTTTCCAGCAATTGCGGTAATTTACTCAGACTGTACTGGCGAATAGCCTCACCACGATCGCGCAGGCTTTGTAATGCGTTATCGTCGCTGAAGACCGAACGACGTTTATTCATCAGAAAATCGGATGCACCGCGAAAGCTTTTACGCAGCGCTTCGTTTTCCAGTGCCATGCGCGCGCGCACGCTGAAATGGCGCGACTGCATATCGCTGAAGTCGTGCTGTTCCTGATCCAGCTGCTGCTGCATCTGTTCGCGAGTCTGCGTACTCATGCCTGACCTCCCTGACCGTGCAATCGCTGATACAGCAAGGAAGCCAGATGCTGTGAGGCAATGCCCTTACCCTGTTTCTTCATGGTACCGCTGATATTCATCAGACAACCGCAGTCCGCGCTGACCAGTCGTTGCGCACCGGTATCGGCGATGGCGCTGGCCTTATCAGCAGCCATGGTGGCGGAAATATCTGCCTGCTTCACGGCAAAAGTGCCACCAAAGCCACAGCATTCACTGGCCCGCTGCGGCTCAACCAGATGCACACCCGGCAGGTTCTGCATCAGTGTCTGATGATCTTCGGCCACACCCAGACTGCGGCGCGAAGAACAGGATACGTGCAGTGCCAGACGCATAGCGCTCTGATCCTGCGCCTCTGCCAGACGGGTATGCAGCTGCAGTACATTGACCAGAAACTCACCCAGTTCAAAGGTACGCGCGGCGAGATCAAGCGCTTGCTGCTCTTCCGGCTGGCCGGCAAACAGTTGCGGATATTCTTTAATCATCATGCCGGTGCAGGAGCCCATCATCACCACCAGCGGAATATCGGCGGCAAACGCCTGTAACTGCTGACGCGCAACGCGCCGCGCTTCGTCGTCATAGCCCGAGTTGTAGGCTGGCTGCCCACAACAGGTCTGGCTTTGCGGAAAGATCACCTCCAGCCCTTCAGCCTGCAGCAGACGAATGGCATCCAGCCCGGCATCCGCGTAAAAGCCGTCCACCAGACAGGTGCCCATCAGGTAGACCGCTGACGGTCGGCCTGGATACTGGCGACGCGCACTGCCACTGGCAGCATCGACAAATAAGGGTTCATTCATTGGGCTTGGCTCTCTGTTTGGCTGAGTCTGTTTGCTTAGCTAACGGCTCTTTCTATATCCGATCGCTCCGGATAAATTGGTAATACCAATTAACCAGTTATAAATTATGCAGTAAAAAGTACGCCCATGAAGCAGCCCGGTCAATGCGTATTATCCCTATATTCCTCAATATAATATCGACATTGGTGGTATAAATCGGATGTGCTGCCATCGACTAAAACTCTTTCAACCAATTGACCATTTATGGATGACAGAGCTGCAAATTGGTCATACCATGAGCGCAGTTAATGACCTGTAAGAGCGTAGCAGCATGTCTGAGCGTCCGATCAAAGCCAGCAAAATTTCTGACATTATTGCCGAGCGTCTGGAATCTATGATTCTCGAAGGCAGCCTGGCGCCGGGCCAGAAAATGCCCCCGGAGCGCGATCTGGCGCTGCAGTTTGAAGTGTCTCGCCCCTCCCTGCGGGAAGCACTGCACAAGCTCGAAGCCAAGGGGCTGGTTACCCGCAAACAGGGCGGCGGTACCTTTGTTTCAGCCGATATCGGCCTGTCGTTCGTCGACCCTCTGATGCAACTGTTCCAGACTCACTCCGAATTCAATTACGATCTGCTGGAATTCCGCCACGCTCTGGAGGAAGTCGCCGCCCATTACGCAGCACTGCGCGCAACCGCCGCCGACCATGAAATTATTGAACGTCGTTTTCAGGAATGGCTGCAGTGCCATGAAGCACGCAAGGGCTATCGCGAAGAAGCCGAAATGGACTGGCGTTTTCACCTCGCTATTGCCGAAGCCTCGCACAACGCGGTGTTGCTGCACTCCATGCGGGCACTGTTCAGCCTGTTCAAACAGACCATCGCCAGCAACCTCGAGCACCTGTACAGCAAGGATGAACGCCGCGAGGAAATTCAGCATCAGCATCGCGCCATTAAGGATGCGGTCATCGCTGGTGATGCCAAAGCTGCACAGCAGGCCATTAACGATCATCTGGCCTTCGTTGAGGAAACCCTGCAGCAAAGTGCGCGCGTGGCCAGCCACTCACAACGCTCACTGCGCCGTATCGGCCTGATGCGCTGACCTTCAGCGCAAGAGCAGAGGCCGAACACTTGCCTCTGCTACCCTGCACCGCTAGTCTGGGCGCCTCCAGCGACGTCAACAGGGACAGCGACATGCCCGCTCCAGCCGAGCACACTCTCAGCCACTGGCTGCATCCACGGCAGATGCTCAGTCATTTACGCGATATCGACAGCGAAGCAAGCCGCGAGCGCCAGCAATGCAGTGACGAAACACTGTGGCTGCGTGCCTGGACGGTTATTGCCGTTGCCTGCCTGTGCCTGCTGATGGTCCATTACCTGAAATATTCCAACAACCTGCGCGAATTTATCCCGCTACTGGAGAGCCTGTTTGGTATTGAAAACAGCCAGTGGAAAATGGCCTGGTTGCGCTCGCCTTATCGCGATCTGATTGGCAATGTCTGGTGGGGCTGCTGGCAACTGATTGGGTTTATGCTGATTCCGATGCTCACCATTCGCTTCATTCTGAAGCAGCGCCTGCGGGATTACGGCTGGCAGGCAGGTAGCGTCAAAGAGCACTGGCTCGGCTATGTATTACTGGCCACGCCGATCATGGTGTTCGCCATCATCGCCAGCTTCGGTGATGATTTTTCCAACCATTATCCATTTTATAAACTCGCCAACCGCAGCTGGAGTGACCTGCTGATGTGGGAAGCGATTTATATTCTGCAATTTGTGGCGGTGGAATTTTTCTTTCGCGGCTTTCTGGTGAATGGCCTGCGTCTGCAGTTCGGCAGCCTGTCCGTCGCCGTGATGTGCCTGCCCTACCTGATGCTGCACTTCCCTAAATTGTGGCCGGAATCCTTTGGTGCCATTCTGTTCGGTTTTTTTCTCGGCATTCTCGCGCTGCGCTCAAAATCTATCTGGGGCGGCGTAGCCGTGCACGTCAGTATTGCAATGACCATGGATATTGCAGCGCTGCTGCAAACCCGGGGGCTGCCACAGCAGTGGATGCCTTAAAGCCAGAAGCCAGAAGCCAGAAGCCTAAGCTAAAACCGCCAGGCAATAAAACGGCTCTGTTTCTGCCCCTGTGCCATCGGCACAACGTGCACAACTTTCGCGTCCAGCTGGCGTAATAAGCGTTTCAGTGGTGCGACGTTTTCATCTTTTGATACCAGCGCAGTAAACCAACCCACCTGTTGTTTAAAATGGGCGCTGTCACGCATCAGGCGTTTAAGAAAAGCCAGCTCGCCACCTTCACACCACAGCTCATTACTCTGGCCACCAAAATTGCGCTCGACCGAGGATTCGCGCCCTTTCAGATTACGCCATTTACGCCGCGCCTGCGCTTCAGCTTCTTTCTGCGACGCATAAAACGGCGGATTGCACAGCGTTAAATCAAAGTATTCACCGTCACGGATCATGCCCGTGAATACCTGCTCCGCTTTACGCTGCATACGAATATCGATACCCGCCAATTGCGGGTTATCCGTCAGTAATTTATGCGCATTACGGATAGCGATACTGTCCGCATCCGTTGCCACAAACTGCCAGCCAAAGGCCTGACTGCCAATCATCGGGTAAATCAGATTCGCTCCGGTACCAATATCCAGCACACGTACCTGCTCTGTTTTATCACCGAGCAGATCACGTACGTGATAGAGGTAGTCTGCACGCCCCGGCACGGGTGGACACAGGGAGCCTTCCGGCAGATGCCAGTGGGCAATGCCATAGTGATGCTTCAGCAAGGCACGATTCAGCGTTACCACCGCCGAATTCTTGCTGAAATCCACGGTTTGTTCACCACTTGGGTTAGTTGTCAGAAAACGTTCCAGTTCCGGCAGGTCTGCTACCAGTGCCGCCATATCGTAGCGCCCCTGATGCGGGTTCTGCGGGTGCAGGCCAGTGGCTTTTTCTTTCCACGGGCTGGCGGCGCCTTCAGTACGGGGTTTGTAATCGTCACGCGGGCGCGCGCCATCGCGGCCGCCGAAGCCGCTGCGCGGACGCTCGTCGCGGGAGAAACTGCGATCACCACGTGCAGCACCACGGTCCGGGCCACGCTCGTTGCGGCTG
This sequence comes from Thalassolituus marinus, assembly GCF_020320395.1. Taxonomy (GTDB): domain Bacteria; phylum Pseudomonadota; class Gammaproteobacteria; order Pseudomonadales; family Oceanobacteraceae; genus Venatoribacter; species Venatoribacter marinus. The sequence continues at coordinate 61,967 of NZ_JAEDAH010000020.1, read as the reverse complement.
AAAATACGGTCACCGCGATCACCGCTGCGTTCGGAACCGCGCTCAGAACCGCTGTCATTGCGGCTGAAATTACGGTCACCGCGATCACCGCTGCGCTCAGAACCACGCTCATTGCGACCATAGCCACGGTCAGTGCCATCACCGCGTTCTGAGCTACGTTCGTTGCTGCGGAAATCACGGCGATCGTCTGCACGGGCAGGACGGCCTTCACGCTGCTCGTAGGCAGGTTTGCCAGATGACTTGTCGTACGGTTTACGCTCGGATGAGCGGGACTGGTCATCACGACCTTTATTGCGCCATTCGCCACTACCTTCTGAACGGCTTTCATAGCGACCTTCTGAACGGCTTTCATAGCGACCTTCTGAACGGCTTTCATAGCGACCTTCTGAACGGCCTTCGCTGCGCTTGTCGAAACGGTCACCGTGCGCAGGCGCACGCTCTTTGCGCTCATACGGACGGGACGACCGTTCGCCATCGGCTGAGCGTGGCGGGCGATCATCGCGCGGGGCGCTTCTGGAACCATCGCGCGGGGCGCTGCGGGAACTATCACGCGGCGGCTGGTCACGACGGTCGTAAGGCTTGCGATCGGCGCGCGGTTCGCGGCGGCCATAGGGCGACTGACCAGCCTCAGACGGGAAAGCCTTAGCATCCGGTTCGCCAGAGCGATCCTGTTCTGCTGAATCTGTCGTTTGGCGGGACGATCTTTCCCAGGGATTTTTTGATGAGCTCAAGGCGGTATACCAAGGATGGAATTGCGCACATGATAGCAGAGCCAGCCGTTTAAAATAAAAAGCCCCGCAGAGCGGGGCTTGTGTCATTTACGGCACGGTAACACGATTCGGATCCGGATCAGCCACATCAAGAATTCCGTCACCGTCGGTATCGACCGGAATCTCGATGTTGTCGAGCCAAACGGTATCCTGCCCGGCCACGGTGCCGCCGTCTTTCGTGTAGCGCCACTCGAAGGCGTGCTGACCCGCTGTTACCGCAAAGTCGGTGGATGCCAGCCATCCTGTTTCACCTGAATAGCTGGCCATTTCGACTCCGTCGATCATAAAGATCAGGCGGTCGTAGTCTTGCTCGGTACTGGTTTTCACGCGGAAGCGCACATTGCCGGAACCGGTTACCAATGACATCCCCAGACTGGCGCTGCTGTTATCAGCGACAGTAGCGCCGATTTTCACGGCGTAACTGCCGGCATAAGCCTCATCGTCACTCACTTGCCAGATCTGGCCGCCATTACGCCAGTTCGGCGGCAGTTGCCCCAGCTCAAAGCCTTCCATACCCAGCTCGGACAAATAGGCTTCCTGCATCCAGGCCACCGGCATCAGACGGTTTACGTTTGTATTGGAGCCTACACCGAGTTCACCGGAATAGTTGTTCCCCATAGCGTAGGTAATACCCTTACGCTGAATAAAGCTGGAGTTGCTGCCTGCCCCGATCAGATCGACCGCATCAGCGATCAGGCAGCCCGTAGACGCCCCATAGGAACTACATATCCCCAAGGCATCGCCATAGCCCGCCCCGTAAAGCTCACCGTTATTTTTCAACCAAACAGAATGGCCGTACCCGGCCGCAACCGCTGTGACGTCTGCGGCAATCCACACCGGCACGTTGCGGTTTACAGTGCTGCCATCACCAAGGGTGCCGTAGTATTCGTTATATCCCCAGCCGAACAGATCGCCTTGTTCATCAATGGCAAAACTATGATTTCCACCCGCCGCGATGTGGCGAATGCCGCTGATTTTACTGACGGTTTGCCAACCACTGACAGAGCTGAAGCTGCCGATACCCAGCTGGCCATCCCCATTGCCGCCGCTGGACATGACAGAGCCATCTTCCAACAGAGCCAGAACATGGTTGTAACCGCCAGCTAACTGCCGGACGTTAGCGATGCTGTTATCGGAAGTAATGGATGACAAGCTGGAAAGAGAACTGCGCCAAACGGTGCCATCTTCAGCCAGAAGCCACAAATAAGACCCTGCCTGCACAAGCTGAGTAAACGCGGTATTTTCCGGCGCGCTCAACTGCACAGGCGACAGCTGACCATTCCCCGCGTTCAAGCCCCAGCCCCATACCGAGCCATCAGTACGCAACGCAACGGTGCGCCCGTAATAACCAGAAGCAACAGCAAAATCTTTTACGTCCGTCATTGCCAGCACAGGAACATTACTGGCAACTGTGTCACCGGTGCCCAGCTGTCCATTATTGTTATTACCCCAGAGGTAGAGCGCGCCATCATCAAACAGAGCACCACTATAATTACTGTTCTGACTGCCTTCTATTTTCACCAGGGCGGGTAATTGCGTATTGCGGATGCGGATCAGAATCTGGCCTTCTGCCGTACTGTACTCATCCTGCGCGGTATAACCTACGCTCAGCCAACCGATGTAATCCGCTGGCGCGGTATAAAGGTACTCGCCATCAACCTGCTGCAAAGTACCGACATCGGGTGAATCCACACTGATCAGCTGAATACTGCCACCGCTCAGATCGTTAGCGAGTGGGTCCAGCACCACAGTCTGGCTGCTGCCGACCTGCACAAGATCGAGAGCGGTTTTAAGATTAGCAACAATCGGGTTGGTACCAGCCAGAAACTCAGCGATGTTGTTTTCTCCATCACCGTCTGAATCATCATCCGGGTACGCATTCCAGTAATATCCGAAATATTCGCTTTCCCACTCATCGGCCAAACCATCGGCGTCATTGTCCTCGCTGTAGCGCGCATCATCCGGGAAGGCGTCTATGCCATCGTGCACTCCATCACCATCGCGGTCGTCCAGCGGTTCTGTACCCGCGACAAACTCATCGGCATCGGACACACCATCGCCGTCGCTATCGGCTGAGCCATCGTTGGCACCTAACCAGCCAAAATATTGGTACTCCCATTCATCGGGCAGACCATCGGCGTCGTTATCCTGCGAATAACGGGCATCGTCGGGGAAGGCATCCATCGTATCCGGAATGCCATCACCGTCGCGGTCGTTTTCGCTCGGCACAGGTACGCTGACATAATCATCCAGATAATTCGGAATGCCGTCGTTATCGGCGTCGCCCGGCGTTGGGCCATGAATACCGTGAATAAAATCGAGATAGATTTTGCCCGGAACAACAGGCTCTGAACTGCAGCAATACATAGGCATTACTGACAGGGTTGCCTGATAACGGCCCGCCGCAACGTGCGCAACAGCCACCAACCATTGGTCATAGGCACTGATGCTGGAGTTACCATCAAAATAGATTGGGTTCGGTAACTCGATGTAATGGTATGTGCCTAAGCCGTCTATTGGCTGCAATTCGAACACTACACGCAGCAACTGCCCTGGCTTATCAATACCTTCAAAATAAATGCGGCTGGCGATATCACTGCCATCCAGATCCAGAACAAAAGACAGCTGCGGATAACCGGTCGAATAATCTCCGGCACCGCCAGCCATCAGAGAATACTGGCCAGAGTATGCACGCGTGCTGGTGACGCTCCACAAAGCATTCGCTGTGTTGCTCCAACCGTCGGGCAGACTGCCGTTTTCGAAATCGAAACGCAGATGATTCAGTGGACTGCCAGTGGTAAATGCCTGCAGATCGGAGATGCCGTCGTTGTCGTAATCGGACGTTGCCGTTGCCGTTGTCAGGTCCCCCAGCAGCCTCAGTTCCCATTCATCGGCGATACCGTCGGCGTCGGTATCCAGTTTGTACAGAGGGTTCTGAGGAAAGGCATCTGTGGAGTCGGGTGCACCGTCACCATCGGCGTCATTTTCGCTCACCAGCCAATCGACACTGATCAGGCGCTGACTGTTATCAGAAAATGTCAGGCGCAGACTGACGGTGCCAGAGCTGCCAACCGCCTCAACAGGCACCTGGCCAGTCATGATTAAACCACTCCAGCTCTGCAATACCGTCAACCAGGCCGGCGCCTCCAGAACTTCCACGCTGGCCGGATTACACGCCTCTAGATTGTAGCCCCCATCATTGCCGCTCACGTATTCCCGGCATGGATAATGTTCATAGATGGAAGTACCGGAAATCAGCTGCAGCGTATCGTTTTCCTGAATGGCCACTCCATGTTCCGAGGCCTGAACAATGATCTCGTCGGAATTAGTATTAAACGCTGTGATGCCTACCCGCAGTGACGGATTCAGAACGAAACGGTCATCATCCGGTATCGCAACCGGAACGGACTTACGGGTATCTCCGGCTGGGATTAATACCGCGTAACGGAGATAGTCGTAGTAGTAATAATCACCGCTGTAAGAGAGGCTATATTCAAGTTCCAACGACTCTGTCAGTGGCGCCGACAACACAAAATCAAAGCTACCGCTTTCGCCTTCTGTCAGATTACCCTCAACCCGCACAATAACCGCAGACGAAACCGTAACGGTCACATTCAGTTCTGCCGAATTTACGCCATCGCTGACAACAACCGAAAATATGAAATTGCCCGCACTTTCCGGGCGGCCACCCAACTGAAGCTGGTCATGAGTGCGGCCGGTTATTTCAACCCAATCAGGTTTGTCCTTCAGCTGTACATCCAGGTTTTCTGGCTGCTCATCCCATAAGGAAATCGTCGCCTGCCACCACTCACCAACCGATGCATCTGACTTGCTCATTAAATTAATATCTGGAATCTGGTCGGCGTCGCAGTCGTAACTGATGCTGGTGACTTCTTCATCATCCAGATACTGATCTGCATCGGCATCAAGGCCGACCATGATTTTGGTACCATAGCCGACACAATTGTTCTCGCCCTGAACCGGCACAGTGCGTATCAGCAACCGGCCAAAATCGGCATTGCCGTCTGCTCCGTCTGCTCCGTCTGCTCCGTCTGCTCCGTCTGCTCCGTCTGCTCCGTCTGCTCCGTCTGCTCCGTCTGCTCCGTCTGCTCCATTACAAATGTAATGAGTCGCCGTCACTTCTGTGCTGTCCAACAGACCATTGGTGTTTAGATCGTCGCCCGCTTCCACCTTCAGGCCACCGGCGGCGCAATGATCACCCGCCGGTTCAACAGCGATCGAAAGTCTCGGAACTGGCAGGGTAATTTCCCGCGAAATACCATTGCAGAGACTCTCGGACTGTAACACCTCACCGGCCTGTAAAATGCCATCTGCATTGGCATCGTTACCCGTTGCAATGGTTTTACCGCCAGCAGGGCAAACCGCCTCGGATGCATCGGATAAACTCACCAACTGCACAGACTGCAGGCACACTTTGTCGGAAGACAAACGCTCACCATCGTCCAGCAGAGTATTGCCGTTTAGGTCATTAAAGAGTTCAAAAACCTGAAATTGCCCCGAGCAGGACGCATCACCGGCAGAAAAAGAGGTTGCCAGACGTACGTTAGCAACACTGAAAGACTCACCTGCTTCACCATTACAGACATAGCCAGAGCTGCTGATTTCATCGTCACCCAACAGACCGTCTTTATCGTCATCTGTGCCTGTTTCGATCTTCACGCCACCGGCCGGGCAATTATCGCCAGAGGGTTCGACCCCGGTATTAATCAGTGCGGATGGCAGATATTCGGCATTGCCATTACAAAGAACGTGGGATTCATCGACCTCTACAACGGACAAAACCCCATCGGCATCATCATCCCAACCAATGGATAGCTGTTTACCGCCAGCTGGACAGCTGGATTCAGGGGCATCATTAACAAAAAACAACGTCCGGTTTGCAGCACCATGACAGAGTACCAGTGTTCTGCTGTCGTCGATCTCGACGTTATCCAGACGGCCATTACCGTTGGTGTCGATACCAAGATGAATTTCTACACCACCATCCGGGCAATCCGATGTTGAGGCCGACATAGCTTCAACCATTGAATCGAATTGCTTCAGCGATGTATCCGGATTTTCCGGGGATGGATTGGTCCCGGAATTGGCACCCGCAGAATCATCTGAGCCAGAAGAACCGGCACCGCAGGCAGAAAGAAGCACAGCAAAAAACAGAGCCGCAAAACGAGGCGCCATCATAAAATCATCCCTGATCAGTAAGGTGCGCACGAGGCTAGATAAGTTTTTTATCAGTGTCAATGTTCGATCACGACCAGTTTGCTGTCACAAAAAGCGGTATTCACGTATGCTTCTGGCTATCCGAAATCTTTGCCTGGACACGTTATGAGCGAATTGCTCGCGACCTTTATTTTCTTTTTTGCAGTCATCGACCCGATTGGTACCGTGCCGGTATTTATCGCCGTTACCGCTCACTATTCTGAAGCCGGTAAACGCAAAATTGCCCTGCAGGCAACCCTGTACTCGGCACTGATTCTGGTGTTCTTCGTCGTCGCTGGCGAGGTCATTCTGGAAGCCATCAACATTCCACTGTCTGCCTTTCAGATTGCCGGTGGCATTGTCCTGTTTCTGTTTGCCCTGACCATGATCTTTGGTGAAGGTAAACCCGAGGAGGAAAAGAAAGCTGTTCGCGATGGCAAGGAAACCGCCATTTTTCCGCTGGCCGTGCCATCCATCGCCAGCCCGGGTGCCATGCTGGGTGCTGTGCTGATGACCGAGAACAATCGCTTCAGTCTGCTCGAACAATCCGAGACTACGCTGGTAATGCTGGCGGTACTCAGTATTGTGCTGCTACTGCTGTTAGCCGCCAGCTACGTTCATCGCCTGATCGGCAACAGCGGAGCCAGTATTATCAGCCGGGTGATGGGGCTGATTCTGGCCTCGGTCGCCGTCAGTAATATTCTGGCGGGCATCAAAACCTACTTCGCTCTGTAAACCCGCCAGTCGCTGTTTAGCGGCGCGGCGGGCGCATTTCATCTTCGCTCAGCGTACCACTGCCATCACGGTCCATACGTTCGAACATGTCCGCCAGGAAATGATCTTCGGCCACCTCTTGCTGGCTGAGTTCACCATCTCCATCGGTGTCCAGAGATTGAAATGATGGCGGACGCTGACCGGAGCCCCCAGCCGCCGATGGCTCTGGCATTTTCAGTTCGTCTTTGCTCAGTGAGCCATCGCTGTCGCTATCCAGCTCAGAGAATTTATCCGACAGAAACGGATCATCCGCCACCTCGTCCAGCGTCAGATAACCGCTGCCATCGGCATCCATATCGTCGAAGGATTGCGGATGCGCGGGCGGTTGCTGCATGCTGAAGTCGGCATAGCAAAGAGACACTGACCCGGTCAGCACGAGGGTAAGGGCAACAAGGGAAGGCTTCATTTTTTGGTCCTGATAATGTGAATTCAGGACCATTAGGCACCCTGTGCCCTCTGAAGTTTAGAGGGCAGCGGTAAACCTATGGTAAAGAGAACCGCTGTGAAAACAGCGTCAGCTCATTCTCGTTTTCAGAATATCGACCAGCAGCGCCACACCGGAGTGAGGATGCAGGTCAACCGGGGGTTGATGAGTAATGGTTTTCTTTTGCTGACGTTCAGATTCGATCACTTCGTCGGTGGATTTGGCATCAGCCATAGTGGCACTGGCAAGACAAGCTATACCAGCAATCAGCGCTTTCTTAGACATACCGGCCTCCGGTACTTTTTTGTTGTGAGTACTCAGTTTAGTTGAGTTTTTGCCATTCAGGTTCAGTAGGATTTCAGCAACAATTCATGCCAGTTTTACTCATAACAGCTGGCACGCATTTCTCCCGGGCTGATGCCGGCCATAAAAAAGCCCGACCGTCTCAGGCCGGGCAACCAGGTTTTTCAACCTCACCCACTAAAGAATCAGACGCCTGACATCGGCAATTAAGCCCACCAGCGTGGTGAAGAATCGGCCACAATCGGCACCGTTAATGGCACGGTGGTCGTACGACACCGCCAGCGGCAGCATATTGCGCGGCACAAACTCCGTACCGTTCCATACCGGTTTCATCTGCGCTCTGGATACGCCAAGAATCGCCACTTCCGGTGCGTTCACAATCGGCGTAAAACCAGTACCACCAATCGCTCCCAGACTGGAAATTGTGAAGCAACCGCCCTGCATTTCGTTTGGCTTGAGCTTGCCGTTGCGGGCTTTTTCAATCAGCTCGTTAACTTCGCTGGCAATCTGATAAATGCCTTTTTTATCGGCATCGCGCAGTACCGGTACCATCAGACCGTTTGGCGTGTCGCAGGCAATACCGATGTGCACATAGTGCTTGTGCACAATATGCTCGCCGTCGTGATGCAACGACACATTAAAACTTGGCTCAAGCTGCAACGCTTTCGCCGCCGCTTTAACCAGAAATGGCAGCGGCGTCAGCTTCACTCCGGCTTTTTCCGCTTCTGCTTTCATCGAGGCGCGGAAGGCATCGAGGTCGGTAATATCCGCCTCATCAAACTGCGTTACGTGCGGAACATTCAGCCAGGCACGACTCATATTGGCCGCCGTCACCTTTTTGATTTTGCTCATCGGCTGTAAGTCGATCTCACCGAACTGAGCAAAGTCCACCGCCGGAATCGGTGGAATACCGCTACCGCCGCTTACCGCAACAGCACCGCTTTCAGCCTGTTGTACCAGCGCTTTGACGTAGTCACGAATATCATCTTTAGTAACACGGCCACGAACACCAGTGCCCTTTACTTTGGCCAGGTTCACGCCCAGCTGTCGTGCCAGACGACGCGACGAAGGTCCTGCATACACACTGTGGGAATCCACTGCGTCGTCGGCTTTCTGCACACTCTTTATTGCCGGTGCCAGTGCTGGTGCCGATGCTGAAGACAAAGACGAAACCGGCGCAGCTGCTTGTGCTGCTGGCTGTTCTGCTGTTTTTGCTACTGCTGTGCCGGCATCAGCCGCTGCCGGGCTACTGTTATCAGCCCCCGAGGTTTTCAGACGGGCATATACCTGCCCTTCCTTAACCTTGTCGCCAACGTTAATCAGAAACTCAGTCACGATACCGGCTGCGGGTGCCGGGATGTCCATACTGGCTTTGTCGCTTTCCAGCACGATCAGCGAATCTTCGGCATCGACACTGGCGCCTTTATCCACGGCCAGTTCGATAACGGTGACTTCACTGGCACCGCCCAGATCCGGAACGACCAGATCAATAAGCTGTTCTGCCACAGCCTGATCAGGCATCCCGGCTTGCACCTGTTCTGCTGTGCTTGCTGTAACGTCTGCCGTTGTTTCAACGAGAGACGCACCACTGGTGTCTGCCAGCACAGATTCCTCTGCAGCTGTTGCTGCTGCGGATGTTTCCAGCTCAATAATCGCTGAACCTTCAGATACCTTGTCGCCCACACTGACCAGCAGCGCAGCGACGGTGCCAGCCTGCGGGCAAGGGATTTCCATGGTGGCCTTATCGGTTTCCAGCACCAGAATTTCCTGCTCAGCTTCCAGGCTGTCGCCGACGGCAACGTTTATTTCGATGATTTCTACATTTTCTGCCCCGCCAATGTCGGGCACAGTCACAGTCATTTTGCTCATGATGGCCTCCTTATCAGCATTGAGTCGGGTCAGTTTTGTCAGCAGCAATGCCCAGCTCAGCCCGGGCTTTCGCCAGATCCTGCTGCGGGAATTTGCCTTCTTTCGCCAGTTCAGTCAGAGCGGAAAGAACGATAAATTCGCGGCTGACTTCAAAGAAGTGACGCAGTTTTTTACGCGTATCACTGCGACCAAAACCATCGGTACCCAGCACTTTAAAGTTACCCGGAATGTAAGCACGCAGCTGTTCGCCGTAGGCCTTGATGTAATCGGTGGCCAGAATAAATGGCCCCTTTCGATCTGCCAGGGCCTGAGTAACATAAGGCACGGCTGCTTCCGCTTGCGGATTCAGCAGATTAATCCGATCGCAGTGATAACCATCCCGTACCAGTTCGTTGACCGATGTTACTGACCAGATATCCGACTCAACGCCGTATTGTTCACGCAGAATATCAGCTGCAGCTTCGGCTTCACGCAAAATAGTGCCAGCGCCCATTAACTGCACGCGAGGCTCAGAAGCCTTGCTTTTCTTACCGGCTTTCAGCTGGTAAATGCCTTTGATAATGCTTTCTTCAGCGACGACTGGCATATCCGGATGAACGTAGTTTTCGTTCATGGTGGTGATGTAATAGAAGCAGTTTTCCTTATCGGCAAACATACGCTTCAGACCATCCTGAATAATCACTGCCAGCTCAAAACCATAGGTCGGATCGTAAGACTTACAGTTAGGAATGGTGTGCGCCATTAAGTGGCTGTGGCCATCCTGATGCTGCAGGCCTTCACCATTCAGTGTGGTACGACCGGCGGTGGCACCAATAAGGAAACCACGTGCCTGAATATCCCCTGCGGCCCAGGCTAAATCGCCAATACGCTGGAAGCCGAACATGGAATAGAACACATAGAACGGAATCATCGGGCAGTCGGAATTACTGTAGGCCGTCGCAGCCGCTATCCAGGCCGACATGGCACCAGCTTCGTTAATACCTTCTTCGAGAATCTGGCCTTTTTTATCTTCTTTGTAGTACATGATCTGACCGGAATCATGCGGGGTGTATTTCTGCCCCTGAGAAGAATAAATACCCAGCTGACGGAACATACCTTCCATACCAAACGTACGGGCTTCATCCGGTACAATCGGCACCACGCGCTTACCGATTTCCTTATCCTTCACCAGCTGCGACAGAACCCGCACAAAGGCCATGGTCGATGACAATTCACGCTCACCGCTACCACTTAACTGACCTTTAAAGGCATCCAGATCGGGGATGGCTAAGGCATTAAAATCGCTGCGACGTGAAGGCACCGGGCCATTGAGGCTGGCGCGACGTTCACGCATATATTTCATTTCCGGGCTGTCCGGCGATGGGCGGTAATAAGGTACGCGCTCCAGCTCTTCGTCGGTCAGTGGAATGGCAAAACGATCGCGGAATTGCTTCAGCGATTCGGTATCCAGTTTTTTCACTGAGTGAGTAATATTGGCCGATTCACCAGCATCACCCAGACCATAACCTTTTACGGTTTGTGCCAGAATCACCGTTGGCTGGCCTTTGTGAGCCACCGCTTCCGCATAGGCCGCATACACCTTAAACGGGTCGTGACCACCACGGTTCAGTTTAAAAATATCTTCATCGGTTAATTCGTCGGCGAGTTCTTTCAGTTCAGGATACGCGCCGAAGAAATGTTCACGGGTGTAGGCCGGACCATTGGCTTTGTAGTTCTGCAGGTCGCCATCACACACTTCATCCATGCGCTTCTGCAACATGCCGGATTTATCTTTTTCCAGCAGCAGATCCCAGTGACGGCCCCAGACCACTTTAATCACATTCCAGCCGGCACCGCGGAATACGCCTTCCAGTTCCTGCATAATTTTGCCGTTGCCGCGCACCGGACCATCCAGGCGCTGCAGGTTGCAGTTCACCACAAAAATAAGGTTTTCCAGCTGCTCGCGGCCCGCCAGTGAAATAGCACCGAGCGTTTCCGGTTCATCACATTCACCATCCCCGAGGAAAGCCCAGACCTTACGCTCGCCACGTGGTGCCAGTTCGCGCGCCGATAAATAGCGCATAACGTGGGCCTGATAAATCGCCTGAATCGGCCCCAGCCCCATAGATACTGTTGGGAATTGCCAGTAGTCCGGCATCAGCCACGGATGCGGATAGGACGACAAACCATTGCCATCGACTTCGCGGCGGAAATTATCCAGTTGTTGTTCGTCAAAGCGCCCTTCCAGATAAGAGCGCGCATAAATACCCGGTGCAGAGTGCCCCTGAAAATAAATCAGATCACCGAGATGACCATCTTCATTCCCACGGAAAAAATAGTTAAAACCCACATCGTATAAGGTGGCGGCAGACGAGAATGACGCAATGTGGCCGCCTAAACCTTCGTCGTTATCATTGGCGCGCATCACCATGGCCAGCGCATTCCAGCGAATAAGCGAACGGATGCGACGCTCCATAAACAGGTCGCCCGGCATACGCTTTTCTTTTTCAACAGGAATGGTATTGCGATACGGGGTGGTAATAGCGGCTGGCAGATCAACGCCTTTGGACATGGCGTGATCAAACAGTTTCTTCAGCAGGAAAGCAGCCCGTTCCGGGCCAGCGTGGCGAATGGTGGCGTGCAGTGAGTCCAGCCATTCCTGGGTTTCGTATACATCGACATCTTGTGTCATGAGAACTCCGGTCTCCTTGTATAACCGCCGGGCATAGTGGCGGTTTTGTTAGCGATCCACCGCCTTGTGAGCGGCTCAGTCACATCCGGAAATTGGTCTTACCTATTTTCCTTTATTGCTGTAAATGACCATAGATAAGCACCACTTCCATTCAGTCAGTAGTTTTACCAAGACCTTTTAGCTAGTAAAACTACATATAAAAGCCCTTAATTGCCTTTACTCGTCCAGTCTGAACGTATAAAGACTGAATGACAACGCCATCCCTGTAGTTTTTTTACAAGAAACGGAGTTTTTACAACTAAGGTGTAAATAACTTACCAATTGATTACTGACTACTGAACAGCTTGGCCCTGACCTTCTTCCTGAACTGACCGGGGGTCTGCCCCGCCAGGCGACGAAAAACGCGAATGAAATAACCAACATCACTGAAACCTACCGCCGCACCAATATCCGCCACTGCCAGATTCGACTGCTGTAATAAATCACGCGCGGCGTCACAGCGTAGTTTCTGCTGGTATTGGGTGGGAGTCATTCCCGCCACGGCCCGAAAACGGCGATCAAACTGCCGCTCACTTAATCCTGCATTGCTTGCCAGCACTGATAATGTCAGAGGTTTCTGATAATTCTGCTGTAGCCAGGTTTGCGCCAGAGCAATTTCTTCATCCGGATGCTGATGACGTAAATCAGCGTAAAACACATTTTTTTCAAACGGATTACGCACTTCGGGCGAGAACTGCTGTTCAACCTGCAGTGCCAGCTCACGGCCGTATTGCAGCCCCAGAAAGTGGACCATAAGGTCGGCGCCCGAGTTCACACTGGCGGCGCAGAAAATACGATCTGCCTGGGTTAGCAGGTGCTGACGCTGCAACTGCACCCGTGGGTAATCCCGGGCAAACTGATCGAGATAATGCCAGTGCGTGGTCGCCGGCTTACCATCAAGGATACCCGCCTCGGCCAGCAAACAGACGCCAGTACCAACAGCGATGATCCTCGCCCCCTGGCGGTACTGATGACGCAGCCAGTCGATGGTGTCCTGCTCCTTCTGCACCTGTCGCCGGGGATTACGCCACAAGGCTGGCACCACAATCAGATCTGTTTTTTCTACTGCCTGTAAGGTATGGGTCGGGCGGATCTGAAAGCCGCCAAGCATACTCATGGCGTTCAGTTCACGCGCGGCCACATCCACCCGAAACAAGGCTCGTTCGTCATGCTGCACCTTCAAACGGGCCCGTGCGGCTTCCAGCATTTCCAGCGGAATGGCCACACTGGAGCTCAGCATCTGCTCAATGGCGAGCAAGGTGATATGGCGAATCATGGCTCTTTCCTCAACCGGCAACACAACCAGCATCAGGACACGCTACTGTGAGCTGTACGCTTAAATTGCGTCTTTTTAGTTCAACTATATGACCAGACTATCCTAATAGGAGTGACAACCCCAGCCCTACAATGGCCTTAATTGAACAACAGGGCTGCTCTCATACCGCACCCTGAGCATGGAACTGACAGGACACCGCCATGAGAAAACTTGCTGTTATTACTGCCTTTGGTGGCATCAATGCCGCTGGCCGCAGCTCCGGACACCACGCCTTTCGCCGTGTGGTTTTCGATGCGCTGCAGGCAGAACAACAGCAGCAAACGCTGAATGCGCTGGCGCAGGTAATGAACCTGCCGCACAACGGCGACCAGCAATGGCGTGACCACATTCTTAACAGCACCCTCATCCGGGCCTGGGACAACGTTGGCTGGGATGCTAACGCAGTTCCTTTTCACCAGCCCTTCACGGATGAAAACGACCAGCAATGCTGGCGCCTTAGCCATAAGCGACTGGCGGTTCAAAGCGCCGGCCAGACCCCAAAAGGGTTTGACCCGGCTGCACTCTATCCTTCCCGTCACCACCCGCGCGGCCTGCAACTGGCGGTATACGCTGCCTCAGATGCGTTAGGCCAGCTGGGCATGGATTGGGATACCCTGCGTAATACACTCAAACCTGATCAGATTGCGGTATACGCCGGCTCGGCCATGGGCCAGCTCGATTTCGACGGCCACGGTGGCATGACCCAATCAGCGCTACTGGGAAAACGCGTCAGCTCCAAGCAGTGCGCGCTGGGGCTGAGTGAAATGCCTGCCGACTTTATTAACGCCTATGTGCTGGGCAACGTTGGCAGCACTGGTAGCATGGTCGGCGCCTGCGCCACCTTCCTCTACAACCTGAAAGCGGCACTGGACGATATTCAGACAGGGCGTCGTCGCCTGGTGATTGTGGGCAACAGCGAAGCACCGCTGATTCCGGAAGTCGTGGAAGGCTACAGCGCCATGACGGCGTTAGTCACCGAACAGAAATTGCGCGAACTCGACAGCCTGAGTGACGAGCAAACACCGGACTACCGCCGCGCCAGCCGCCCGTTCGGCTATAACGGTGGCTTCACCATTGCCGAATCCGGACAGTTTTTTGTGCTGTGTGATGACGAGCTGGCAGTAGAACTGGGGCTGAGTATTTACGGTGCCGTAGGCGATGTATTTATAAATGCTGATGGCCATAAAAAGTCGATCTCCAACCCGGGAATTGGTAACTATCTGACCATGGGTAAAGCCATGGGTGAAGCACGACGCTGGCTGGGGGAAAATGCGCTGAAAAAAGGCTCGTTTGTGCATGCTCACGGCAGCAGCACACCAGCCAACCGCACCACCGAATCACAGATTTTCAGCCAACTGGCTCAGGCATTCGGCATCAGCCACTGGCCAATAACCGCCGCCAAAGCTCACCTTGGTCACTCTATTGCAGCCGCCTCCGCCGACCAGTTGCTTATGACCCTGGGTACCTGGGCTCACGATATTATTCCGGGCATTACCACCAGCAGTGAAATCGCCGCCGACGTTCACCAGCAAGGCTTAAACATTCTGCTGCAGCACCAACCGGTTAATGCCGCAAAAATGCCATTGGCGTTTATTAATGCCAAAGGCTTTGGCGGCAACAACGCCTCCGGATTCATTGTCAGCCCACAGCAAACAGAACAATGGCTGGCACAGAAACATGGTGCACAGGGCTGGAAGGACTATCAGTCGCGCAATGAATATATCCGCCAGCAAGCGCAGGATTACGACGAGCAGGTTATTCGCGGCGAGCATAAACCTCGTTATATCTTTGGCGATAACGTGCTGGAGCCCGAAGACCTGGAAATCACCGACATGGAGATACGCATAAATGGCTGGAACAATGCCGTGGAGCTTTGATACACCCGAAGTCGGATAATGACTGCGTAAAGGCACAGATACGATCGCGCATATACCGCCGCGCCCATAAAAATCGCCACGGCCGTGAATATCGCTCAGAAAGGAATAACCGAGCCGTCCCAGTGCAACAGCTTACCGTGCTGCTGTGGCGATAATGCCTGCATTACCGCAATCAAACGGCTGGCGGTCTGTGCGACAGTGTATAAGCGCCCGTCGGCGATACCGGCCTGAAAAGGCTGGGATAATGCACTATCGGTTGTGCCCGGATGCTGCGCCACCACCACAGAAGCGGGAGCTTTGCGTTCCCATTCGATAGCAAGATTGCGGATAAACATATTCAGCGCGGCTTTACTCATGCGGTAGCTGTACCAGCCGCCCAGCCGATTGTCGCTGATGCTGCCGACCATGGCCGACAATGAAATCCACTTAACCGACGCACTGCGGTTAAGCAACGGCGCCAATGCCTGCGCCAGATGCACATGCGGCAACACATTCACGCGCATGCTGTGTAATAACCAGTCATCGCTGATACTGCCAACGTTTTTCTCTGGCCCATGCTGGCCATCATGCAAGACACCCGCACAGCAGAAAACCACATCAGGCTGCACACTGGCTAAAAACGTACGAATGGAGTTAACAGCAGCGGCCGACGATAAATCGGCCACACAATGTTCAGAGCTGGGCGTACCAGTGCGGCTGAGGGTAAACACAGAGTACCCGGCCTGACGCAACCCATGCACCAGCGCCTCGCCAATACCCCCACCGGAACCCGCTACCAGCACCCGTTGCACGGCTGGTTACCTCACTCAGAACGGCACGTCGTCGTCATAATTTGGCATCGACTGCGCGAACTGATCGAAGTTACCACCTGCCGCAGCACCGCTGCCTGCGCCTTCCACTTTCCAGGCCTGCAGGCTGGTGAAACATTTCTCCGGATTGCCCGGCTTGTTCCACAGACGACCCGACAGATTAAAGGTAACCACCACCTCATCGCCCGGCTGATAAGCATCCATTAACGCACATTTATCTTTGATCAGCTCCAGCGCCACGTAATTCGGGTAGTCCGGATTCTCGCCCTCACCACTCAGCTTGATAACGAACTCACGCTTGGTGAAACCATTAGCGCCGTAAGAGCGGGTTTCGTCGATGGAGTGGATAATTCCCTGGGCTTCAAAGCTTTTGGACATGACAGATACCTTATGAAATTCAGAGGCCATTGTAGGGAGTTGCAGACGGTAGCTCAACGCCCAGCGGGAAATGCCGGCGGTGTAATACCGTACGGGCGTGCTGCGCTCGCCATTCGCGGCAAAAATGCCGCTCCTACCTGATCACCTTTCAGAAGAGACATTTCCGTTGGTGCGACACCTACTGACTGATCACTGGTTTAAGATGATCGAACAACCCTTCCGGCGCTTTAAAGCTGATCGTCGCAGACTCCACCGGAATCGCTACCTCTCGCAAGCCCTGCTCATCGAAGAACTGCTTAACCTTGGGGTCAAACTCATCATACACCGACATCAGCAGATACAGCTTCTTTGCGATAATTGGGTGTTTAGCCGCTAAACGACGCATACGCGTGGGTTCGCTTAGGGTGATCGCCGCAACTTCGTTGAAGTCGTTTTCAAGGGATGTGGCGGCGTAATCGGTTACGAAGCCATCATCAAGGGTATAAGGGGAATTAAAGCTAAGAGCGTCTTCTGACGTTTCAACTTCATTCCAGGTAGCCGGCATCAACTTAAACCAATAAAGACCTATCAATGGGTGTCGCATCAATACATGAGAGCTTAATTCATGATGAATTGCATTTTCCATAATCAGCAGATTCCGCTTTGACCCGGACATATCTGCAGGCGCCGCAAAAGTTATATAGCCAGGGCCATAGAAACCACCTGCCTGATAATCACCAACCCAGATTTCATCATAAACATAAACGGATTCAGAAATTCCCTTGAAAGCGTCATCACTATACATTGAAAAAGCCCGATCAATGGCTTCAAGTATTAGCTGATTCTCCTCAACCTGCTCTCTGAATACAAGTTTATGCCCAGATTCAGAGAAAGGTATAGACGTATAACTGTCATCAAAAGCGAACCCGGGAAAGCCAGATAAAATAGTCTGATTATGCTTACGCTGAATATCCTCAAGGCTGAACTCTCTGCAACCTACTAAGGCAACAACCGACAACGCAATAAAATACAAAATAAATATTCGCGTATTTCTAAGCATAGAACTGTCCCGAATAGTCCAATAGCGAAAACCAGCGATATTAGGCGATAAACCATGTCCATAACATCCATCCCTCATATCAACTAATGAATTATCATCACCAAAAGAAACTATTAACGACCATAGGGTCACAATAGCCAATTAAGAATAATGCAACAGGTTGACCCATTTTCCGCAGACTTTTAATATGCGGGAAATTTTACAAAGGTGGCACGGAATGCTGCAGCTCACTCAGGATCAGGACATCATCCTGCATAAGGTACAACCGGGAGATACCCTCTCGAAGATTCTCTTTCATTACCATGGCCATCAGGATCAATCCAGATTACAGGGACTGATTGCCGAGTCAATGACGGCCAACGCCTTCATTAAAAACCCGGATCTCATCTACCCCGGGCAGTTGATACAGGTGCCTGTTCCAGCCACCTATAAGACCCCACCGATGGCGGGCTTTAACGTTCCCACCCTGAAGTTGAACGAGTCTTCCTGCCTGGGGCCAGTGTGTAAAAACTGGAATGAAGCCACCATTGAACAACGAACCCTCATGCCTGGCCTCATTGAACTGTCTTTGATGAGCAGTGCAGCCCTTGCCGAAGCGTCAGACAAATGGCTCAACTCAAACGCCACTCTGATGGGGAGAATTCCGACCGAGTACGAAAAATACAAAGCCGGTAAAATCTCCAAAGGCCAGTATGACTATGCAAGGAAGAAGGTCATTGACCAACTGGAGCAGAACCTGAAGTCCGCTACCGGGCTATACACAGATGGTAAAAGCAGTCGGGAAGTACTGCGTATATCCCGTACCAAAGGCAAAGCACCAACTGCCGATATCAACACTGCAGCAACCAAACTCGGTCAATATGGCAAAGCGGCGACAAAGGCAGGCTATGTATTAAGCGCAGTTTCACTTGGTGTAACCTGCCATGATATTGCCTATGAAGTTAACCCCGTGAAGAGAAGTACTCTACTTGTAGAAGGAGTTGCTAGTGTAGGTGCTGGAGCCTTTCTTGGACTGGGCGCTGGCTATAGTCTTCTATTGCTAGCTACTCCTGTAGGCTGGACTGCAGCGCTTGCGATTGGAGTTTCGATTGCAGTTGCGTCTTATGCCTTCGGTAAAAAAATGGGGCAAACGTACGAAAGAACTGCAGATGGCGACTTGTCAGATAGCTTGGGAGTATCGGAGCTCTGTTCAACGATATTTATCGACCGAAATAAGACACCTATTGAAAAAAGGTTGCTATCGAATACACAGGAATACATCGCACCATGATTGATAACAAGATGCTTTTCGACATAATGATGGTATTGCTATTTGTATGCGCTTTACTTGGAGTGTCTACCTGGTCTGCCATTTTTCTGTTGTCATTTTACTTTAAAAGATTCGACAACCTGCTATTGAAATCACCATATTTTAATGAATCAGAACAAATTAACTACAAAGAGTTCCCTCTCAGTCAATATAAGACTCTTATGTACATCAGTCTTTTTTCATTCAGGAGCATGACTGGCAAACGTTTCAAAGACGCTCAACTTCCCGAACTAGAAACCAACGTTGTGATTCTTTCGTATACGGTATCTATTATGAGTTTTTTGGTTTTAGCAACAGGACTGGCAACCCTCATTCTGCTATTAATACTGTAAGATTTACCCACCAATCAAAAAGAAGCCATCACAATGATCGACTCTAACGGCGGGCTACTATTCAACATCTGGTTATATCTGATTCTGTTCGCCTTCATATGGGGTATAGCAGTGATGGCTTTTATCGGTGTTCTGAAGATCTGGTTTTCGAAATTCGATGAAGTGCTGTTGAAAGAGCCTTACTTCAACTCTGCGGAGCAGGAAAACTACCAACACTTCCCTCTGAGCTTCCACAAAACGATTATCTATATTCACCTGTTCTCATTTAAAAAGGCAGTGAGAAAGCGTTTCAAAGATACGCCGAATATAGAACCCAGCAAGGTGGTCAGAAACGTGTCATATACCGCAGCGGTTGCTATTTACCTGCAGATTGCTTCCACACTGGCGTTTATTCTGTTGATGCCACTATTGACCAACTAACATGCCAGTCAAAGCCCAATCAAAGCAGCCACTCCGTATATGTCAGGTAGCAAGCCCAGAAAGCCAGCATTCCGAACATCCAGATCAGTACCAGAATTAGAGTTACGTACAGAAACTTTGCATAGGCAATAAGCCACACTGGCGCGTCCATGTAGGCATTGTCGAGCCCCCGAACCTTTCCAGAGGATGGCGACGCGAGCAGACGAATAAACATAGCTGTTCGAACAAACATCAACGGGAATCCGGAAAGCATCATGACTTCCCCACTACGAAAGTACGGCGTCGCAAAGTACTTTCGGTGAAAGGCTGCTGGAGTCAATATCCGAAAAATCAACGCAGCCAGAGCCCAGCCGAACATCCCATAGAACGAATACCATAAGCAAAAAAAGAGGAACTCTCCTAATTCCTGCGACATACAGCGCCAACCCCCCGTCCCTGAAACCAAGTCGATTCTATTACCGAAAACATCGTATGCCTTCCGTGCCGCTTTACCCGGTGCATAACACAATGCACCGCACCCTCACATCAATATCAGTTCAGCTCCACGGCTTTTCATTCAGCGAAAAAACGATACAGAACGCCTGAAGCAGCATCAATAGGAGTCCAGAAATAACACAAAGGACATTATTATTAATGTACCAAACATCCAGACCAACACTATTTGAAGTGAACGATATAAATACAAGGCATATGTTCTTACACCCAACGATACATCTTCATAAGCACCAGCCAACCCCCTGATCTCTCCCGAAGAGGGTGACGCAAGCAGTCTGATGAACATAACATTACGAATAAGATTGCCTGGAAAACCGGATAAGAAAACGATCTCACCCGAGTTGAAATAAGGCTTAACGAAATACTTATCCATAAATCCTTTGGAAAGAATGAACATTAGCGGAATGGACGTTAATGTCCAAACCAACATCCCAACAGCTGATGCCATCAATGCCCAAAACAGATATGTATAAACTACGTCAGGCATTGGCTAATAAATTCTAAAACATCCATTACCATGCTTTTTAATGGTAAAAAACAATGTAAATACACCAGAAGACCGTCACGCCTAAAAACCAGGCGAGTACCAAAAGAAGCGTTATATACAAGAACCTGGCAAACTTAATCAGCCAACCGGGTACGTCTTTATATGCTTCCGTCAGCCCTCTCTTTTTGCCAGAAGAGGGTGATGCAAGAAGACGGATAAACATAACATTCCGCATCAGATTAGTTGGAAAACCTGACAGGAATGCGAGCTCACCCGGCCCAAAATAAGGTTCGGAAAAGTATTTTTCCAGAAAACTACGAGGAGTCGCTACCAGAAATCCTACAGAGACCCCTCCCCATATCCAGAATGCCAGGATCGAGTACATCCAAAGCATAAATGCTTGCTGAAGCACTACTTCCGACATATGTTTCCAACTCCACTACCTGTCACAAAATCCACCTTGGCCCCGGAAGCATCATAAGCAACCCTGGCTGCTTTACCAGCAGCATAGCTCGCAGCAACAGAACCTGCCGCCAGAACAATCGCAGTTCCCCAACCGACAGGGTTAGATATCAAAAACAAACTTACCATCGCACCTCCTAGAACCCCCATCGACGTACTCATCAATGTTTCTACGAAGATCTCGTTCTTCTCCTGGGTACTACTTGCATCAGCAATCTGCATACAGGATGCAGCCACCCCGACACCCGTTAGTACAACACCACCACTTTTAGCTAAAGAAGCCAACTTTTTCAGATGCTGCGCATTCTCCGCAATGCGTGCTGTTGCCGGAATTGCTCCACCTCTTGCTATGCGTACTACCTGATGAGGTGTTTTATCGCCGTACAGAAGCTTTTCGAAGGGGCCAATGTTCTTACGCAGCAAGTCCAGTGACTTCTTACGCTGGTAATCATATTGGGGCTTACTGATCTTACCTGCCTTATATTCAAGGTAGAGATCACTGACATTCTCGACCAGACCGATATTTGCCCCCACTTAACAGGTTGGATTTCGCTCCCAATAAAGTACTGCCTGGAAGAACCAGATAGTTTGAGTGGTTAGCAAGCCAGCTTAACGCCCAGAAGTCGGCGTCACTATCAACAGGAACCGAAGGCAAAACCAGAGAAGGCAGTGGCGGCGAAAAGATCTCTTTGCCCTTATCTTCAGTCGTACACATTTCAGTGCCTGATTCCGCAGCAAGGATCAGGAAATCGCCTGCGTATATCCGGTCTGGATTGATGACATGGGGATTCAGCTTCATGATTTGTGCGATCCGATAGCGATATTGATTGCTACCAGGGGCGGTATCGTAGAAGCGAGAAATGATATAAGCCAGCGTATCGCCCGACTTCACGCGGTATTCAAGATATTGCAGCGATTGCTCGTTCGCCAACATAACAAATTCCTTTTGTGGTGTTGATCCTTCGCTGAACTATACATGATCTGAAGCCGCATAACGAAAGAAGCACGCCTATTGGCGTGCTTTTTCTAAGTGATACGGCATTCAGGCAACTGTTGCTGACCTTAGGATCAGGCCCACAACAGGTATTACTACCCCTCCCGATACTTCCGGAAGTTCTCCGCCTGCTCAAAAATCTCTTTGTACACTTCGTCTTTGTCTACTGGCGGGTAGCCATGTTTGGCTAACAGCAGGATCAGCCCGACTTTCAGTTCTGCTTTGATATCTTCACGCTGGTCCCAGTCGGTAAACTGAGCTTTGTCGTCCACCAATTCTTTTACTGCTTTGGCGAGGGTTAGCAGTTTGTCTTCCGGATAGGTGAAGTCGTATTTGTGGGCAAGCTTCAGCAGGATGTCATAGAAAGCTTTTTCTTCGAGGTCGATGCCAAGGTCTGCGAAAGATTCTTTCTCTTTCTTCAGTGCCTGCAGCAGGTCGACCAGTTCTTCCGAAAAGTCCTCCAGCACATCACTGACCAATACACTGTCTTCGTTGCGCTCGTTGTAGTTTTCCACCAGCTTGCGGAATTTCTCGCTGAAGTTCATGCCCTGGGTTTTGTTGACCTTTTTAAAGTCTTCAATGGCGCGTGCAAGCAGTTGTTGCAACAGCTTGATGCGGGTATTGGGCAGTTTGATTTTTTCAATCTTGGCCAGATAGTCGTCATCGAAGATATCGACTTCGCCGCCCTGCTCTTCTCCCAGCTTAAAGATTTCTTCTACGCCATCGGCTTTCAGTGCTTCGGCGATCATTTCACGCACGCGGGCGTTCATCTGTGCAGTATCGGGTGCATTGCCTTTGGTGAGCTTAAACACGATGGAGCGCACGGCCAGGTAGAAGTGAACCAAATCGCGCTCTTCCTGACTGATACTTTCTGAACCACTGCAGATATCGAATGCGGCTTTTAAGCGTTTTACCAGCGCCATAAAACGTTTTTCGATCTTATCGGTTATCTGCACAAACTCCGCCGCCATATTCAGGCAGTTAAGCTGCTCCAGCGGAGTGCCGTTAAAATAGGGTTTGGTATCAAATTTGTGGAAGATTTTACCCAGTAAATCGAGGTGATCTTTCACCACAATCACCGACTGGGCGATTTCTTCAAAGTTCTGCTGGTCGGCTTTGTTGTAGTGCGCCAGTGCCATATTCATCTGCTTTTTGATGCCGATGTAATCGACCACCAGCCCCTTCTCTTTGCCTTCAAACTTGCGGTTTACCCGCGAGATGGTCTGAATCAAATTGTGGCGCTGAATCGGTTTGTCGATGTAAATGGTATCGAGAAACGGCACATCAAAGCCGGTCAGCCACATATCCACCACAATGGCGATTTTAAAATTGGATTTGGCATTCTTAAACTGGCGGTCCAGCTCTTTGCGGTATTCCTTGGTGCCGAGCATCTCATACAGTGCTTTCGGATCATCCTTGCCGCGGGTCATGATCATTTTGATCCGCTCCATCGGCTTAATCTCTTTCTGCTCCTGCTCTGATAACTCACTGCCCTCTTCGGCCACCAGCACTTCATTCCACTGTGGGCGCAGCTCAACAACCTCTTTCCAGAAGCGATAGGCAATGTCACGACTGCTGCAAACGAACATGGCCTTGCCTTTCAAGGTCGCGCCTTCTTCGATGCGTTTTTCGTAATGCTCTACAAAATCTTTCGCCAGCGCTTTAATGCGATCCGGATCACCGAGAATCGCATTCATATTGGCACTGGCTTTTTTGCTCTCTTCAATCTGGTAATCGCTGGCGCCCTGATCGGCACAGTCGCTGTAATAGTCTTCGATCTCTTTCAGCTTATCGTTATCCAGCACGACTTTGGCGGCACGGCCCTCATACACGATACGCACCGTGATTTCGTCTTTGACTGACTCTGTCATGGTGTAGCTGTCAACGACTTCACCAAACACATCCAACGTGGCGTCAATCGGTGTGCCGGTGAAGCCCACAAAGGTGGCGTTGGGCAATGAGTCATGCAGATATTTAGCAAAGCCAAACGTTTTTCTGACGATGCCTTTCTTCTTATCAATAACGACTTTCTGCTCAAGATTAATCTGGCTGCGGTGCGCTTCGTCAGAAATACAGATCACATTGCTGCGCTCAGTCAGCAACTCGGTATCTTCGGTGAACTTATGAATCGTGGTGAGGAACACCCCGCCACTGTTGCGGCCTTTTAACAGCTCACGCAGGTGCGTGCGGCTTTCGACACTGATCACATGCTGATCGCCGATATAGCCCTTAGCCCCCGTAAACTGCCCCGAGAGCTGATCATCCAGATCGGTACGGTCAGTAATCAGCACAATGGTCGGGCTTTCAAACTCGACGCTTTTCATCAGCAACCGGGTTAAAAACATCATGGTGTAGCTTTTGCCGCAGCCGGTAGCCCCAAAGTAAGTGCCGCCTTTACCGTCCCCCTCGGGTTTACGGTGGCGCAGAATATTCTGATACAGCTTGTTGGCCGCATAAAACTGCGGATAACGGCAGACGATTTTTTCCTGCCGTTTTGAGGTATCCGGGAAGTAGATAAAGTGGCGGATCACCTCCCGCAGGCGGGTGTGATCAAACAGCCCCTCAATCATGGTATGCAGCGAGTTAATGCCATCCTGCTCGATGGTTTCATCGCCCGTGACTTTACGCCAGGTATAGAAAAACTCATACGGGGCAAACAGCGAGCCCATGCGCGAGTTCACGCCATCGCTGATGATGCACAGTGCGTTGTACTTCATCAGCTCAGGGATATCACGGGCGTAACGGACAGTCAGCTGCTTGTACGCTTCTTCAATATTAACTTCTTCGCGGACGGCACTCTTAAACTCAAACACCACCAGCGGCAGACCATTGATATACAGAATCGCATCCGGAATACGCAGCTCTTTGCCTTCAATCTCAAGCTGGTTCACTACCTTGTAGATATTGGCGGTGCCATAAGCAGCGGTGTTGTTGGCGATCTGATTTTCAGGGGCGCTTGCATCAATCGACTCGACCTCACCTTCTTCAGGCAGTCGTTGCTCGGGCAACCCGGCATAGTCAATGAGTTGAACATAGAGGTCTTTCTTCGAACGATCTTCACGCTTCAGTAAAAAGCCATCGGCCACCAGCTTATGAATGCTGCGGTTAGAGTCATACAGGTCAGCGGCAGGCAAACGATCCAGGCGGTTGATCACAGAAACGATTTCGGCCTCGGTAATGCCATCGGCCTGATAGCGTTTGTTCAGGTAAGCACGCAGATCGTCTTTGATCAGCACCTCATGCGGGGCGCGGTCGAGGGTGCTACCCAATACATGCGGGTAACCCTGCTGACCAAGTAGTTCGATGATGGCCTGTTCTAATGCGGCTTCGTTAAAGTTGCTCAAATGTCTGTCCCTGTAAAGCATGTATCCTGCAATATCATCGAATCATCATAACCGCACAACTGCGACAAAGCCTCTGCTTTGTCACATAGGTTCCACTTATGACCCGACCTATCTTTGAAAATCCCATAGATCCTGACAATCTGCTCAAAGACATCAAAAGATTCGATGACCGTCCTGATCTCGCCTACCTGACTGGCGAACTGCTCTGTCAGATGTTCGCGTCTGAATTGTGCCATATCCAACCGGGCGCGCCTGATATGGCCAGCAACCACAGGATCTGATCCCATATTTGATAGATCAGCGGAAACGAGCAGATTCTCAATCAGCATGACCAACTGCTCAGCCCGTAAATTGTTCAGACTCATCAACACCAGATAGTGATCTACCAGATCAGAGAAACTGCCCCTCAAAGTATCTCCAGCGATCTCAGGGTTACGACAGAACTCCCTGAACACCCGGTAGAAGCACAAACCGATAATATCGTTTGCCAGCTTCATTGCACTCAGGTCACAAGGCTTGTTCTGCTGACGCCGGTGATGACGCAAAGGCAGCGATACCAGCTCAACAGACTTGCCTGCTATTTCTGTCATATAAATCGCAGATATAAAATCACTGCGCCGTGAGTGACCTCCACTGCCCGTTATCGACATAAGTGGTGCAAGATTCGGTACATCAACCAACAGACCAAGATTCCGGTACAGAGCGATGCCACCTCTGCGGAACGATGGTTGACCATTTAGCTCTGCCCACTGCTGATGAGTTGCCAGTAACGGTCGCGTGATATTGGCTTCGTTGTTCAGGTGCGCAATATCGGCCAGAAGATCACCAAGGGAAACAGCATGCCCAGGTGTATTGGCGTTCTGCCAGAGCACCGGAGATTCTAGATGATCACTGCGGGAGGAAGACAGATCGTAGTAATAATCATCACGGGTGCTCAGCACAGAAAGCTGATAACAATGACTATTGCCCGTCGAGCCAGCAGCATTGCAACCGAGAAACTCATGCAATGAATAATAGGTGTCGAGTAGCTGCGTACGTATGGAGCTATAAAAAGGCAATGCAGGTGCATCAGAGTAAGCAGACACCAGCATGTCAGCCGTTGATTCGCGGCCTAACTTCGCAATCTTGCCAAGAAAATCCAGTTTTTGGGTAATCAGCTGACCATCCTGCAAGGCCAGCGTCTCAAACAGAAGGTCATCATCCAGAATTAAAACGTATTCGGGGCCACCTTCACGCTGAGTCATTTCCCAGCAGAAAAACTGAAGCAGTGTTCTGGAGTGCGCTATCGACTTTTTATGTAACTCTTCACTGGCATAGATATCCCGGTAAGGGAAACGGAAACGACTCTGCCTCTGCTCCTGCAAGGTAATAACGCGAGTACAAAACAAATCACAAGTAAGTTCACTCACAGCCTGCTGGATTTCGTCCTCATTAACGCCATTAGTAAGCACCACATAATGACAATAACCAGAAAACTGAGGCTCAGCATTAATCTGCGCCGTCAGAGATAACATCTGCTCCCGAACGTTACGTGCACAGGATGATGTCACACCGATAAGCAGACTGACCGGAGCCTCATTACCAAAAGAGCGCCATTGAATATCCATACAAGGCTCTCTGCTTACTGGCTCGTATAGATAGCCAAACAACCGCGACGCCCGCTCCAGCGACTGTTCGAATACCTGAGCGCTCATGCGCGCTGAATACTTACGATAAAACTGATCCAACCCCTGCCGCTTACTTGCAGAACACAAGGTAACGCGATCACGACCATCGGTATGATGGCGCCAGAGAGGTTGCTGATTAACCACAACCGCCAGATCGCGTAACTCACAGCCCTCCAATACCCGGATAGCCAAATCTCTGTCCAGAGTACTGCGCATGGATTCATCAAACCCACCAGCCTGCCAGAACACCGTTATATCAATAAAGGTATTACTTCCCTGCCAACCCGGATTACCGATAAGAAAGCTATCGATCGTTAAATCATCTGCGCTCACACGGGTCAGCTCAGCCTTATCAACCGTTTTACGGTGAAAGCTGGTCACGACAGCCGCAGCTGGCTTTTTACCTTGCTGGCTCAGCCGATAACAGGCCGACAGGTATGATGGATACCACTCATCATCGTCATCCAGAATTGCCAGATACTTCGCAGAAGACCCATTATGCGCCCGGAAGGCCGCCTCAGCCCCTGTATTCCAGGCACCCGAGCCTGAGTGCCCCTGTGTACGGTGATTACGGATCACCCGAACACGAAACCAGTCATCCGGAATCCCCTGCGGAAACATTTCCTCGAAATAAACCTCACGTACCTTCTCAGCACCGCGTACGATCGCTTCATATTCACGCTCGCAGTTATTGTCATCAACGATGTAAATACATTCAGGATTTACCCCCTGCTGTCTGAACACCGACGGCAGCGCACGCTCAAGCAGCAGAGAGGTACGGCGCTTTGACGTCGCAATGATGACAACCACCGGAATATTCATAACTGACATCCCTGCACAAGACTCTCAGCAAAGGCTGGTTCCGCGACATTCACATCCGATAAAGTGATCCCGAAGCGAGCCTCAAGAGCCGTAATCTGATCGCGCCAATCCGGTAAAGCGACGCTCTCAACGCTCCTGTCCGCTCGGAAAATTCTGAGTCTGTCCCGTTTCAGAAAAACAAAGGCATCGCCAAGCACCTGCGCACAACGGATACCATCACCAAAGGGATATTCTATCGAACCATCAAAGCGATTCTGAATTACCTGCTCAACCTGCGTTTCATCCATCAGCGTCAATGGAATACGAACAGACAAACTGCAACGCCCTGCTTTTTGCTGATAAATATCCAACCAGTCGCCATTACGATACGACAAAAACTCAATACCAAACTCTGAATAAGACGAATCGCTATCAGCAGGAAATAACCGCAGGCTCGGCCAGCCATTACCGACGTCGGCAAAATAGCGCTCGCCGTCAATATCCAGCACCAGCACCCGATGGCAGTTCTGCCCATTGATTAACGCACTGTGCAGCCGGGCTTTAATTCCCTGCGCAGTCAAACGATCACGGAAAGCCAGCACCTTATCGGAACAGGTGCCGCCTGTTGGCGAGCCCGCCATACCGGCATGGCACAAGCCAAGATAAAACAAGTTGTGAAAAGGCACCGTTCTGAACTCATCCAGCATAAGTTGATGTACCGTATCTACCAGAGACGAATAACCACTCATCGGTGTACAGCCCCTCGCCGGTCAATCAGATCATCAAATACCGGGTAGGCCGAAAAATACGGATGCCCACACTGCGATGGATAGCGGCCAGCAAACTGCTCCTGCCAGATTGCCTTCAATGCCTCCCGTTCAGAGTCGTGCTGTTTACGCAGGTGCCCGACTACCCGCTGACGCATACCGCTGCCCACATCGCACGAAACTTTTTTGCGCCAAATAATTTCGTCGGGCAAATAGGCTTCCATCGCAGCCCGCAGGATCAGCTTATTCTGTTTTTCAGTCGCTGAGCGTCGATACAGATCGTCATACGAAAGCCCCATCGCCCAGGTCACAAGATCACGATCCATAAACGGGCAGCGGACTTCTATGCCGTGGGCCATACAGGTTAAATCGACACGGCGCAGTTCTGTATTGCGTAAATCAGCGAGCAGCTGTTTACGGGTTTCATACCAGGGGCCGTCCGCTGAAAAATAGTGATAACCACCAAACAGCTCATCAGCCCCTTCACCGGAGAGTACAACCTTAAGGCCATCCTTTCTCGCGGCCTGAGCCAACAGATAAGTACACAACCCATTACTGATGAGCGATGGGTTAAAGCTTTCTGTGGTGTACACGAGAGAGCGGATAAGCACATCCAACTCATCCGCTGCCGGCAAAGGAACAACGCGCAATGCCGATAAGCCCAGCGTGTCGGCCAATAAGCGCACGTAATATTCATCAGCAGCATCGCCTGATGATAGGGTGTAATACACCACATTCTGGCGCTGCGCGTGCACCAGCGCCGCCACAATCGAACTGTCCAGCCCGCCACTGAGAAACACACCAAACGGCTCCTGCACCACAGGCAAGCGCTTATTCACCGCATTCGTTAACAAGTGGCGCAAGTGACTCAGCTTCTCTGCTGACGGCATCGTTATGCCAGCCTGAGCAGCCAGTGTATTCGTCACCACAGGGGTTAACTCCCCTGTGAACAGGTTAAATTGGCAAACGCCCGAGGGCACTTCCTGAAACTCATCAACCCGATCCAGCGCTTTCAGTTCACTGCTGACAAATACTTCACTGCCCGAGCGCCCGACAAACAGGGGCTTTTTCCCCAGAGGGTCGCGCAGGCAATACACTTGTTGGTTCTTCTGGTCATAAATAACACCGGCAAAAAAACCATCCAATTCAGTAACGGCGTTAAGCCCTTGCCGTTGCAATAGCGCCGGAATTACATGGCAATCGTTATCTGACGACAATTCCAGTGTGTAACGGCTGCGCAACGGCACCGAATTAAATATTTCACCATTCACGGCGCTGACAAAATCGCCATAAATAAACGGCTGCCCACCGGCTGGGGTTGAATCATTAATCGCTAACCGGGCAAAGCCCATCGCCAGATCACCGTTATGCCATGTGTCACTGGCATCCGGCCCGCGATGCTGCAGGCGCTCTAAGCACTCAGGCAAACGCTCAGCAGCGACTGGCCCAGCCAGCAGAATTACGCCACACATTCGTTGCAAGTGCCGGAGCAGATTCCGGTATGAGTCATTGTGTTGATCGTCCAGTCGAGAAAATCGTCGAACACAGAGAGATACTGTTGCAGTAACGTATCGCTCATTGACTCGTTATCACGGTGAATGCGGGCCTGATAATCATTCGGCCCAAACCCCAGGTAGAACGCCCCCGCTGGCAGATTGCTGACCATAGGGCATGGCCCGAATTTGCTCAGGGTACGATTCTCGAAGCGCCCGGCACCGGCATACAGCGCGGAATTTAACGATGAGAGTAACTCATTAGCGGCCAGGCCAGATTCGGCTGCGTTTGTTGGTGTGCGATAAAAAATCAGCGGCACGCCGTCGCGCACATAGCCCGTTTCTTCAAGACAGATAAACGCATTCAACGACCCCAGAATATCGGGCATTAATTCATGAGCGACAGGCGAACCGACTTCTTCTTCACCCTGAATCAGCCACACCAGATCAGGCAGCGGCTCGCCCTGCTCAATACGAGCCTCTAGCACCGCTAACCGCGCCAGCAGCACCGCCTTATTATCAGCAATGCCACGCGCCCATAAACGCTCATCACGCGCAGTCAGAGTAAAGGGCTCTGACAACCACTGCTCAGACTCAGCAATGGCCTCGACATCGTAGTGGTTATACATCACCAGCACCGGGCCTGAACCCTTCACCCATCGGGCGATAATCAGCGGCTGGTCTGTCTGTTCTGCGCCATGTATCTCTACCTCAAACCCGATGGCCGCCAATCGCTGCTGCAAGAAGGTGATTACCGCAGCGTTGCCCTGCGCGTGACCGCTGACCGACTCCATAGCAATCAAAGCGGCAAGGTCCTTCAGGTAGGCGCTGAAATCCAACTGATCAATCCCATGACTAATGCCATGACCAATGCCAGACTCATTCACAACCACGGCGTACCTCCTGATAAAACCCGCCGAATAAATTCATAACCTGCTCTGCGCTCAGATCATTGCCGACATGATCAGTCACTGGCAGAAAACCCTCGTGATCATTGGTGTAACTGCACATGGTTTTAAACGCAGGGTGCTGACTGAAATGCACGGTTAAAAAGGCCCGCTTACACATACTCAGAAACATCACATCGCTGAACGGCATCAGATCGCGGCCAATATCAATAAACACCAGATTACCGTTAGCATCGGTGCGGAAGTTCTCGGCTTTCACATTACTCAGGCAGACACCGGCCCGATGCATAGCGCGCAAAAAGTTAACCATGCGAGCAGACTCACCACCGCGATAAGGCACAGACTCAAAACGCGGATAGCTAACAACCAGATACTCGCCTTTATGCACAGCGAAACACGGCACCGGTGAATAATCATCGACACCTGCCGAATGCAGGCGCTGAGAAATCTGGCTCAGATGCGTAAACAGCAACATGGTGAAATCGCTGCGATAAAAGACTTTAAAAATCGTCGGGCCGTAAGCAAACACCGCCCCCTCAGAGCCCTGCCCCAGCAGCTCAAACGTATGACCCTGTTCCCGGACCTGCTCAGAAAAACCCTGCTCAGAAAAACTCTGCTGTAGATAGTGCTTCAGTGCCCGCAGCGATTCAGCTGGCTTACGGCCAGCACCACTGAGCTGTATGCCCGAATAGGCGTTATGCTCACGGTCGAGCAACTGAGAGAGAAATTGCTGTAAATCAGCCAATGAATCGAGCACACAGATGGTATCGTCCCGGCGCTGATCCAGCGTCAGAGAATCAAGGCGCTGATGCCAGCCATGATCACCAATGCAGGCAATCGGCTTCTGCATCTGCCAGGCCAAAGCAATCTCAGACAAGGTGCCAGAGCCACCGTCGAGTGCGATCACCGCATCACAGGCCGCCATCAGCACCGCATTGCGGGCCACACCCAACCCGGTGGGCAGGGCAATATCAATAAAAGGGTTCGCCTCGGTTTTTTGGTATGACGGCAACACACCAATCACATCGCCGGGGCAATAATGAACCGACTGATGCGCGCCCTGAGCGGCGTACATCATTACCCCACCCATACCACCGCAAATCAGCCGACAGCCGGAATCAACCACCTGCTGGCCGACCTCAAGGGCTAGTTGCTTCTGGCTTTCAGGCAGTGAATTGCTGGCCGAGCCGACAACCGCTATCAATAAACGTTGAGAAGGTTCGGTCATACGAACGTCTCGTCCCTGAGAATCATCATGGCTTACAACACCTCGGCCAGTTGCTGCTCGGCATCCGGAATGGTGATCTGGCCGGACAGGAGTTTGGGGAGAAGGGAGTCGCGGAGGTTGGTTAAAACCTGTATCTGCTCAAGATTGCATAAAATACGACCCATGTAGGATTCGATCTGCGCATCAAACTTCTGAGTTAGCAATGCAGAGCAGTCAGCAACATTAAGCCCCTTAAATGTATCTCTTGTAATTGTGCTAAATACCGAGCCGTGACTTCTCTGCTGGAGTTCGTGAACTTTTCGCAGAACCATGTAGTAAGTGAAAAAGTCGGCATTGCCATTTGCACCAACCAGTCCATAACAAGACTGATTCATCGCCATCGGACGCGAAACCACAGCACATTTTCCAACGGTGCCCCGTGCACTGATAATTGTTGTTCCCTTGCGCAATAATTTCGCAGATGAGTTATCAAGGCCAGACTGGGTGATCGACTTTTCGGTATAAAGAACAAACACATCGCTGGGGTTTGGTGCATCTACGACAGAGAACCACGGAATATCTCCGCCCCAATATTCCTCAACTGAAGTTTTGGGAGTACCTCCACCAATCAACTCAATTATTGAGCTGAGCGGTTTGACCCCCCACCCCTCTGGCACCCAGCCCATTTCTTCGGTGAATACAAACCGGTCAGGGAAGCGTTGTTGTATCTCACTCGGCAGGCGCTGGTCTGATAGACCAGTTTCAGGCAGGGCCTGTTCTGAGCTGGCGGCGTCGGTGGCCCCCGTGGTTTTGCTGGTCTGCTGGCGCAGCGCTTCGCGTCTGGCGGCACGGGCGGCGGCTCTTTTTTGCAAGGCGTCCGGGATTTCGTTGCCGGCGGCCAGGGCGTTGTCGATCACCGGGTCAAAATCCACAAACCAGCTTTTAAATAGCGCCTGCGCCATGGATTCGAGGGTGGTGTTGATCTGGCGGTTAAGGGCGATTTTGTTGTCGAGGGTGCCAAGAACATCAGCAATAAATAGCTGTGTACGCATATCAGGCAAAGCTACAGGAAATTTGAGCTGGCCAGTTATGCCTAAGTAAGCTCTAGTTGACCCACCTCCAGCCCACTGATTAAACAGGTTCTGAAACTCTAATGAATCAAAATAATAACGGAGATATTTGTTGTTTAATCGCTCAGGGTCTTTGATTCGGTAGTAGGTTACCTGTGGTGTCAACATGATGAACTCGCTTTCGATTTCACCAACTATTGCCGTTCTCCCAATGGTAGCCTTATGCGAAAGAAGAACATCTCCAGTCTTGGAGAATCCTTTCTTCAGGCAAGCGGCTTGCTCAGCTGAAATGAATTTACACCCTCTTGTATCAACTTCTCCATTCACCAAATCTGAAGCCATTACAAAGGGAATGCCAACCGGTACATAATCGCTGCTTTTAGGGTGGATACCACCGTGATTTCCATCCATCGGCCGCTCTAGAATACCGGCTTTGACCAGCTCTTCTACGGTAAAAATGGTAGATTCACTCCCCATAACCCAGCCCCTTCAGGTTCTGTTTAATCACAGTATCCAGCTGCTGTGCTTCCGCCATCTGCTGGAACAGTGTTTGGGTGAGTTGCTGCATTTTTTCTTCAAACAGTTCGCCTTCGTCTTCGATTTCAGCCGCGCCGACGTAGCGGCCCGGTGTGAGGACGTAGTCGTTGGCTTTGATGTCGTCTAATGAGGCACTGCGGCAGAAGCCGGGGATGTCGGTGTATGAGTCTGACGTCTGTGTTTCCACGTCGGACGTCGGACGTCTGACGTCTGACTCGCCAACTGACTCCCCCCTCCACAGATGATACGTCCGCGCGATGTCGGCAATATCGTCAGCGGTCAGTTCTTTGTGTATGCGGCTGATCATGCTGCCCATATTGCGGGCGTCGATAAACAGGGTTTCGCCTTCGCGGTTGCGGTGTTGTTTGCGCCCGTCACTGAAGGTCTGTGCCTTTTTATTTTTGGTTAAGAACCACAGGCATACAGGTATCTGGGTGGTGTAGAACAGCTGCCCCGGAAGGGCGATCATGCAGTCGACCAGATCGTTGTCGATGATCTGTTTGCGGATTTCACCTTCGCCTTTGGTGTTGGTACTCATGGAGCCGTTGGCCAGTACAAAGCCCGCGACGCCGTTGTCGCTGAGTTTGCTGATCATATGCAGTATCCAGCCGTAGTTGGCGTTGCCGGTGGGCGGGGTTTCGTATCCGGCCCAGCGTGGGTCGTTGGTGAGTTCATCCGGGCCGCGCCATTCTTTTAAGTTGAACGGTGGGTTGGCGATGATAAAGTCGGCTTTTAAATCCGGGTGCTGGTCTTTAAAAAAGGTGTCGGCGGGTACGTCGCCGAGGTTGGCGCTGATACCGCGGATCGCGAGGTTCATCTTGGCCAGCTTGTAGGTGGTGCTGGTTTGTTCCTGACCGTAGATGGAGATGTCTTTTTTGCTGCCCTGATGGTTTTCAACAAATTTGACCGACTGCACGAACATACCGCCGGAGCCGCAGCACGGGTCGTAGATTTTGCCGTGATAGGGTTCGATCATTTCGGCCAGTAGGTTGACCACGCACTTGGGCGTGTAGAACTCGCCACCGCCTTTGCCTTCTGTCGCGGCAAAGTTGCCGAGGAAGTATTCATAAACACGCCCGACTATGTCGGTTTCACTTGCTGAGCCTTCTTCACCAACAATGGTGTCGATGTTGTTGATGGCGTCGATCAGGGCGGCGAGTTTGCTGGCATCCAGCCCTAAGCGTGAAAAGTAGTTATCTGGCAGTGCGCCGCGCAGGGCTTTGTTGTTTTTCTCGACGGTGTGCAGGGCGGTGTCGATCTTAACGGCGATGTCATCCTGCTTGGCGTTTTTGGCAATGTAGTCCCAGCGCGCGTCTTCTGGCAGGTAGAAGGTGTTGGCCATGGTGTAGAACTCGACCATATCGACGTAATCACCCTGCCCTTCGTCAATCATCTGCTGTTTGCGTTGCTCGAATTTATCGCTGATAAATTTCAGGAAGATGAGCGACAGCACCACATGCTTGTATTCCGACGATTCCACCGAGCCACGCAGTTTGTCGGCGGTGGCCCACAGGGTTTGCTCGAAGCTTTTTTCTTTTTTGTTTTTGGCCGATTCTTTCTTTTCAGCAGGCTTGCGTGCCATGGGGTGTTCCTTCGTTATCGTGGAATTGCATCCACGCTTTCAAATGTTGTTTCGCGAATATGCAGACAAATGACCGGTACTCAGTCTTCTGCGCTTAATCTTCTGCACTCAATCGTCTGCAAAATAGTCCGAGTCTATCGCTTTCACCTGATACGTTTCTTTTACGCTGACGCCCAGGTTGTGTTTGATCATAAGTTCCGCCAGTTGTTTGCCATCAATCAGTACTACCTTTTTCTCGATGAGTGATACGTAATCCAGCGCATCGCGGCTGAAACGACTGGTGGTGATAAACACGCCTTTGCGCGCGCGGTTCATTTCCAGTGCGCCGACAAAAGCCTGAATATCCGGGCGGCCTACCACGGCATCGGTGTAGCGTTTGGCCTGCAGGTAGATGGTTTCCAGCCCGAGCGGATCTTCGTTGATGATGCCGTCGATACCGCCGTCGCCAGTATACTGGGTTGCACTGCCTGAGTCCTTACTCCAGCCGCCATAGCCCATGGCTTGCATCATCTGCACGACCAGCACTTCAAAGAATTGCGGGGTTTGTTTTTTGACCAGATCGAGAACGTCTTCTGCCAGACTCGTCTGCAGTTCAAGGTGAGCCGCTTCTAAACGCTCTGTTGGGTCCAGCTCGGAATCCGGCTGTACGGCTTCTTCTGCGATTGGTGCTGTATCACGATCGATAGATTGAAATTGTTGAAAGCTTTCAAACTGGCGCAGGTAGCGGTTATCTATCTTTTCCGGGCATTCAATCAGCGCCTTTTTGCCCATGGCCGTCAGCTCGTTGATACCGCGTTTGGGGCTTTCTACCAAGCCTGCTTTACGCAGGTAGGTAGCGGCCCAGGCCACCCGGTTGTACATCAGCGGGCTGCGTTTGCTTGGTGTGAGCAGCTTGCGTTCTTCTTCGGTGAGGTTGTACAGGTCGCTGAGGCAATCAACCAGTTGGCGTAACGACATTGGCCCCATGTCCAATGCTTCGAGCATCGGGCGCATTAAGGTTTGATAATCCGGGATTGGCATTCCGTGTCCTCGTGTTTATAGCCCGAGTATACTGACACAACTGTGAATAGGAATAGTTTGGTTGTTCGGTGATTACCAGATGCAACGCCGCATAAGGGCGTGCTGCGCCCGCCATCGCAGGCAACGCCAGCTCCTACAGATTAACGCAGCTATCGTCAGCTCTTGCACTTCATCGCAGGCAACGCCAGCTCCTACACGACATCGCAGGCAACGCCAGCTCCTACAGATTAACGCAGCTATGGCCAGCTCCTGCACGACATCGCAGGCAACGCCAGCTCCTGCACGACATCGCAGGCAACGCCAGCGCCTACACGCCATCGCAGGCAACGCCAGCTCTTGCACTTCATCGCAGGCAACGCCAGCGCCTACACGACATCGCAGGCAACGCCAGCTCCTGCACGACATCGCAGGCAACGCCAGCTCCTACAGATTAACGCAGCTATGGCCAGCTCCTGCACGACATCGCAGGCAACGCCAGCTCCTGCACGACATCACAGGCAACGCCAGCTCCTACACGACATCGCAGGCAACGCCAGCTCCTACAGATTAACGCAGCTATGGCCAGCTCCTACACGACATCGCAGGCAACGCCAGCTCCTGCACGACATCGCAGGCAACGCCAGCTCCTACACATCAACGCCAGCTCCTGCACTTCATCGCAGGCAACGCCAGCGCCGGCACTTCATCATTGCATTCACGCCCGCCCGGCCCTACCTTATGGGGTATAGCCATTCACCCTGTTTAAGGAAACGTCATGATTAAGGTGATTATCGAGCGCAATATTGCAGAAGGTATGGAGTCCACCTACGAGCAGATTATGAAAAACATGCTGCGTACTATGGTGGAAGCCCCTGGGTATACCTCGGGTGTGAACTACAAGGATGCTAAGAACAGTCTGCATCGGGTGATTATCACCAACTGGCAGAGTGAGACTGCCTGGGATCAGTGGAAGCACACCGAGCAGCGTGGCG
The DNA here is from genome assembly GCF_020320395.1 of Thalassolituus marinus. Taxonomy (GTDB): domain Bacteria; phylum Pseudomonadota; class Gammaproteobacteria; order Pseudomonadales; family Oceanobacteraceae; genus Venatoribacter; species Venatoribacter marinus. The sequence goes on along the minus strand of NZ_JAEDAH010000020.1, from coordinate 24,616 downwards.
CTCTGATTGCGGCGATTAAGCCAATTCTGGTGGGTGATGAGAAGATCACGATTCTGACCGCCTGATCCGGATAGCCTCTGCAAAAAGCCGCATTCGATATGCGGCTTTTTTGTTTCTGCTGCCTGCTATTAACAGATATCAGAGCAGGCTTTTGACAAACTCTGCTACGGCTTGGGCAGCGCTGTTGATGTGATCTTCATGGCTGAAGCCAGAGGCCTTACGCGGTTTCAGATCGTGGTTACCATCTTCCAGCCATTGCCAGTGAATGCTGCTGTCGAGGCTGTAAGTAGCTACTTCTTCTTTTGTTCCCATAGTGTCGCGCGTGCCCTGCACCATTAATAGTGGCAACGACAGGCTGGCAAGGTGTTCAGTGCGCAGGTTATCGGGCTTGCCGGGCGGGTGAAACGGGTAGCCTAAGCATACGCAGCCTTTTACCTGTTCAGGCGCATCCTGCAGTAATAAAGAAGCCATGCGTCCCCCCATGGATTTACCGCCAATCACACACGGGCGATCAAGCTGTGCGATTAATGCGCGGTAGTCGGCCAGCAAGGCCGGAGCTTTCTGCGGCGGGCGGCGTTTGCCATCCAGTTTTGACTGCTCCATATAAGGGAAGTCGAATCGTGCCACCTGCACGCCCAGGTTGGCTATTTTCTGTGCAATCTCTTGCATAAATTCGCTGTCGCTGCCCGCACCGGCACCGTGCGCCAGAATTAATAATGGGGCGCCATCTGCTCCATCCAGCTGATATTGTTTGGTCATAGTTTCTGTTGTTTGTCAGTGGTTTTCGCCCATCAGCGATTTATCTCATCGCTAATGAACGCTGCCTAAGAGTGGCCGCTATCTTAGCGACTGTCAGGTGCTGCTGTCAGTGTCGGGGCTGACTTGTTTATGTCGGGCAGGCTCGCTGAACTTATGTCAGACCAGTATTCAGCCCTGCCGAACGCGGCCTGACTGAGCGTTTTTTAACCGATCATCAGTAAATGCCAACTTCCACCGCCAGCTACTGTTGAAATTGTGTTTTCCGTCCCCAGCGCTTCTTGCGCTATATCAAGGTTATGTAGCGCCAGTTCCTTATGATTTGCTAGTCCACAAATAGGTTATACGCTTGGTGTAGCCAATTCTGTTGGAAGAGGTTTCAGGCATAAATCTGAACGACCACACAGTTAAGAGTGGTTCTCATTAGAAGGCCAATAACCTTAATAAAAGCAGGTTAACCTGCTGTAAAATCAGGTGTTTTTCCGGAGTTTGATTGCATTAGGCATAAGCAGACACCATAATTGCGCCCGATTTTTTAACCCTCAATCCCGCTGTTAAATGGAATCTGATCATGAGCACAGCATTTGACCATCCCGAGTACAACTACAAGGTGGTAAGACAATTTGCCATCATGACCGTAGTTTGGGGCATTGTCGGTATGACAGCCGGTGTTTTCATCGCTGCTCAGCTGGCGTTCCCTGCTTTGAACTTTGACCTGCCTTGGCTGTCATTCGGACGTCTGCGTCCGCTGCACACCAACGCGGTTATTTTCGCCTTTGGCGGTAGCGCTCTGTTTGCTACTTCCTACTACATCGTTCAGCGCACCTGTCGCACCCGCCTGTTCTCAGACACGCTGGCAAGCTTCACTTTCTGGGGCTGGCAGCTGGTTATCGTAGCGGCGGCAATCACACTGCCTCTGGGTATGACCTCTACCAAAGAATACGCTGAGCTGGAATGGCCAATCGATATTCTGGTTGCGCTGGTGTGGGTGGCTTATGTGGTTAACTTCCTGGGCACTGTTGCTATCCGTAAGGAAAGCCACATCTACGTTGCCAACTGGTTCTTCGCTGCTTTCATGATCATGATTGCGATTCTGTACATCGGTAACAACCTGTCTATTCCGGTATCCCTGACTAAGTCTTACTCTATCTGGCCTGGCACCATTGATGCCATGATCCAGTGGTGGTGGGGTCACAACGCGGTAGGTTTCTTCCTGACTGCGGGCTTCCTGGGCATCATGTATTACTTCGTTCCTAAGCAGGCTGGCCGTCCGGTTTACTCTTACCGTCTGTCCATCGTGCACTTCTGGGCACTGATTTCTATCTACGTTTGGGCTGGTGGTCACCACCTGCACTACTCTGCTCTGCCTGACTGGGCTCAGACTGCCGGTATGGTTATGTCTCTGATCCTGCTGGCACCAAGCTGGGGCGGTATGATCAACGGTATGATGACGCTGTCTGGTGCATGGCACAAACTGCGTAACGACCCTATCCTGCGCTTCCTGGTGGTATCTCTGTCCTTCTACGGTATGTCTACCTTCGAAGGCCCGATGATGTCTATCAAGACTGTAAACGCACTTTCGCACAACACTGACTGGACTATCGGTCACGTTCACTCTGGCGCTCTGGGCTGGGTTGCGATGGTATCTATCGGTGCTATGTACCACCTGATTCCTCTCCTGTTCGGCCGCAAAGCTGGCGATATGCACTCTATCAAGCTGATTAACGTTCACTTCTGGCTGGCGACTATCGGTACTGTTCTGTACATCGCTGCGCTGTGGGTTAACGGCATCATGCAGGGTCTGATGTGGCGTGCGGTTAACGCTGACGGCACTCTGACTTATAGCTTCGTTGAATCTGTGGAAGCTTCTATCCCTGGTTACATCGTTCGTACCATCGGTGGTGCGGTGTTCCTGCTGGGTATGCTGATCATGGCTTACAACGTGTACATGACTGTACGCGCAGCCAAGAAAGAAGCTGGCAACGCTGTAGCAGCTCAGGCATAAGGAGTACGGATAATGATTAAGCACGATAATATCGAGAAAAGCCTGCCGTTGATGGTGGTAATGATCGTGATCGCTCTGAGCTGGGGCGGCATGGTTGAGATTGTTCCACTGTTCTGGCACGACGACACTACAACGCCGGTTGAAGGCCTGGAGCCGCTGAGCGCTCTGGAACTGGAAGGCCGTGACATCTACATCCGTGAAGGTTGTCACGTCTGTCACACCCAGATGGTTCGTCCATTCCGTGCAGAAACTGAGCGCTACGGTCCTTACTCTGTTTCCGGTGAAAGCGTATACGAACACCCATTCCTGTGGGGTTCCAAGCGTACTGGTCCGGATCTGGCTCGTGTAGGCGGTCGTTACTCTGATGAATGGCACCGTGCTCACATGTACAACCCACGTGACGTTGTACCTGAGTCTGTAATGCCATCTTATCCATGGCTGTTTGAAGACAAGGTTGATGGCCGTCTGACACCTAAGAAAATGGAAGCTCTGCGTATCGTAGGCGTTCCATACACAGATGCAGACATCGAAGGCGCGAAAGCGGCTGTTGATGGCAAGCCTGAAATCGAAGCTCTGGTTGCTTATCTGCAGCAGCTGGGCACAGTGATCACTAAACGGTAATCCCATGGATATTAACGACGTGCGCGGTTTGGGCACTATTTTCGCCCTGATAGCTTTCAGCGGAATTATCTGGTGGGCCTATGGCTCCAGCCGCAAGAAGCGTTTTGAAGATGATGCTCATATTCCATTTCTCGATGACGAAGATGGAACACCGCAGCACGGCGATAAAGATCGGAGTAAATAATTATGTTAAGCACTTTCTGGCAAGTGTGGATTGTGGTCATCGTACTGGGATCCATCATTGGTTGCGGCGTACTGATTCAGTACACCAGCCGCGGCCAGCGTAAAGAAGAAACCGACCAGACGACTGGTCACGACTACGACGGTATTCAGGAACTGGATAACCCACTGCCACGCTGGTGGGTAATGATGTTCTGGGCAACCATCGTGTTTGGTGTCGCTTACCTGGGCGTTTACGGTCTGGGTAACTTCAACGGTCTGCTGACGGTAGAAGTTGATGGCGAACAGGTCACCTGGACATCCGGCAACCAGTGGAAAGCTGAAGTTCAGGCTTTTGAAAAGACCATTGAGCCTCTGTACGCAGAATACTCTGCAACACCGGTAACTGAGCTGGTGAACAACGAAGAAGCTCTGCTGTCTGGTCAGCGTCTGTTCAAGAGCAACTGTTCTGTATGTCACGGCTCTAACGCCAAAGGTGCACAGGGCTTCCCTAACCTGACTGACTCTGACTGGCTGTATGGTGGTTCTCCGGAACAGATCAAACACACCCTCGCTATGGGTCGCCAGGGCGCTATGCCTGCATGGGGTGGCGTACTGGGTGAAGAAGGTACTGCCAACATGACTCAGTACGTTCGCAGCCTGTCTGGCCTGAAGCACGATGCAGACGCTGCTGCTGCTGCTGCGCCTCAGTACCAGATGCTGTGTATGGCGTGTCACGGTGCAGAAGGTAAAGGCAACCAGCTGGTTGGCGCACCAAACCTGACTGACGATGTATGGCTGTATGGCGGTTCTACCAAGCAGATCGAGTTCACTCTGAAACACGGTCGTAACGGTAAAATGCCAGCTCACCAGGAGATTCTGGGCAACAATGCTGATGCCAAGATTCACCTGCTGACCACTTACGTTTACTCTCTGTCTAACAAGTAAGCGTGAGAAAATCCTTGGAAAACGTAATGTTTTACAAGGTTGAGCTACGGCAATAAAACTCGAGAAAAGCGGCTTAATGCCGCTTTTTTCGTTCAGCCCCTTTCAAACCAGCTATATAATTGCTGCGTTATATAGAGTGTTGTGAAGCCTCTGCCTGCCTCTGGTTTCTTAAGCACCGTTTTTTGCACTTCCAACCAAGGTGATTTGCCGTTATGAGTGAAATTCCGGTCAAAGACGTCACACCCAAAACCCAAAGCATGTACGAAAAACGTAAAAAGATTTACGTGCGTGAAATTGAGGGTTTTTTCCAGAAACTGCGTACCTACAGTCTGTGGGCGCTGATGCTGGCCTATTTTTGTACGGCCTGGTTTAACTGGGAAGGCCGACAGGCCGTTCTGTTTGACCTCCCTGCCCGTCAGTTCCACGTGCTTGGCATTACCTTCTGGCCACAGGATTTTATGCTGCTGTCCTGGCTGCTGATTATCGCGGCCTTCGGCTTGTTTACTATCACCAATATTGCCGGCCGTATCTGGTGTGGTTACACCTGCCCGCAGTCTGTGTGGTCATTTATTTTCATGTGGATTGAAGAGCGCGCAGAAGGCACCCGCAACCAGCGTATCAAGCTGGACAAAGAGCCAATGTCTGCCAGCAAATTCCGCAAAAAAGCACTGAAACACATTGGCTGGATTATTGTTGCCTTCTGGACCGGCGTGACCTTCGTTGGTTATTTCACGCCTATTCGTGAGCTGGTGCCAGATTTCTTTCAGGGTCTGGCTAACCACTGGGCTTACATCTGGATCGGTATTTTCACCGTTCTGACTTATCTGAATGCTGGCTGGATGCGTGAGCAGGTGTGTATCTACATGTGTCCTTATGCCCGTTTCCAGTCTGTTATGTACGACCCGGATACCCTGGCAGTTTCTTACGACTACAACCGTGGTGAACCTCGCGGTAAGCGCAGCAAGAAGAAAGAAGAAGCCGCCGAGCAGGACAAGCTGGGCGACTGTGTCGACTGTTCGCTGTGTGTTCAGGTGTGTCCGACTGGTATCGATATTCGTGATGGCATGCAATATCAGTGTATCGGCTGTGCCCTGTGTATCGACGCCTGTGACTCCATCATGGAAAAACTGGGCAAACCAAAAGGCCTGGTGCGCTATACCACAGAAAATGAGCTGGAAGGCCAGAAGACCCACTTCTTCCGTCCACGCCTGCTGGGTTACGCCTTCCTGATGACCGTCATGCTGGTTGCCTTCGGCTATGCCCTGCTTACCCGTCAGGCTTTCCGTCTGGATATCGAACGTGACCGTGGTGCGCTGTATCAGGTAACGGTTAATGACACTGTTACTAACTCATACACCGTGAAGCTGATGAATATGTCGCAGTCCGAGAAGGAATATACGCTTAGCCTTGAGGCTGCGGATGGCATCATTATGGACGCGGATAAGAACCACCTGCTGCAGGTAAACCAGCTGAAAGAAGTACTGGTGACGCTGGAATACGATCCAACCGTGAGCAAGCTGAATTCCAGCAAGGTTAATGTGGAATTTGTGGTCACGGACACCGAGAGCGGTGAAGAAATTGTGCGCGAGGAAACCCGTTTTATTGCGCCGCGTCAGTAAAGGAAGTTACTCGGTAACTTCCTGACAAAACCGTGCTGGTTAGACACCGCCCAAGTCGTTAAACTTGGGCGGTTTTTTTATGTTCAGACGACAAACGAGATGCCCATGAAGTCCGTTGAAAAGAGCACGCCCTGGTACAAAGAGCCCATGATTCTGCTGGTAGCCGGTATCCCCTTGCTGGCGGTTATCTGGGGTATGGTGATGCTGAAACTTGCTCTCGCCAGCCAGGACTCCCTGGTCAGCGACAGCTATTACAAAGACGGTGTTTCTTACACTGAAAACGTGGAAACGGACAACAAGGCCAAACGCTTACAGCTGAATGCTGATTTGACCATTACCCATGATGAGGTGGAGCTGACGCTGAAAGGCTATCTGGATGAAATGCCGGCAACATTGCAGCTTATGCTAATTCATCCGACGCTGGATACCCAGGACGCCACTGTTCTGCTGCAGCGCATGGATGATGGCATTTATCGCGGTGTAAACGAAATTTATCTGCCAGGCCGTCGTCATATCTGGCTGCAAAGCCCGGAACAAGGCTGGCGTATTCGCCTGACTGAATTACTGGAGTCCGGTAAAACCGTACACATGTCCGCCAAATGACCGACATTCCGGAATCAGACCGCTGCTTTCATTGTGGCGAACCCGGCGCTGACGCTCAGCGCTGGTCTGTTGTTATCGATGGCCAGCCACGGGCTATGTGTTGTCCGGGCTGCAAAGCCATTGCTGAAACCATTGTCGCCAGCGGACTGAAAGATTATTACCGTCACCGCACGCACCTGCCTGAACTGACCCCTGCCGACTTTGAAGAAACCGACCTTACCGCGCGTGAGTCGCTGACACTGTACGACAGTGAAGCGCTGCAACGCCGTTTTGTCGCGCGCAATCAGGGCGACAATGGTGAACTTGCGGAAGCAACCTTCATCATCGATGGCATCAGCTGTGCGGCCTGTGCCTGGCTGATTGAACATCGTGTCAGTCAGCTGCCCGGGGTTGAGCAAGCGGTTCTTAACCTGTCCAATCACCGTCTGGTTGTGCGCTGGAATTACTCGCGTATTGCGGTATCCAGCATTGCCGAAGCCATTTACCGTCTGGGCTATAAAGCATCGCCGTTTTCGGCCACCGAGCAGGAAGAGCAACGCAACCGCGAAGGTAAGGTCGCTATCCGTCGCCTGGCCGTGGCCGGCATTGGCATGATGCAGGTAATGATGATCGCCGTGCCGCTGTATGTGGGCATGGCTACCCAGTACGAATTTTTTATGCGCATGGCCTCCATGGTGCTGACACTGCCGGTGGTGCTGTACTCAGCCCGACCTTTCTTTGATGCCGCTATGCGCGACCTCAAAACCCGCCATCTGACCATGGATGTGCCGGTATCGCTGGCCATTGCACTGGCCTTCTGCGCCAGTATCTGGAGTACCTTTAACCAGGGCAAAGAAGTCTATTTTGACTCGGTGTGCATGTTCACCTTCTTCCTGCTGCTGGGACGCTTCCTGGAAATGCGCGCCCGTCACCGTATGGGTAAGGCTGGCAATAACCTGCTTACTCTGCTGCCGAATGTGGCGCTGCGCATTAGTGACGATGGCGACGAAGAAGTGGTCGCCAGTGAAGATATCCGGTGCGGTGATATTCTGCGCCTGAAACCAGGCCACGCCATTCCCGCCGACGGTGTTGTCATCGAGGGCCGCAGTTCCGTCGATGAAGCCGCGCTGACCGGCGAATACCTGCCAATTCGCAAAGAACCCGGCAGTTCGCTTATTGGCGGCACTTTCAACGTCGAAAGTCCGATGCTGATGAAAGTAACGGCCACCGGTGCCGAAGCACAGCTTTCCACCATTATGCGCCTGATGGACCGAGCCCAGCAGGAGAAACCTAAAGTCGCGTTAATCGCTGACAAGGTCGCCAGCTGGTTTGTATTAGCCGTACTGATCGTATCCACCTCGGTGTTTTCCTTCTGGTGGCTGATGGGCGACGAGCATGCTTTCTTTATCGCCCTCAGCGTTCTGGTGGTGACCTGCCCATGCGCGCTGTCGCTGGCAACGCCAACGGCTCTGACCGCTGCCACAGCGGCCTTGCGTGAGCGCGGCCTGCTGATCAGTAAGGGCCATGTACTCGAAGTACTGAATAACGTCGACCGCGTCGTGTTCGATAAAACCGGCACCCTGACTCAGGGCCGGCTGACGCTGGAAGAAGTAAGACCTCTGGCAGATATGAGTGAACAACAGCTCTCCGCCATTGTCGCTGGTCTGGAAAAGCACTCCACCCACCCGATTGCCCGCGCCTTCCGCGTTGATCGGGCAGAAACCGTTCATGGCGTAGAGCAGGTATCCGGTAAAGGGATTATGGGCGTCTGGCAAAGCCGTGCACTGCGTTTTGGTCGTGCTGACTTTGCCTGCCCGGATAACACACCGGCTATTCCTGCGCCCGAGTTGCCAGGTCAGTGGTTACTGCTGGCTGCGGACGATCAGCCGCTGGCCTGGTTCCGCCTGAATGACAGCGTGCGTCGCAATGCCGGTGAAATTATTGATGGCCTGAAACAGCGTGGTATTGCTGTTTCACTACTGACTGGTGATCCCGGCGAGTCCGGCCCGCGCCTGGCAGCCCAACTCGGTATTGAAGACCTGCAAACCGGTGTTTCGCCGGAACAAAAGCTCGCGGCCGTGCGCGGCTGGCAGGGCAATGGCGAAATCGTCATGATGGTTGGTGATGGCATTAACGACGTGCCGGTTCTGGCCGGTGCCGATATCGCGCTGGCAGTGAATGAAGCGTCTGACCTGGCCAAGACCAACGCCGATGCCATGCTCACCAATGGCCGCCTGGAAACCCTGCTCAGCGCCCTTGATGGTGCGGCAAAAACCCGCACCATCATCATTGAGAACATCAGCTGGGCTTTGCTGTACAATCTCATCGCATTACCGGTTGCTGCGGCAGGCTATGTTCCGCCGTGGGCTGCTGCGATAGGCATGTCTGCCAGCTCACTGCTGGTTGTTACTAACGCACTGCGCCTGAACCGCTTACCGGGTAAACGATCCGAGGTCTGATGTATGGATATTATTTACGCGCTGGTGCCACTGTCGATTCTGCTGATCGGCATCGCGGTTCTGGTATTTTTCTGGGCAGTGAAAAGCGGTCAGTTCGAAGACCTGGAATCGCCGGCACACCGTATTCTGTTTGATGACGACGATGATCTGAAACCGTCTGCGCGCAGCGAAGAGGCCAGAGACAGCGACTCAGAACCTTCCGCAAACAGCAAATGATTGAACCCCTTTCCCTGTTGACGGCCCTGCTTCTTGGGCTGTTCGGCTCAACCCACTGTCTGGTGATGTGTGGCGGTATCGCCGCCGCCATAGGCAGTCAGGCGGGTGAGCGCCGACTTCAGACCGCGCTGGCATTCAACAGCGGCCGTATTCTCAGTTATACCCTGGCGGGTGCCTTAGTCGGTGCGCTCGGTCTTTGGTTGCAGGGTTTACATGATGATCTGATGCTGTGGCTGCGCACACTGGCGGCCATTATGCTGATTCTGATGGGGCTGTATGTCGCCCGCTGGTCAATGCTGCTGACTCGCTTTGAGCAAATCGGCAGCCATGTATGGAAACGCCTGCAGCCACTGACTGGCCGTTTTATGCGTTCCACCGCCATTAAAGATCAGTTATTACTGGGCATGCTGTGGGGCTGGCTTCCCTGTGGCCTGATTTACAGCACTCTGAGCTGGGTGGCCGCCAATGGTCAACCTGCACTCGGCGCCGCCGCTATGTTTGCCTTTGGTCTGGGCACCCTTCCGGCGCTGTTTGCCAGTACAATGGCTGGCAGTTTACTCAGCACCCTGCTCAATCACCGCCATATCCGCGCACTGGCTGGTTTGTTGTTGATTGGTTACGGTCTGTGGACAGGCTGGGTGGTTTGGGTACATCCTTGACAGATTACGTGTTTGTCACGAACATAGTCATAATTCTCATCCAGTAATACGTCTCCGAACAGAGGCATTACTCAGGAAACCGTTATGAAACCGACTCCGGCGCACGCACCGATGCGTGGCTCTCAACCTCACTGCCAGACCTGTTCCCTGAACGCTTTGTGTCTGCCACTGTCACTGAACGATGCGGATATGGAGCGTCTGGATGACATCATCCGCCGCGGTCGCCCGATTCAGAAAGGTCAGCTGTTGTTCCAGCAGGGTGAGCAGTTCCAGTCGGTATTCGCTGTGCGCACCGGTGCGCTTAAAACCTACACTCTGGCCAGCAATGGCGAAGAACAGATTACCGGTTTCCATCTGGCATCAGAGCTGGTTGGCCTGGCTGGCTATGACAATGGCAATTACCCGCTGACCGCCAAGGCACTGGAAACCACCACTGTCTGTGAGATTCCGCTGACTCAGCTGGAAAGTCTGGCCGATGAACTGCCGGATCTGCGTAAGCAGCTGATGCGCACCATGGGTACGGAAATTCGCCATGACCAGAACATGATGCTGCTGCTGAGTAAGAAAAATGCAGAAGAGCGCGTAGCCTCTTTCCTGCTGGATATTTCTCAGCGTTATTCCCGTCGTGGTTTCTCGGCAACCCACTTCCGCCTGCCGATGTCACGGGTGGATATCAGTAACTATCTGGGCCTGGCGGTTGAAACTATCAGCCGTGTATTCACTCGTTTCCAGAAGAACGGTCTGATCGAAACCCAGGGCAAAGAAGTGATTCTGCATGATTCTGACACCCTGTATGAGCTGGCCGGTCTGAACAGTGACAGCGAATGCGGTCACGATGGCGACGAATAAGTCGCTCACACTTTGAAGCAGCCGGTCACCGACCGGCTTTTTTGTGTCCGATCGATACGTTGATCCGATGACACTTTGCCCTTAGTCTTGCCCTACAGACCGTGCCAGCAGGACGCTATGATCACCACCACGCTCGTCGAAACAAAGCTGCAACCGCCATTCAGTGATGACTGGCTGGCGCGTCCGCGTCTGGCTGAGCTGCTGAAAAACAACCAGCAGCCAACTCTGATTGTTGCGCCACCTGGCTATGGCAAAACCACCCTCGCCGCCTGGTACGCCGCGACTCAGGACTACCCCTGCTGCTGGCTGACCCTCGATCAGTTCGATAACCAGCCAATGACCTTCTGGCGCTATCTGATCAGCAGTCTGCAGACCGTCGACCCGCAACTCGGGGCCAGTGCCATGAATCACCTGCGTCATGAGATCAACCCGCAACAGAACCGGCTGGCGGATGACATTCTGCAGGACCTCAATCGTTTCACCCGCCACCGTCTGCGCCCCCGACGTGTACTGCTGGTTATCGACGATATCCATCACCTCAGTGATAAAGAGCTGATTACGGTGTTGAACCGCCTGCTGGACTATTTGCCGAACTGGTTGCAGGTGGTGATAACCAGCCGCACCTCCTTCCCTGGTTGGGCAAAGCGCGTCAGCCGGAACCGTGGCAACCTGATTGACGCTGAAGCACTGGCATTCAGTGCCGAAGAGACTGCCAGCCTGTGCCTGCACCGGGGTGGCAGTACAGACGATCAGGCACTGGTACAGGGCGTTTATCAGCGCAGCGACGGCTGGCCTGCAGCGATTGTCTTGCTACTCCATCACCTGAAAAAGCTCAGCAAGCCTGAGCGTACACAGTGGTTGCAGACAGTCGAGTCCCCCAGCCCGCAGTTGCTAAGTGACTATCTGCAGGAAGAACTCTGGTATGCCCTCGACAGCGACGATCAGGCCTTACTGCTGACCATGGCCATCGCCGCGCCCTGGTGCCCTGCCGAACTGCTCAGCGACATCCACGACATTGACCCTCTGCGCAGCGCGCGGGAGTCTGCCTGGGCGTCTCAGGTAACGATCAGTCAGCATCGGGGCGAAAGTGGATTTCAACTGCACCCGCTGTTTCGCCAGTGGATTACCGACCACTGCACACGCTACCAGCCACAGCTGACCGGACAACAACGGCAACGAGTCCTCGATTACTGGATCAGCAAGCAGGACTGGCAGCGTGCATTGCGCAGCGCAACCGAAGCTCAGAACTGGGAAGTCGCCGCGCAGTTGTTTGCCCAGCAATACGAACACTGGGTTCGTCAGGGGGATCTGCAGGCGATGAATGCTGCTCTGATCAGCCTGCCGCAATCAATAGCCACTCAGCATCCGGCTATGCTGCTGGCTCAGGCACAACTCTGCTTTATACGTGGTGAACTCAGCGCCATGGAGCAGGCGCTGAATAAGGCCAACCAGCGACTGCAGGCAGATATTGCTGCCAGCGCAGCGCTTTCAGCCCAGCAACAGAATCTGGCCGCCGCTGCAGAACTGTTGCAGGCACTGGCCAACCTGTACAACCGTCATCGCAACAGCACTGTACAGACCACGCCAGCGACTGACGATACACATCCGCTGGCTGACTGGTGGCTGTACCACGCTTGTGTCAGCGCGTTCGAGGCCGAAGATCTCGAACGCGCCATTCATTTCGGCGAACAGGCCGTAAATAAGGCCTGGCAACAGAACAATCTGTACTGTCTGCTGGCAACACTGCCCTGGCTGGCTCATGCGCGCTATCAGCATGGCGAAGTGAAGGCAGCCGAGAGCGAACTGAATACCCACCTGCAACGCTTAAAAGCACTGGGCTACGAGCGCACCCCGGCATGGGTAGCGGCGCTGGGTGCCAGCGCCTTACTGGCCATGGAGCAGCAGAACGCTGAACAGGTGGAATCCTGCTTCAACCGTATTCAGGACAGCGGCCCGGACTGGGTAGAACCGCGCGAGTGGCTCTATAACCACTACCATCTGAAAGCGCAGTGGCTGATGCTTAACGGTCAGCATGATGCGGTGGAGTCCTGGCTGGATCAGGCTGAGCAGTTTGAAAACCAGCAGCTCACCGACATCAATGCCGACTCAGTTATGCCGGCAACCCATCAGTTCCGCCTGTGGGCAGCCCTGCAACGCGGAGACAGCTTTGCCCTGCTGCAATGGGCGATGACCAGCGACTGGCAGGATCAGGGCAGCAGCATCATCAATTACATGCATAACTTCCTCTGGCTCGCAGCCCGACTGCTATCGGGCCAGGATGAATGGCAGCACTGGCAAGCCCTGTACGATCGCAGCGTCAGCAAAGGCTGGATGTTACGCCAGTACGGCCTGCTGATGTTGCGTGCCGGTGCCACCGCACAAACCGGTGAAGAGCCGCAACCATGGGCTGACCAAGCCTTTGATATTGCCCACCGCTGTGGCTATGAGCTAACTGTGCACAGCGGCCGCCAACGCTTTGCACCACTGCTTGCTCAATGGCAGAAAAACCGTCAGTGCCAGTGGCCAGCGCATAACAACATCGCCAGCAACTCTGCTGCGCCTGCGCTGAGTACTGCCGACAAAATCAATCTGAGCGATCGGCCGCCGCTGAAGGCCGCCCGCCTCACCCGGCGTGAAAACGAAGTGTTCAGTGCTCTGGCACGCGGGCTGAGTAATCAGGAAATTGCCCGCGAGCTGGATATCGCGCTGACCACGGTCAAACGCCATGTACAGAATCTGTTCAGCAAACTGAATATTAACAGCCGTACCCAAGCCGCCCTGCTGTTCAACCACTACGACTCATAGTTTCCGCCCCGCTGCCCGCTGCCCGCTGCCCGCTGCCCGCTGCCCGCTGCCCGCTGCCCGCTGCCCGCTGCCCGCTGCCCGCTGCCCGCTGCTACCAGCTACGCATTCCGCTTGAACTGACTCACCACATTCACACTACCAACCACCTGCACTGCGCTGGCCAGCGGTGCAGTCGTGTATTCAGCACGCTCGTCTACACCCTCAAAATGTGAACTGAGTCACACTTTTAAGGGTGTAGCTACACCTTTGGCAGGCATCGCCACACCTCCCTCCAGCCGTACTCTGTAACCGACAACATGATTCAAGGAGGAACCCGATGTCCGGACTGAAAGGCGGCCTGCACCTGGCCTTACTCTTCCCCTGCACTCTCCTGACAGGCTGTGGTGCTGGTGATTCAACCCTGACCGACAACGACGAATTTTTCGTTGAAGACGTAGTCACCACAACAGAAGACCCCTTCAACCGGGATCAGCTCATGGTTGTGCAAATTGAGCTGGATGAAGAGGACTTCGCCGCCTTACAGACGGAAGGACGTACGCCGGGCAGTGCCATCAGCGCCTGCCCGGACGATGACTTCCGCTATACCGAATTCCGTGCCAGCGTCACTATCAATGGCCAGCCACTTGATAATGTGGGAATCCGCAAAAAAGGTTACCTGGGCTCACTGAGCGAGGAAAAACCCTCATTTAAACTCGACTTCAGCGAATATCAGGAAGGCCGTTACTTTCAGGGGCTGGATCGCCTGACGCTGAACAATAACCGCCAGGACCCCAGTCATTTACGCCAGTGCCTGGCCTACGACGTCTATCGTCAGGCTGGCCTCAGCGTACCCCGCTGTAACTGGGCCCGGGTCGTGGTTAACGGCCGCGATATGGGGATCTACAGCCATGTGGAAAGTATCCGCAAACCCTTTCTGCAACGGGCCTTTGGTGATGACAGCGGTAATCTGTACGAAGCCCAGCTGGCTGAATTCGGCAGCTACCTCAACGACCATTTTCAGCTGAAAACCAATATCCGCGCCAACGACCGTCGTGACCTGGATGAGGTTGCCGAACTGCTGCAAAGCACTGACCCACAGTGGCTGGAAAAACTCGCCGAAAAACTGGATATCACAGAGTTTATTCAGCTCTGGGCTGCCGATGTTGCACTGGGAAACTGGGATTCCACCAGCGGCAATACCAATAATTATTTTATGTATCACAACCCGGCTGACGAGCGTTTCCATTTTATTCCCTGGGGAACGGATGCTGCCTGGAGTGGCGATTTTATTCTGAAACCAGGCCTGGGCCCGCTGTACAGAACCCATCAGCTCGCCAAACGCTTATACGACATCCCGGCGTACCGGGCGCAGTTTGAACAGGCCGTGGCGGACCTGCAGTCTCAGGCGGCAGCGCCAACAACACTGAACACCGCCATCGAACGCTACAAGACGATTACTGCATCCCCTGCCGCTGCGGTTAGTCAACTGCAGACCTTCATCAACGGTGACGGCACAACACCCGCCTGGCAGGCCCAGGTTGACCATGCTCTGCAGACAGAAGGGAGTGGTCAGACTGAATACAGCAATAGCGATGAACAACCATCCTGCAACGATGTGACCTTTGACCTGGCGCTTAAATTCAGCGCATCCACCGCACTCGACAGCGGTACTTTTACCTTCACCGACCCCGATGGTCAGGAGATTAATGCCAGTATTTTAATCGCCAGTTATGGCAGCCAGGGGGTGGACAGCATCAGCTACCAACTGGACGACAGCACCGCACCAGAAACCCATGCGCTGACCATCATCGGTGTCGATGTCAATGACAGTTACCAGCCCTATGCACTGCAGTTGTCACTTGAATCTGCCAGCGCCAGAGCCGGCAGTCATAACCTGCAGGGCTTCGCTAACAGCCTGATGCTGTTTCGCGTTGCAGACGATCAGAGTATTGAGCTGATTGCCACAGCCAGCTCCGGCCAGATTGTGATCGACAACTTCGACCCACAGGCTGGCCTGTTCGCTGCAGAATTTTCTGTGCAAATGCAGACGTTCGGACGCTGAGCCATGACCGAAAACCGACTCACTAACACACTCGAAGATCAGTATTTTCGTCAGTGCTTCGCTACCCTGAACACCCATACGCTGGAGCAGCAGCAGCGCGCTGAGCTGCTCAATCGGGTCGATGAAAAGTATCTGATTCGTCTGGCTGACCTGCCGCATATTCTGAGGCGCTGCGCAGAGGAATATTCGGTGCTGTCGCTGGATGGCGATACCGCGCCGCTGTATCGCACCTGCTACTACGACACCCGGGATATGAGCTGTTTTCTCGCCCATCACAACGGTGTGCTGCCGCGCTTCAAAATCAGAACCCGTGAATACTGCAACAGTCACAGCTGTTTTCTGGAGATTAAAACCAAAACCAACAAAGAAAGAACCATAAAGGAACGCACACCAGTGCCAAGCTGCGACCCGGATGAACTACGTAAAAATCTGTTATTGCCGGGCGAGTTCAGCGCCATGCTGGAAGTAACGTACAAACGCACCACACTGCTGCACGGTCGCGATGAAGAGCGGGTTACCTTCGACCACAACCTGAGCTTTTGCAATATCGCCACCAAATGCACGGCGGCAACCAGCGGCACTTTAATTGTTGAAGTCAAAAATTCTAGTAAAGCCGGCCAATCCATTATGTGCCGTGCGTTACGCCAGGCCGGTTATCGGCCAGTGAATTTCAGCAAATACTGTAATGGCTGCCTGCTTACCAACGTCAGCGGCAGCAAACACAATCGCTTTAAGTCGCAGCTGGCTGCGCTGCACAGGACTTCCCCGATATACACAGGAGTGGCTTTATGAATGAAGATTTTATTATCCGGCTGTTTATTCATCTGCTGGTCAGCTTATTACTGATTCGCGGCAGCTACTTTCACTTTAACCGTCACTATGCTCATGCCAGTGCGTTTATTACCTTTGGCTGCGGTGTCTTTATCGTCACCGCAATGCTGCATAACACACAGATTTCCATGGGCTTTGCCTTCGGCTTATTTGCCGTGTTTTCCATGCTGCGCTATCGAACAGAGTCGATCAGCGTAAAGGAAATGACCTATCTGTTTCTCACCATCGCGCTGTCGTTACTGAATGCGGTTGCCACACTGGACTGGCTCCCCCTGCTGGCAACCGATCTGTTTATTGTTGCCGTCGCCTTTGTGCTGGAAACCAGCCTGATATTCGACAAGCAGGAAGAGCGCGAGGTCGACTATGACCTGATCGACAATATCCGGCCGGAAAATCAGCGGCGCCTGATAGCCGATTTAAAAGCCCGTACTGGCTGGCAAATCAGTTCAGTGGATATTCTCGAGGTCGACTTTATCCGCGACCGCGCAAGGTTGCGGGTGTCCTTTCCGAAAACCACTAAGTCACAGCGAGACAACGTTTGCCAGCAAGCATCATCAAGGATTGGTTCATGAAAATAAGAAAAATCATTCTGCCCGTCTGTCTGACACTGACCGGCCTGACACTGACCAGTTTTACGCCGGAGAGTACAGCCGAGGACGTTAAATTCAGCGGTTACCTGTTGGCCGATGCCGATTATTTCGATGAGTTCTACAGTAAGGCCGATGCTGATGATGCGGCAACTGACAGCAGCTGGCACAGCGAAATTCGCGCACTGAAAGTCTCGGCGCGCTGGAAGCACGAAAACCTGCGTTTTAAAGGCCAATACAAATGGCAAAGCGGCGGTGGCGAATGGGGGGATCTGCTTATCAGCTATCGCACTGACGCAGTTAATGTGTTTGCCGGGCGCTCTGAGCCAGCCACCAGCCAGGAAGCAAACATGAGCTACAAACAGCTGCCGGTCATTGAACGCAGCCTGCCGGTTCGGGCTTTTGCTGCCGGCCAATCAGACATTGCCGGCATCGACTGGCGCCGGTCAGAACAGCAGCTGCAGCTGGCCCTGTTTCGCAATGATGATGATCACATTGGGGTACAGTTGCGCTTCAGTCAGCAGGCATTGTCCGATTCACTCCTGTGGGCTGTGGCGGCAGAACAACGCGACCTGCAAGGCGATAATTATCAGATAAAGACCCGCGCCGCGGCCCATCTGTCCGATAAGGTAATTCGTAGCCCACGGTTTTATGCCGACCAACAAAACCTGTTGCAGGCAGATATCGCATTAATTAACGATCTGGGCTGGTTTTCGGCCGAATACTGGCTGACCAGTACTACGGCTGTCAGCGGCGACGAATTCACCCTGCACGGCAGTTACTGGCAATGGGTGTACAACACCCGGCAGAGCTACCGTATCGCAGACTTTGAAACCGGCAGCCGTCGCAAACAACTGACCGGCAGCTGGGACTATGTTGTGCGTGTTGAATGGCTGGATCTGCAGGATCAGGGCTATGGCGCACGTGCCAGTAACTGGTTAGCGGGCGTTAATTACCATCCCTATAAAAACCTGAGCCTGATGGCCAACCTGATACACAATCAGGCGGCAGGCCAGTTGGTCAGCAGTGCAGCCGACGCAGAACAAGCCAGCGGCAACGCCTTGTCTCTGCGACTGCGCTATCTGTTCTGAATCCTGCAGATACTGGCGGATCAAACCGCACAGCAACTGGAACGCTTTGTGCAATCTACCTTCTGAGCGGCGGATAACCGTCGCTGCCGCCCGGGTCATTATCAATTGGTATAAAAACCGCCACGATAAAATGATCTGTTCTAAGCTGTTAATAAGCACACCGGGCAGCCGATATTGTAAGCAGGAGGTGCCTTATGGGCATTTGTGCAAAAGAACTACATCGCTGGGTCATCCGGCCAACGCTGCAGCGTATTGGTATTCATAACCAGGTGGCCGAACAGTTACTGCTGACCACCGCTGCTCTGGAATCCGGACTCGGTGCTCATATCCGTCCCGAAGGCCAGCGTGGTTTAGGCATTTATCAGATCCAGAGTCTGACTCATCGCCATGTCTGGGATGAGTGTCTGTTCAGAACCCCGGAACTGGCCAGTGTGGTCAGAGGATTAGCGAGTCAGCATGATTTCCTCGAGCAACCCCATGCCGAACTGGCCACCAACCTGTCGTATTCCACCGCTATCGCCTGGTTTATCTATGCGCGTAACCCTGAATTCTCGCTGCCGGAAGAACCCGGCTGTGAAGAGCTGATCCGCCTGTGGAAACGTTTCTATCACCCTAAAGGTGCGCTCGACATGGAGGCTGCCCTGCAGCATGTGCGCGACCTGACCAGCGAGTGCGAAGCCGCTGCCTGAACTGTCAGCGACTCCACATCTGCCCGCCATTCTGATATAAAGCGCCCGCTAACTATCAGGATGGCTCTATGACCGAATCAGCTACCGAACGTAAGACCAAGCTCGAATTTAACAAGCTGCAGAAGCGCCTGCGCCGCAATGTTGGTAAAGCCATTGAGGATTACCGCATGATTGAGGAAGGCGACAAGGTCATGGTTTGCCTGTCCGGCGGTAAAGATTCGTACACCATGCTTGATATTCTGATGAGTCTGCAGAAAAGCGCACCGGTCAATTTTGAACTGGTGGCGGTCAACATGGACCAGAAACAGCCGGGCTTCCCCGAGCACATTCTTCCTGAGTATCTGAGCCAGCTGGGTATCGAATATCACATCATCGAGAAAGACACCTACAGTGTGGTGAAAGAGATTGTGCCGGAAGGTAAAACCACCTGTGGTCTGTGCTCGCGTCTGCGCCGCGGTACCCTGTATGGTTTTGCCGAAAGCATCGGTGCTAACAAAATCGCTTTAGGTCACCACCGCGATGACATCATCGAAACCCTGTTCCTGAACATGTTCCACGGTGGCAAGCTGAAGGCCATGCCACCGAAACTGCTGAGTGACGACCAGAAGCACGTACTGATTCGCCCGCTGGCGTATTGCAAGGAAAAAGACATCGAGAAGTTCGCCGAAGCGCGTGAGTTTCCGATTATTCCGTGCAACCTGTGTGGTTCTCAGGACAACCTGCAGCGCCAGAACATCAAGATGATGCTGGCGCAATGGGAAAAGGAACAACCGGGGCGCAGTGAGAATATCTTTGCTGCTGTATGCAACGTTGCACCGTCACAACTGGGCGACCGCGAGCTGTTCGATTTTGAAACCCTGCAGGATAAGCAGGAAAAGGGCCACCTGTTTACCCGCCTGGATGTTGTTCAGGTTGATTGAACCACGCAGGCAACAGGCATAAAAAAACGGCGCAATGCGCCGTTTTTTTATGCCTTACCCTCAGAGCCCACCTTCAAGCATATGGGTAACGCTGAGAGTGTAATCACCGGGTCCTTTGACCACGAAATCAAACTGATAGCGGCGCTCGGTGGTAATTGACTCGGCCAGCGCAGTCAGGCGGCAGGCATTCGGCTCCAGTTGCGCCAATGGCATTTCCATCCGCACCAGATAGTCACTCTCCAGCTCTTCCACCAGAATGGTCGAGGTCGGTTGAGTCGTAGCGCCGGCAATGCCTTTTCGAATCCATTGCAGGTACAGACCGTGATGCCCATTGCGATCGGTACGCACCAGACGAACATAGCCCTGCCCGGCCGCTGACTTCCACGGGCAGACACGGGTGACGCCGTCGATCCACACCGGCAGCTTATAAACATCAACCAGCGGATCATCGTTACTTGTGGCCGGAGCGCTGAACATCAGCCCCAGACTCAGTGCAACCGCGGCCAGTGGACTGGCAGACCGGTATGAAAAAGTATGCATACAAAAAAGCCTCCTGCTGGTTAAGACTAGCAGAAGGCTGCTGATACGCCTGTTAAGGCGTCAACGGGCGGCAAATACTGCAGTAGCACGCTCGTGTGTGTCCCATTCCGGCTTCTGGTACATCACTTTAACGATATAAAAGCTTTCCTCGCCTTTGGGCAGCATAACGGTAACTTCATCATCAAGGCTCTTGCCCATCAGCCCTCGTGCCAATGGTGCATCGACACTGATATAGCCATTCTTCAGATCGATTTCGTCTTCACCGACGATGCGGTAGCGGTGTATAGCTTCATCATCGTCTTCCAGTTCAATCCAGGCGCCGAAGAACACCTTATTCAGATCCGCAGGCAGGCGATCAACGACAGTGACCTGATCAAGGCGTTTCATCAGAAAGCGTAACCGCCCATCAATCTGGCGCAGGCGCTTCTTGCCGTAGATGTATTCCGCGTTCTCCGAGCGATCACCAAGTTTGGCAGCATCCGAGACTTCCTGTGTAACCCGAGGCCGCTCTGTGCGCCACAGGTAGTCGTACTCGTCTTTCAGCGCCTGCTCACCTTCCGGGGTAATCAGATGACTGCGACGTGGCAGGGGTTTCTTTTCGGTCTCGCTCATTCTGTCCTGTCTGTGTCATTAACCGGCAACATTAGCCTGACATGTTACCGTTTTTGCCTCGCATGGAATATTGGCAAACATGTTACTGAAACCCTTGCGGATTCTGGCAGGAAGCCTTCTCGTCATTGGCGGGATTATCGTTACGCCGATGCCACTACCTCTGGGCATTATTATGATCATTTTCGGCACCTCCATTCTGGTCACAGAGTTGCCACTGGTACGCTTATACGTAAGACAATTGCGCAAGCGTTTTACCAGTCTGTCGGCACGCCTGAATCGTCTTAAACCCCATCTGCCGTCCTTTGCCCGGCGCCTGATTGAGGACACTGATCCCGAGCAGCACTGAGTGCCTGAGCTTTCAATTCACCGGCACAGGCCCTAGGATGGGGCCATGACAATCACGACAGCTGAAACCCGCGAATCACTGGCAAAAGACTTCACGCCCATCATCGAGTTGCTCGACCAGCGCTTGCAACACGGAGAGGCACTGTCTGAGTTTGACCTCATGCGCTGGTTGCAGGAATCAGAGCAAGGCATCTTTCAGCCGGGTGCACTGAGCGACAACCTCACCCTGTTCCGCAGCCATTTTATTCTGATGCACTGCCTGTACCGCCTGCGCCAGCGCTGGTTTGAACAGCAGAGTGCAACCCTGACCATCAGCGCTCTGCATATTCAGCGCGGTCCTTGGACGCACTGCACTGACAAAGCGCCGGACAGCCATGATCCGATGGCAGCGTATTATCTGGATATCGGCGAGCTGGACACTGATCGCGAGGCCATCGACGAGCTGCTGACAGGCTTCTGGAAGAAAATGCTGCTACCCGAGCAGCTGGATGAGGATCTGAAAATACTTGAACTATCATCAGCAGTGACTATCGAAGAGATTCAGATACAATACCGCCGCCTGGTTATGCGCCATCACCCGGATCGGGGAGGCGACCAACACAGGTTCTGTCAGATCCAGGCAGCCTATCAACGAATAAAAAACCGCTACTTATGATATTCCGAATTTTCCTGACCAGCCTGCTAATGACGTTATCCGGACTGACTCAGGCCCAGCTGGTGATTCTGCAGTATCACCACATCGACGCCACTACCCCGCCATCCACCAGCATCAGTCCGGAAAAATTCCGTCAGCATCTGGAGTTACTTGAACAGGAAGGCATGATCATCGTCGATCTGTACGACGCCATGCAGCAGATTCGCAGTGGTGCAACGGTTGCAGAGAAATCCGTCGCCATAACCTTTGATGATGCTTATCTGTCGATCTACGAAAATGCTTACCCGCTGCTTAAAGAACGAAACTGGCCGTTCACCGTATTCGTGAATACAGGCGCTGTGGATGAGCGCCATGGTCGGGTGATGAGCTGGGATCAGCTGCGGGAAATGAAAGCCAGTGGCGCGCGTATCGCCAATCATTCGGTGAATCACCCCTACCTGACCGAACGCCCTGAAGGCATCAGCCTCGATACCTGGCTGAACGATGAGATTGGCTTCGCCGAGCAACGCTTGCAGGCCGAAATGGGCGAAAGTCAGAAAATGGTGGCCTACCCGTACGGCGAATTTACTCTGGCCATCAGTGAGTGGATGGCCAGCCATGGCTATCTGGCTTTCGGTCAGCAGTCCGGTCCGGTCGGTCCTATGTCACACCCACAGGCACTGCCGCGCTTTCCCGCAGCTGGCATCTATGCCAACCCGGAAACCCTGAAAACCAAGCTTTACACCCTGGCCATGCCGTTGTCACCGGAACAGTTGCAGGAGCCATGGCTGGCCAATGCCGATATGCCAGCGCTGACGCTGACGTTTCCCGGCATCGATATGCATGCCAGTCAGATTCAGTGTTTCGCCAGCGGCGAAGGTGCCATTCCGACCGAAGCCAAAGCCGAGTCCGGGGTGATCCACCTGCACACACAGGCTACCCGTCCGATGACCTCGGGCCGCAGCCGCTATAACTGCACCGCGCCAAGCAAGCGCCATAAAGGCTGGTATTACTGGTACTCACAGCTGTGGATTAACAGCCAGGTCAGTCAGAGGTAAGACGCCATCTGTTTCAGTGCCTGCTCACGCTGACGCCAGTCTGGCAGGCACTGGGTCATCAGCGCGCGGAATCCCGGGCCGTGATCAAAATGCTTCAGGTGGCAAAGCTCATGCACCACCACCAGCTCCATCAGCTCTTGCGGCAGCTGCATCAGCGCCAGATTCAGGTTGATATAACCGCGCTGCGACAGACTGCCCCAGCGGGTTTTCATTTTCTTAATGCGTAACAGCGGACGCTGGCTGCTGTACTGCGCAAATTGAGGCCACCAGCGCTCAATCATGCGCTGATACTCGGTTCGCGCCTGAGTCCGCAACCAGTCATCAATAGCCTTCTGTCGCTGGCTTGCAGTCCAGCTGGGCGGTACCCAGATCTGCTGATCAGTGACCAGAAACTCGTCCAGCGCACTCTCCTGCAGTGGCAACTGCCGACCACGAACCATTATGGCAGTCTGCAAGCGGCTTTGACGCTCACTCAGTACCCTAAGACGCTCCAGCAACCAGTTCTCATGGCGCCGAACAAACGCCAGCACTTCATGTTGCGGGCAGCCCAGTGGAATACGAAGATCGACTACGCCGTCGTCCTTCATGTGCAGACGCAGACTTTTGCGTTTCATGGCCGAGATTTCCAGCCGCAGCGACTCACCGCCAAGCTCGAGGCTCATCTCTTTTCGGTAGGATTTTCGTGCGGTCATGGTAGGATTGCTGCAAATTCAGGAGTAGATGAATGTCAGATCTCAATAGTATCCCATCCCTGTCCGAAGACGAACTCGAAACCCTGGGCGTTCTGCTCGAAGAAGAAGCAGAACGCCAGGACAGCTTTGATTTCTTTGCTGTACACGGCCTGATGACCGCACTGATCGCTGGTCCGGAAGAATTCAGCGTGCAACAGATCTGGGACTCAGCCTTCGAGGAGAACCTCGGTTTCAGCAAAGAGCAGAAAGCTCAGGTAGACACCTTGCTGCTGCAACTGTCGAAAGAAATCCAGGCGTGGCTGGACTCAGGCCAGGACTTCCCGGTTCCGGCAGATCTGACTCTGGTCGACGATGAAGAAGAACCGCCGCTGGAAAGCTGGGCGATGGGCTTTATGACTGGTGTTCTTCTGCAGGAAGAAAGCTGGTACGCGAAGAGCGAAGAAACCATTGCCCAGCACCTGTTCCCGATCATGTATGCATCCGGCCTGTTTATGGACGAGCCGGAAATGGCGGATATCGACGAAGACCTCGATCTTTCAAACCAGATGTGTGCCAATATTCCGGCCGCCGTGGTTGAGGTGTATCTGTTCCTGCACGCAGAAAAATAAGCAGTTCAGATTAGCGAGCATAAAAAAACGGGCCATTGGCCACTGCTGTCCCACAGTTTTTAATCAGCACCATAGCTGACAAAAACAGCATGTTTTAACATCAAGGCCTGCTGCCTCGCAGGGGAACTTACCGAGCGTCGGACCGCCCCTGGCCGGCGGGCCGACCCCAGCTTCGCGCTTTCTGGGCCGTATTCCTTGAAACCTTTATATTTACTGGCCTCGTGCCTCATCGGCCATCCATGCCCGGAGCCACTTGTCCGCATCCCTGCGGACAGACCAGACATATCAGC
>NZ_JAEDAH010000003.1 GCF_020320395.1 Thalassolituus marinus | reverse complement strand
CAGAGTAGTTTTACCGTGGTCAACGTGACCGATAGTACCCACGTTTACGTGGGGTTTGGAACGTTCAAACGTTTCCTTTGCCATGACTCTGTCTCTTTTTCAGTCCGGTTGGTTTAGTATCCAAATACACAAAAAGGCAGACCTTCGGCCTACCTTTATGAATAATGGTGCTGATACCCAGAATCGAACTGGGGACCTCATCCTTACCAAGGATGCGCTCTACCGCCTGAGCTATATCAGCGAACATAAGTGGAGCGGGTAGCGGGAATCGAACCCGCATCATTAGCTTGGAAGGCTAAGGTTCTACCATTGAACTATACCCGCTTAACAGTCAGGTTAGCTCGGCCTTCCTGCCTGCTTCGACAGCCGCTCAACTGTCTGGATATTGGTGGTGGGGGCTGGATTCGAACCAGCGAAGCTTTCGCGTCAGATTTACAGTCTGATCCCTTTGGCCGCTCGGGAACCCCACCAAAGTGGCGCGAATTATGCTGAGATCCCCCGAGGGTGTCAACACTTTTTTTCTTATTTATTATCGACTTACGCTTTTCAGTAAAAATCCGCGCAAAATCGTACAACTACTGAACAGTACAGGCCGTCAGTTCCCAACGGATGTCCGCATCACCCGCCTGTATGCGTTCACGCATACGCTCACTCAGCTGAGTTACTTCCACGACTTCGACCCAGAATTCGCGACGCGACTCGTTAACCACCAGCACCTCAACAGGAACACCGAACTCCTCCACCTGCTTGCGTAAACCGTAGGCGGATTCCTTATTACGGAATAATCCCAGCGATACACCTTCAGCCAACTCCCCCTGGGTAATGATGTAACTATCGAACTTGCGCTTCTGTAATTCTTTCAATGTACGCAACGCCTCTTCGCGGGTTGCTCTTGGCGGTACATGCACCCAGTATTCAGCTGGCTCTCCGGTCTGCACCTCAACAATATTCATTTTGCCGGTCAGCCCCACTGCCGCCACACGAGCAAGCAGGTGGCGAGCATCCAGTTCATCAGCATAAGGGCCGGCGGCATAACACATATCACCGCGCTCACGTACAACCTGACGAGAGGATTTATCAACCGGCCGCAAGGAATCGCCCGCCTCACTCACCAGCAACAGCGTTCGTGAATTCCCGGGAATTTCCAGAGCGGTAACATCCGCTACCGGCTCATGCTGTTTTTGCCAGAAAACCACCAGCAACAGCAGGTTGCCAAACACTAAGCTAAAAAAGATCCAGCGCATAAGGAGTCCATACCATCTAATACAAGATCCGGGCAGTATCTTACCCCCGAACTGTCAGCGAGCCATTGCCCGTCGCCACCGGTTATTACAAGTGAATGCTGAGGATAATCAGAGCGTAACTTACTCACCAGCGCCAGCCCCTGATACCGCACACCATTTCTAACGCAACTCAGAGTATCCTGACCTGGCTTCGTTCCATCCCTGTTTTCCTCATCCTGATAAGAACGCACCCTACCAGTATTAGCAAACAAAGTGTTGGCTGCCATTTCACTGCCAGGCAGGATAAAGCCACCTTCATGCACATCGGCAGCGCTTAGCCAGTCAACGGTCAGTGCCGTTCCCGCATCAATCACAATCAGCGCTCCGGCTTCTGCCCTGCGCGCTCCCAGCATTGCCAGCCAGCGATCAACACCCAGCCTGGTCGGGTCGGCATAGCAATGCTGGAAATGGGGGTAATCTGTCAGACAATGATCGAGTATCACCGTATCCATACCAGCCGCCGCAAACAGCGCCTCTGCCCGCCCGGATGCAGCAACGGAAGCGACCACCACTTTATCAGCCGCAGGCAAAGTTTCTGTGAGCCTGTCATCATAGCCAGCAAAACCCGCAGTCTGTATTTCGCCGCCTTCCCGCAGCTGCCACTTCAGACGGGTATTACCAGCATCAACCAGCAGGACGGACACTGATTTCACCTGCATTGATGGTTTCCATGCCGCGCTCCGTCTGCAGCAATAGTTCACCCTTACGGTTAACACCTTTCACGACGCCCAGTCGCTCATGGTGTCCGCCAATGATGCGCACTTCTTTGTGGTGGAAGATGTCACGTTCACTCCAGTATTGCTGCCAGGGAGCAAACCCTTCTTTCTGGAAACTATCGACGGCCTGCAGCAGCTCATCCAGCAATATGCCGGCCACCTCGTTGCGCGACAGGTCTGGCTTCAGACTTCTTAATTCAGCCCAGGGCTGCTCAATATCCCGCGCATCCTCTTCGCTCAGCGACAGGTTCAGTCCGATACCAATGACCACCTGACAATGACTGCTGTACTCACCGGTTACTTCCAGCAGAATACCAGCGAGCTTTTTGCCTCCGGCATAAACATCGTTCGGCCATTTTAATCCGGCCCCTTCTATCCCCAGCCGGACCAGTGCACGCTCCACGGCGATTGCCGTCATCAGGCTCAGGCCTTCCAGCGAACTGATACCACCACTGAACGACGCCAGTAACGACAGATAAATATTCTTACCAAACGGACTGACCCACTGCCGCCCGCGACGCCCTCGCCCCGCGACCTGTTTCTCGGCAAGCACAGCATAACGCTTGCCCATGTGATCACCGGCCCGCTTAAACAGGTAGGTATTGGTGGAGTCGACATCCAGCAACAGATCAAGGATATCCAGACGCTGGCTTAATGCGGTACGAATCTGATCCTCATGCAGAAGCTCAATCGCATCCTGCAGGCGATAGCCCTTACCTTTAACAGACGAGTAGGGGATTTCCAGATCATCGAGTTTCTTCAGGTGTTTCCATACTGCCGCCCGACTGACGCCCAGTCGTTCACCCAGCTCTTCACCCGAATGAAACTGACCATCCGAAAGAATATTCAGAATCTGATTGAGCATAACGCCTCCTTATGGCGGCAATATACCCTATCAACCAGCCCCCGGCAGCTCCTCTTGCTTCGGCACCGAGCAGTACGGCTATCAGAACGATTGTGACAAGCAATTTAAGAGTAGAAAGCCTCTGCGCTAACCTGTTATTAACATCAGAGAAGCAGCTGACAATTCAGCTCATGGAGTTGTTATGAAACAGGCATTCATTACCGTATTCACACTGATCGGCTCGCAGAACTCGGCGGAAGCGAGCCTGGGCTGATTCAGCTCGCCTTGACCTGCAGAGCCGTGTCGCGCTGCGGCACCCCGACAACGCCCGGAAATAACAGTGGCAGAAGTGCCTGCGGAGCACTGTCCAGCAATATAGAAGGCAGAATGAAGCCGGCAGGAGGCAACCAGGCTGGGGGGGAATCAGCAGTGTGACAATACTCACAGCGCTTTTCAGAGGGCTCAGCCAGATCCTGCAGACTATTCATACCGCCAGCAACGATAATCACCATCATAAGAACCAGCGATGTAAAAGTTGGACGGCGCCCCATAGCAGCAACGACCTGTATAGTCCGACGGTCAGTCCAGCTTAGCTGCGTGAATATTGAAATGCACTTCGATTGCACGGGCAACATCACGAATGGTCGGTGTTTTCTCTGTGTGCACCAGAATGATGAGTGACTGCGCATGAACATGATGATCGCCATCAGGATGCGTCACCACCTCCCCGTCTTTGGTGACGTACGCAAGCGGCGTTCCCAGATTAGCCTGTACCACTGCATTGACGACGTCCGCCCAGCGTTCCCCTTCCAGCCATACCGGGTAGCGAACCGGATGATCATCTTCGTGCGTAAACATATCCTCGATAACCAGCTCCACACCAGGAGCCACCATCGCCCGTACGATAATTTCCGGGTAAGAGCGGATCGGGCGAAGAATGCTCTTCACCTGCAGGTTGCGCAGACGCGCACGATTACCGTCATCAACACACTCGGCAATAGTGAGATGACCCAGATGCAACTCAAACAGACGATAGGCAATATCAAAGGTATAGGAGTCGCTGTCGGCAGAGTATTCATCGCGAGCCAGCACGACGATATGACTTGCACGCTCGACCCCGGCGCGTTTCAGGTCATCTGGCCGGCTGGCCAGTCCGGTGGTATGAACCACACCCAGCGCGCGCAGGCTTTCCGGCAAACCATCGGCAAAATCTTCATTCAGTAACTGAATAGGCGTATCGCGGTACTCATCGCTCTCACGTATCTGCGTAATCATGCGCTGAAAATACGCTTCGGCATTGTACTTGGGTGCATTAATGATGAGGATGTGCTCGGCCATATTCCAATCCCAGTAACCAGTGCGAATGCGCTCACGACGAGCAATGCGGTAATCGACATAATCACTGATCAGCAGGGTCATCAGTGTAATGCCACAGATAAACATCAGAATAATCGTCGCCGCCTGGCCGGCTGGCGTGGATGCCGACAGGTCACCGTAGCCAACCGTGGTGAGGGTTGTCATCGTCAACCACACCGCTGGCCACAGCGCCATCTCTTCCAGCCACATCATGGCGATGACATGCAACAGAGCGAAGCTCAGCAGAACCAGTCCGGAGCGCACAACAGACTGACGCAGTTTAGTGTCCGTCTGATAGATAGCATGTCGCACCCGCTGATGATGGCGGATAAATTCAGTAACCCGATTACTCATGCGCCCATAATAGCCGCCCATTATCCGTCCCGACACCCTGTCCTGAAAAAAGCGCCACAATCCGCTACACTCGCCTCAATTTAACCCGAGCTGGACAGTTTCATGAGCTATCACATTTACGGAATCGGCAACGCGCTGGTTGATAAAGAATTTGAAGTTGACGACGCCTTCTTCACCAAAGCAGGCATTGAGAAGGGCATGATGACCCTGATCGACGAACAACAACTTGCCAGCATGCTGGATACCCTGAGCAGCGACTACGGCCTGAAGAAACGTGCCTGCGGTGGCAGCGCCGCCAACACCATTATTGGCGCAACTTACTTCGGTGCAAAAACCTTCTATACCTGTAATGTTGCCAGTGACGAAACCGGTGATTTCTATGTAGCCGATCTGAAAGCCGCTGGCGTTGACACCAACATGGATGGCGAGCGCGATGCTGGCGTCACCGGCAAGTGCCTGGTGATGGTTACCCCGGACGCAGAACGCACCATGAATACCTATCTGGGTATCACCAGCGATCTGCACGAGAAGCACATTAATGAGCAGGCGCTGGCACAGTCTGAGTACGTCTATGTAGAAGGCTACCTGGTTACCTCCGATACCTCCCGCTCAGCAGCTATCCGCGTGCGCGAACTGGCACGCCAGCATGGCGTAAAAGTGGCCATGACCTTCTCTGACCCTGCCATGGTTCAGTTTTTCAAAGATGGGCTGATCGAAATGCTGGGCGATGGCGTCGACCTGTTATTCTGCAACGAACAGGAAGCGAAGCTGCTGGCGGATACCGATGACCTCAATACCGCCGTAGAACACCTTAAAACCGTCGCCAAAACCTTTGCCATTACCTTGGGCAGCAAAGGCGCACTGGCGTTCGACGGCACAACTCTGCACGAGATTGCACCTAATGCAGTAACTGCGGTCGACAGCAATGGTGCTGGCGATATGTTTGCCGGAGCATTTCTGTACGCCATTACACACGGCTATGGCTTTGCTGCAGCAGGCCGTCTGGCATCCGCTGCATCCGCTCAGGTTGTCAGTCAGTTTGGCCCACGACTGGAAGCCGCTCAGCACGCTCCTCTGAAGTCGGTATTGGCAGACTGATCTGCACCTGATGATCAAACCCGCTGCGGCGGGTTTTTTTGTATCCTGCTATATTCGCCAACCCCGAACTGGTTGTTTTTTGAACAATTTAAACACCTGTTACAGTTGGTGGGAAACAGCGCCATTTTTATGCAGGTTATACTCAAAGTTATCCACAGATTCTGTGAGTAACCTGTCACGCGACTGCCATATACGCCCATCAAACCGGAAAAACAAGCGGCATTTTACGCTATTCATTGCTCCTGAATGTTTTACACAGAGGTTCGCACGACCGATCTGACATTCACCAACACCAAAAATAAACCCCATATTTTTCAGCCACTTAAAGGCAATCAGAAACAATTTCAAAGAGCAGAACAGGTTGACAATCTGGTTGGCAACAATACTTTCACAGCCTTTGCACAGCTTTTCCACAGAATGCTGTGAAAAAAATTCAGAATCGCGCGGCAGACCTGAATAACTTATCTGCCAGGTGCGCTGGAAAGACCCGGCGACTATGCTTAAGTGCCATGGATCAGCATTCTGATTCTCTGTACTGGTAAAAATACCGGTTGTTGGTTTTACTCAGAACAATAGCCCTGTGGAGTCTGCGTTTGGAGCTACTGAAACGTCTGCTGTTTCCCGTCATTCTGGTGCTACTCGCTATCGGCTTCTGGAGCAGTCCTCAACTGCAGCAGATTGCCGCCGGTATTGCGATATTTCTGTTCGGCATGTTGTCGCTCGAACGGGGCTTCCAGAGCTTCAGCGGTGGTGCTATGGAGCGTCTGCTTCAGGTATCCACCCGCACGGTCCCGCGATCGCTATCGTTTGGCATTGTCGCCACCACCCTGATGCAATCGAGCTCTCTGGTCTCCGTTCTGACCATTTCCTTTTTGTCCGCAGGCCTTATGAGCCTGTCGGCCGGTCTAGGGGTTATCTTTGGCGCCAATCTGGGGACCACCACCGGCGCCTGGCTGATTGCCGGCTTCGGCCTCAGTATCAGCCTGTCAAAGCTGGCCATGCCCATACTGGTATTTGGTGTGATGCTGTTGTTTCAGCCGAATCGGACCCGTGCCGGCATCGGCCATATTCTGATTGGTATCGGCTTTCTGTTCCTTGGTATCGATTACATGAAGGAAGGCTTCGCGGCGCTGCAATCCGGGCTCGATCTGGGTAGCATTCGCCCGGGCGGGCTGACAGCCCTGCTGGTCTATACCCTGTTTGGTGCCATAGCCACCGTGATCATGCAATCGAGTCACGCGACTCTGGTACTGACCCTGACCGCACTGGCTGCCGGCCACGTTGAGTACCGCGATGCTCTGGCACTGGCGGTTGGTGCCAATATCGGCACCACCATCACCGCTATCCTGGGCAGCCTTGGGGCCAACGTTGCCGGTAAACGACTGGCCCTGGGACACCTGCTGTTTAATCTGATTACCGGCGCGGTGGCTATTATCGCCATGCCACTATTGCAGTGGTGTGTTGACCAGTCGGCGCAGCTGCTGGGTATCAGCCACGACAACTACACACTCAAACTTGCGCTGTTCCATACCCTGTTCAATCTGCTTGGCGTCAGCATCATGGTGCCGCAGCTTCATCGCCTGCGCCGCTGGCTTGAACAACGCATCCCCGAGCGCAGGACAGACCGGGTAAAACCTCAGTTCCTCGCCTCATCTGCCTTAGAAACCCCGGCAGCGGCCGTGGCGGTAACACAGAAAGAAAGTGTCCGCCTGTACAGTAACGCCTGTGACGTGATGATCCAGGGGCTTGGCTGGCACACCGATGAGTTCAACCGCGGCCAGCCCATCGCACTGCTCACCGATCACAGTCATTCGTCGCTGCACGTGAATATGCAGCAGGCGTATGAGGAGCAGGTAAAAACCGTGTATTCGGCGATTATCAGCTTCATCAGTATTGCCCGGGATAAAACAACCGGCCGCTACGACGATCAGCTGCGCGAAATCCGCGCAGCTGATCACCACATAATTGAAGCCATCAAAGGCGTGAAACATTTACAGCGTAATCTGCTGTTCTACATTCACAGCGAGAACAGCGACATGGTCAGCGCTTACCAGCAGCTACGCGAACAAATAGCCAACGTCATGCGCGCCATTAATGATGTACGTCACATGGATGATATCGTTGAAAGCAGGCTGGCTCTCGACCACCAGATGCTGCTTACCGAACGCGAACGCGAGGCATCGGATGCGCGTATTGAAAGCCTGATCCGTCAACGTCGCATCAGCGCAGAAATGGCCACCTCACTGATGACTGACAAAGCCTACGCCCGTGACGTATGCCGCTCACTGGTAAAAGCAGCACAATATCTGTTCATAGACCAGAGCAGTCCACAGGAAGATCAGCCAGAGAATCTCCAGCTGGAGGTGGCTGAGCTGTCCGATATCAATCAGAAGCTGGATCAGCAACATGCCGATGACGCGTCGTCAGCGAATTCATCCAGCGGGGGGAAACAGTGAAATATTCGAAATTACTGAAGAAGCTCAGTGCGCTGTTTGATCCCGACCTGCGAGCCCACCAGCGCAAAAAAGGGAAAATAAAGGAAGGGCTGAAGAAGATTCGCCACAAACAGAAAGAACTGGAGAAGAAACTCGCGGCGACCGACAGCGAACTGGAGCAACGCCAGTTGCAGGAAAAGATCTCCATACTGACCACCCAGCGAGCCAAAGGTCTTGAATTGCTGAAGGAACTTGAGCAGGACGAAGGCCGATGCAACCAGGCCTGAAAAGCCCGCATGACAGAGGCTGGATTCCACTTGCGGAAAGCGCTAGATTCGTCGGCAAAAGACAGAAAAGGGATGCTCTATGTCTAACGTTGCCGGCAAAGCCTATGGTATGAACGTTATTACGCCACTGCGGTGGTGGACTGCCGTCTGGCAAAAGATCGCGTTTTCCGTTGCGGAACACTTTCCCGTTAAGCTCAAGGGTTTAATCACCCTGTCCCTGATTCACTACGCGCGCTGGACCATTATCAGCCGCAATTCGTTTCCACGTCTGGAAAAAAGCCAGCCAAAGGAAACCCTGAATTACAGCTACATGCTGTTTGAGAGTAATTTCAACGGCAGCTGGGACCAGTACATCGACTCCTTTTCATTCGCCATTCCCACCGGACTGGATTTTTTCTGGGCCTGGAACATCAAGTATCCGAAGTCCATTCCGCTGCATGACTTTTATCACTACATCCGCTTTAACCAGGTGGAATGTGACCATTACTACAACGCCTATCCACTGGCCTCTGCCAACGACGTAAAATCTGCCCGCTCGCTGTTTCACAACCTGACGCAATTCAATGCTGAAACCCACGATCTCAGTGATGAAGACTTTGCCGTCGCCTGGAAAAAGCTGCTGGTCAGCAATCAGCACGCTCTCGGCTCAATGGGAGAAGGCCCGGCGATGAGTACATCCCGAGAACTGGTGCTGGATCACCGTTGCACCAACCACAAAATCAGCCAGCAACGTCAGCAGCAGGAGGCCTGAACATGTCTAATCGATCCGGCAAGGCCTACGCACTCACCACCCTCTGCCCTATCCGTAACGGTCATGAGGGGAATATGTCGTTTGATAAAATTACCCGTCATCGCATTCAGTTGCTGGAAGAAGACAGTGGTAGTCCGTTTGCCAGAATACCCAACACCTACTTTGCCCGGCTGTTTATTCTTAATGATGTCTTCTTTGAGCAGGGTAACGATGTTCATCACGACCATCTGAAATCGAAATACCTGGTATTTACCAGCAATTTCCACGGTGATCTGAAACCTTATTTAAAAGGCATGTGGGATAACGCTAACGATACTGTGCGCTCGATATGGGAGCATGCTGTGGCCTTTGACAAGGTCCGGAATAGTGATGACTTTATTGCCTACATTCGCAAGTGTCAGCTGACCACCAGTCTGTTTTTCAACGGTTCAACCGATGACGAACTGCGCTTCCAGTTAAAGTCTCTGTATATCAAACAGGCCTTCAGTGAATTTGTACTGGCACACCAGAACAAAAGCACCAGCGAATTACGCACGGCTTTCAACGAATTTATGCAACAGATGCAGTCTGACAATCTCAATGATGTCAGCTGGATTCCGGGGCAAACCCGTCTCTCTCATTTGTACTGATGACGCCAGAACAAGGACGTAAGGATGAACCGACCTCTCGATCTCTATGATATTCAGGGCAACATCTGCAAAGGTTATGGCCGCTTCGGCTTCCCCAAAGCGCGCTATTTTTTTCTTGAATTTCACGACAGCGGTTTTGCTCGTGAATTTATCGGCAAACTGCTCCCTCTGATTACTACCGCTGAAACCTGGCCGGCAGAAGGTCTGGCAGGTAAGCCACGCTCAACCACCAACATCGCCTTTACCTACGAAGGCTTAAAAGCGTTAGGTCTGCCACAACGTTCTCTGGATGGTTTCCCACAGGAATTCAAAATGGGGATGAAACCACGCGCCGCTATTCTTGGTGACGACGGCCCATCCGCACCGGAACACTGGGACCCGGTGTGGCAAGGCGACCGCGTACATGCCTGGGTCTCGGTGAATGGCCAGGCGAAAGAATTTGTTGAGCAGCGCTTCAGCGAGGTTGAGTCACTGATTAACCAATCCCACGGCGGTGTCAGTATTCGCCCCGGCCATCGTGGCCCGGATGGCAACCTGCTCGCCTGGCAGGACGCTTCTGCCGTATACGAAAATGGCAAGCCAACACCGAAAGAACACTTCGGCTACACCGATGGCATCGGCAACCCGTACTTTGAAGGCTGTGGTAATAATCCGCAGCGCCTGGCCGGCCGCGGCAAACTGACTAAAGAGGGAAAATGGGCACCACTGGCAACCGGTGAATTTATTCTCGGTCATGTCGATGAAGCAAAAGAATACCCTCTGGCACCAGAGCCTCATCTGCTGGCCAGAAACGGTACTTATATGGTGTACCGCAAACTGCACGAGAACGTGCAGAGCTTCAACGACTACATAGACAATCTGGCGCGCGACTTCGATGGTAGTCGTGACATGCTGATGGCCAAACTGTCAGGACGCTGGCCCGACAACGGTGCACCGCTGACTCTGGCCGCTAACGATGCCGAGAAAGCCGAGCTGGACGCACGCATGGGACAGCTGAAAGCAAAGGCCGACGATGGCGATGCCTGTGCCGCGGGGCAGCTACAGGCACTGCAGGCGCGCTGGATTGATTTCACCTACGAACAGGATAAAGATGGCGCCCGCTGCCCGGTCGGCGCCCATATTCGCCGCGCTAACACCCGCGCCTCGCTGGAAACAACCAAAGAAGCCTTCAATTCTCCGAGCGCTCTGGATGATCGTCGTCGTCTGCTGCGTCGCGGACTGCCTTATGGAGGAGAACATGGCGCTGCAACCGACGAGAGCGAGCAGGGCATTATTTTTATGTGCCTGGGGGCCAGTCTCGAACGCCAGTTCGAGTTTGTGCAGCAGCAATGGATGAACTATTCCAATGACTTTAAGCTGGGCAATGATCGCGATGCATTAATCGGTGCGAACAACGGTCAGCTGACCGACAAGCACATAGTGCAGGCCGATCCACAGGGCGATAAAGCGCCGTTTTTCTGCACTCATCTGCCACGTCTGGTGGAAACCCGTGGTGGTGATTATTTCTTTATTCCAAGCATTACTGCGCTGGATATGATGGCACAGGGGATTGTTGATCCGACCTGATAAAAAAAGGCGCCGCGAAGTTGCGGCGCTTTTTGCCAGACTCAGCGACTGATGACGTAGCTAAGCAGCTCAACTACCTGCTCCGGGGTTTGCGCCCAGGCCATAGCAGAACCGTCCACCTCTTTCAGTGGGTGAATGATGTCATCGCCATGCAGGGTGATATAGGGCTTACCCAGTGCAGCACAGAATCCGGCATCAAAAGCCGCATTCCACTGCTTGTACTTATCACCGAAGCGGATAACGGCAATGTCGCACTTCTCAATCAGGTTCTTGATGCGAATAGCGTTCACCTTGGCCGATTTATGATCGCGCCAGAAGCCATTCGCTTCATCACCCAGCACATCACCCGCCGCATCACTGGCATCATGATCCGTTACCGCAGACGTGAAGGTAACCGTCAGATTACGCTCTTTGCAGCCAGCAATAATCTGTTCGCGCCAGTCGGTATGAATTTCACCGGACAGGTATACGTTCCATTCCATTTTTCAGTCTCTCTCAGATCATGGGGCCGCTATGGTAACGGATCAACAGCGATAATGCAGGTCAGCTGGCCTGACGTTGCATGGCCAGCTCCAGCATGGGCAGACGATCCTGGCCAAAGAACATTTCGCCATTAAAGATCATGGTTGGTGCACCGAATGCTCCGAGCGCCACCGCCTCGTCGGTATTGGCACGTAAGGCATTACGCACATCATCCTGCTCAGTCTGCATCAGCAAATGATCCGGATTCAGATCGACGCTGCGGCAAATATCACTGACCACCGCAGCATCGGTGATATCAGCATTATTAACCCACATGGCTTCAAACATCGCTTGCTGAAAGGCAGCAAATTGATCGGCATGATGCAGCTTAACGGCCGCTGCCAGTTTCATATGCAGAATGGTATTGGCCGGAAATTTATCATTCAGACGGAACGGAATTCCCCAGTAGTCTGCCCAGCGTTTAAAATCCATCAAGGTGTAGCGCGCTTTGGACGGAAGTACGATCGGTGACGAATTACCGGTGGCTTTAAATACGGCTCCCAGTACAAAGGGTTTGAAATTAACGCTGACACCGTATTTTTCACACAGTTTTTCAATCTGTGTATAAGCGATATACGAAGCCGGGCTGCCATAATCATAATAGAAATCGACACTGCTCATTTCATGCTCCTCAGAGATAACTCACCAGTTTTCCATATACGGACGCAAGTCCAGTTCAAAGGTCCATGCATCTCGGGGTTGATGATGCAGATTCCAGTAATTTTCGGCGATGTGATCCGGTTTCAGAATGCCATCCAGCGGCATACGCTCAGCGTACTGCTTTGGCATAAATTCACGGATAAAATCGGTATCAACCGGGCCATCAATCACCACATGGGCGACGTGAATATTTTTCGGCCCCAGTTCGCGTGCCATGCTTTGCGCCATCGTACGCAATGCACTCTTGGCACTGGCGAAGGATGCAAAGCCACTGGCACCGCGGGTAGACGCGGTCGCACCGGTAAAAATAATGCTACCCCGGCCACGAGTATCCATACGCAGTGCCGCTTCGCGCGCGGTAAGGAAGGCAGAAAAACACGCCATTTCCCAGATTTTGATAAACTTACGCGAGGTTTCACTTAGAAAAGAACAAGGAACGTTGGCACCGATGTTAAAGACCATCACATCAATAGCACCGATATTCGTCTCAATATTTTCGATTAATTCAACAACCTGCTCTTCCTTGCGAGCGTCACAACCGAAGGCGTGAATACGTCCACCCTCGGCGCGGACGTCATCCACCAGCGACTGCAATTTCTCACCATTGCGACGTACGGCACAGACTTCATAACCGCCGCGGGCAAAACGTCGGGCAATCGCCGCACCGTTGCCATCGCCGGCACCAATAATCAGTGCGACCTTACTCTGTTGCTGAGACATGATCCTGTCCCTCCGGGTTATCAAGTGGTAACTGCAGTCGAGCCTTAAGCGATTCACGACTACTGCGGAGCCACTGCCCGGCTTCCTGCGGGCAATGAATGGAACGAGCAATCAGAATGGCACCTGACAACTCGGCAAACGCGGAACGGGCAACCTGCTCGCGTTGTGTTTGAAAAAATTCAGGTAAAGCCTGAGAAAATGTCTGAAGAATGCTGGCAACACCGTCCTGATATGCCTGCTGCAACGCCTGTGGCAGACGACTGACATCTGCACCCAGTGCGGGCAACGGACAACCACTTTCCGGATGGTTGCGATGCATATCCGACAGATAAGCATCGATATAACGACTCAGACCCTGCTGCTGCCCATAGCGCTGCAGCAACCCCGCAAAGTAATTCTGACGATCAGTGAACATCCACTGCAAAGCGGTCTGCAGCAGAGCCTCCTTGGAATCAAAGTGGGCGTAGAAACCACCATGAGTAAGACCGGCGCGCTTCATAATCAAAGCGACAGAAACCTTATCCGGCCCACTGCGACGCAGCTCCACTGCCGCTTCGCGTACGATGCTGTCCCGCGTCTGCTGTTTATGCTCGCTACTGTATCGAACCATATGGCCACCTTTATATGATGCCCATCATATAAACATTACCACGCTGGCCCGGTCAATTTTTCACCGCCACGGAAACAGCAACGAACTGTTCCAGTAACAGTGAGTATCAGACCAGCCCTTCCCCCGTTGCCTTGCTGCGATTACTATCGGATATTCTGCTGACATCTGCTGACATCTGCTGAATCATGACGTTTTCCCCGGCTGACATCACTGCAATCTGGCTGACTCTGAAGCTGGCGACTCTGGTTACCCTGCTGTTGCTGCTGATTGCCACACCATTGGCCTGGTGGCTGGCCAACACTCACAGTCGCCTCAAAGTTCCGGTAAGTGCACTGGTTGCCCTGCCCCTGGTTCTGCCGCCCAGCGTGCTGGGCTTTTACCTGCTGATTGCGATGGGACCGCAAGGCCCTATCGGTCAACTGACGCAGGCGATGGGACTGGGCACTCTGCCATTTACTTTCACCGGTCTGGTTATCGCATCGATTTTTTATTCGCTGCCATTTGTCGTGCAACCAATTCAGAATGCTTTAGAGGCATTGGGAAAGCGCCCTGCGGAAGTGGCTGCAACACTGGGAGCTGGTCCCTGGGATCGTTTTTTCAGCGTCATACTGCCTCTGACGCGCCCGGGT
Organism: Thalassolituus marinus; assembly: GCF_020320395.1. Taxonomy (GTDB): domain Bacteria; phylum Pseudomonadota; class Gammaproteobacteria; order Pseudomonadales; family Oceanobacteraceae; genus Venatoribacter; species Venatoribacter marinus. Next base: position 16,152 of record NZ_JAEDAH010000003.1, on the reverse strand, counting down.
TTTATGACCGCCACCGTGCTGGGATTTGCTCACACCATTGGCGAGTTCGGGGTAGTGCTGATGATTGGTGGCAATATTCCGGGCGAAACCCGGGTAGTGTCCGTACAGATTTACGATCATGTTGAAGCACTGCAATACGGTCAGGCCCATAGTCTGGCTCTGGCCATGCTGGCTTTGTCATTTGTCTTACTGCTGCTCACCTATGGCAGCAGACGTGCGCAGGTACGCGTGCTATGAGCCACTCACGCAATTCGCACCTGCATATCGACCTGACGCTGACTAACGAAGGCTTCTGTCTGCAGGTCAGCGAACAGATTCCACTGCAGGGCATTACCGCAATCTGCGGCCCGTCCGGGGCAGGTAAAACGACCCTGCTGCGCTGTATTGCCGGTCTGGAAAGAGCCAAAGGCGAGATCTCATTCGGAGAACAATTCTGGCAACAGGGAAAATCCTTTGTACCTACGCATAAGCGCGGTATTGGTTATGTTTTTCAGGAAGCCAGCCTGTTCAGCCATCTGTCGGTAGCGGCTAATCTGCACTACGCGCTTAAGCGTGCGCAGCAAAAACCATCCGCAGCAGATATGAATGCTCTGGTCGATTTAATGGCCATCCGTCCGCTGCTGCAACGTCATCCCGACACCCTGTCCGGTGGTGAACGCCAGCGCGTAGCTCTGACCCGGGCACTGCTGAGTAATCCACGTATTCTGCTGATGGATGAGCCCCTGTCTTCTCTGGACGAAGCGCGTAAGCAGGAAATCCTGCCTTATCTGGAAAAACTGCGTAATCTGGATATACCAGTGGTTTATGTCACCCATGCCAGTCAGGAAATTGCCCGCCTGGCCGATCATGTTATTGCCATGGAAAATGGCAAAGTGGTGGTCAGTGCAGCGCTGAATGACGCACTGATGCATCCGCAGTTTCCGCTCAATGCTATACAGCAGCCTGGCGTCGTCCTGCGTGGGGAAGTATCTGAAATTGATGAGCAGTGGCAACTGAGCGCTACGACTCTTTGCGGCAGCAACGAACGACTCTGGGTGCGTCATGAGGGACACCCCCTGCATAGTCAGGTGCGTATCCATGTTCTCGCCGGGGATGTCAGCATCACTCTGTCACCCAGCACTGACAGCAGTATTCAGAATATTATTTGCTGCACTCTGCACAGCATTACCGACGACAGGCAACCCGCGATGGCGATGTTGCATCTGCAGGTAGGCGAGCAGTGGTTACTGGCGCGCACTACGCGGCGTGCGGTTGAACAGTTAAAACTGCATGCAGGAATGATGGTGTGGGCGCAGATTAAATCCGCCGCCCTACTGTAATCAGGCGACAACCACCTGGTTACGCCCACCGTGCTTAGCCCGGTACAGCGCGCTGTCTGTACGGTCATACCAGCCGCTGAAGGATTCTCCCGTCCGGTACTGAGCAACGCCAACGCTGATGGTGACATGACCGACACTCATCAGCTGCATACCCTCTACACGCTGGCGAAGTTTCTCCGCCAGCTCACCAGCCTGATCGGCAGTTGTGGAGGAGGCAAGCACCAGAAACTCTTCCCCTCCCCAGCGACATACGTGATCGGCAGAACGTATTTTACTCTGCAATTCCCGGGCAACCTGGGCCAGCACTTCATCACCTATCATATGCCCATGTTCATCATTCACTTGTTTAAAAAAATCGATATCGATCAGCAACATAGATACCGGTGTTGAAAAACGCTTGGTTCGCTCCATCTCATGTTGTAACAAGGGATGAATGGCGCGGCGATTTTGCAACCCCGTCAGAGTGTCGGTATTGGCCAGAACCTGCATGTTTTCATTAATCCTGCGAATAAGCAGCTGGCGATAAACAAAGAAAAATACAATGGAAAGGGCAAGCGCTACGACAACAGCCGTCAGTATGTACCAGCGGTAAAAAGTCAGCAGGCTTGCCGGCCGATTGATGAACACGGTACCCCGCGCAAGCTCGTTCATTGGCAGGTTATTCTCATTAAGCACCATCCAGTCATAAACCAGATGAAATCCGTCTCCGGGACGGGTCCGGAATTCCTGCCCGGATAAATACGCCAGTGCCGAGCGAACGGCCAACCGGCCTACAGACTGACCGGAAATCTGATAGCCCCCGACAATGCCACTGCCCATCAATGACTCCCAGTGTGAAAAGACAGGCACACTGGAAACCGCAGCCAGCTCTTTGACCACCTGATACGGTGTCATATGCTTGCCCTGCATATCACTGAACATCAGCAGAAAATAGACCACGCTCGATGATGGCAGTGTCCCGACCAGTTGTTTCAGCTGCGGCAGACTCTGATTCTCAAGAATATGGATTTTATCGCTGGCGACCATACCGCTGGTCTGCTCGAGAAACGCGCTCAGACGTGCCTTTCCCGCAGGCTCCACAGTATCAACGATGACATACACATCATCCGATCCTGTTAACACCAGCACATGCTCCAGTGACGTACGGAAATCGGTAACGATATTGATTGACCAGGCACCATCATGATTCGGATAACGACTCGACAAGCCATCCGTCTGAAACAGAATTCGCTGCACGCCTCCGAACAAATCAGGATTTTCTGCAAGGAAATCAATGGCAGGGGCGCTATCGGCAATAACCACCTGAGGCGGGCTGTTGCGATACTTTACCGCCAGATAAGCACTGAAGGCGGCGTAATATTCAGGCTCCGAAAAACGCCCGGCATCAAGATATTCTTCGTAAAAAACAAGAGCTTTCTGGTTGCGACCCAGTGAGCTGCTGACACCATCATGAAAGGATACATTCCACGGAATTTCGTGATGGTAGGAATACAGCATGAGCACTCGCGCCGGAGACTGACCTTCAGCCATTGTCGACGCAGACACAGCTAACAACAGCAGTGCTATCAGTGCTCTAACGGGCTTCATTCCATGTCCCCTGACAGATGTATCATTCTGTCAGTATCGCAAAGGGTCTCGCCACGTCCAAGAATAAATTACCGATCACGAAAGTCAGGATTACTTACCGCAGAAACCCTGATTCAGCTTCCCTGTCAGTGATAACTGTCTTCCAGCTTCTCGAGATGTTCGAGAATTCGTGCGCTGTAACTGACGACCAGAAACGGAACAGAATTTTCGTTGTGATTGCGGATGCGCTCTTCGACAAAACGCCATTTACTGACGACATTGCGTAACTGACCTTTGGCAGCGGGCGCGAGTGTCATTCCTTCCAGTGCAGACAAATGACGGTTAAAACTGTCAGCCAGCTCCCCCAGGGTATCGGTATTCTCCCCGGTACCAACAAACAGATAGCCCAGATTGGAAGTGCCTTCGGCTGTGTAGAGCGCCGTCATCTCGGCCATGATGTAAGCGAGCTGGCGGGCTTTAGCGATCGCCGGTACAACCTGATGACCAGTGTTCAGCTGAACCGTTTCATAGGCAGCAGACAGAGAAGTTACCAGCTGAGTACCTTCTTTTCCCATATCATCCACCAGCCGGATCTCAGGGTAACCCTGACGCAGAATATCGCTGCGATTGCCTTCCAGCAGTTCAAAGAAGCGCTGCCATTCGCCGCGGATATCGGCCATCGCCGGAGCAATACCACCTTCATCCGCCTGCGCTTCAGCACTTTCCCGCGCAGCGGTGTAACGCTTCAGTGCTTTGTCGATCTGGCGACTGTATTTAGCATCCGCCTCCAGGCCCGAGAACATATAAAAATTGGTCACCATGCTCGCGGCAGCAAGGCGCATTGCGTGAAGATCGGCAGTCAGTTTTTCCGGAGTGGCTGCAGCAATCTGACTGATACAGACGAATGCAGCTCCGAGCAGAACGGAGGTGAGCTTAGTCATGGCGTCTTCTTATCGTTATTTATAGTTATACGGGAACCGCCATTTCTTCCCCTGAGGCAGCGCCCTGAAAACCATTACAATTCAAAGGTTCAGGCATGTCAAAAGGCGATGACGCCTCTGCGGGGCAGTTTTTCTATAAGTTACGGAAATATCAGACTTTTTTATTTACCCATAAAAATTACTGATCTTTTAAATAATAATTTCAGACGTTTTATGAATAAAAAACAGATCGTTTCAGACGACAGGGGACGCGCAAGGTGACAGGGTTCACATTATTTTTGTACCAACGTCCCGTTTTGTCATACACCCGGGTGAATGTCGGACTTACTATGAAGAGGTAAGGCAATCGCTGCTCAGGTAGCAGTGATTTTTCCGTGAGCAACGGTTTGTAATGTCTGACCTCTGGTATTTACAACCGTGTTTATAGCGGGCAGTTTTTGCCCGCTTTTTTTTATCCCAGCCCACCAGCGTCTTCCGCACCCGACACTCGCCGCAGCCGGCGCGACACACTATCCACCAGAATATTCAGCAGTGCGGTTACCAGAATCAGAAAAAAGGCTTTGTCGTAACGCAGCTCCTCGAAGGCGGAATCAATAAAGAAGCCCAGGGTGGCAATCCCCAGAATCCCCATGATCGCACTTTCCCGCAGAATGACTTCCCAGCGATAAAAAAGAAAAGCGAGAAAGCCGGGATACAACCGCGGCGTTTGCTGATACAGATAACGATTCATCCCGCTCGGGTCATCCAGACGCTGAATCTGCTTCTCGCTATGACCTGCGGCTAAAAAGCCAATTAACCCGCCATTGTGCAGCGCCAGCGCCACCACGGCTGGCAGCCCGGACGGGCCAAACAACAACAGCAAGACAAAAGCGAACATCATTTCCGGCGTCGAGCGCAGCACCAGCAGCAGGCCACGACCAGGCAGACGATAGCGTCCTGCCAGCGCGCGCGAGCCCAGTGGATACACCATTAAAGCAATAGCGCCGGTCAGCACCAGCGCCAGCTGGGTAAGCATCAGGGTTTGCAGCAGTGCAGGCCAGGCTTCGCTAGTGAACACCCGTGCATACCAGCTGAGAGCGGCAGACAGGTCGCCGTCCTGTAATGAACGCGGCCATATATCCTCACTGATAAATTGCCACAGCATGCCTCCCGAAACGGGCGGGGTTTCGGGCAACAACCAGATCGCCGCAATAACATACACCGGCAATAATTTCGGCTGCAGCCAGAAGCGGATAGTGGCGATCAGAATAAAGAACACCCACAGCAGCGCTGCCGCTTCGCTGTACTGCCCTTGTTTAAACGCGGTTTCCAGATGAAAACCCAGAGTCGGCAAGCCAATAAAACCGAGGATGGCACTGGAGCGCAGCGCGCACTCGAAGCGATAACGCACATAATGTGACAGCTCAGCGAATGCCTGCGGAATAAGGGTATAAGCATAACGACTGAAACGGTCACTGGCCGGTGCCAGCGTCGCCTGCGGCAGCGGACTCTGACGAGTGAAAATCTCAGCGAACACTTTGGCAAACACGCCGCTGTAAGGAATCAGGATTGCCAGCAAACCTGTGGTGGCGCTCAATCCCCAGAGCTGCATGAACAGCAGCCCCCAGAAAATCTCGTGTACTGCGCGGACACTGGCAGCCAGCATTCGTACCACACGCCAGTGCCAGAGCATGGCCAGCAACATTCCAACAGGTACTGCCAGTACCACCGCCAGTAAAGCAAACGCAATAGTCTGCCCCAGCGCCTGCACTAACAGCCAGGGGTCATCCCACCAGGGAGTGACAAAACCCCAGGCAATACGCCCCAACTCGCGCCAGGGTTCAGACGGGTATATTTTCAGATCGGCAAAGGGAATACAGATCAACGCCGACAGCAAAAATAACAGCGACAGCAGCGCCAGCTTTTTACCCGTGCTGTTAATTTCCCAATGGCGGTTATTGGGCATATAACGCATCCAGTTGCTGTTCGCTAAGATCGGCCGCGGCACCATCGTAGTGAATGAAACCGTCACGCAGTGCGATCACGCGATTGAAATGCGTCAGCGCCAGACGACGATTATGCAGAGTAACAATTAACGTCTGGTGACGATCAATCAGCATTTTCAGCACCGCTTCCGCCTGAGTCGGATCCAGCGCCGATACCGGTTCATCACCGAAAAATATCGGTTGCTGACGAAACAGTGCACGACCGATGGCCACACGCTGACGCTGACCACCAGACAACTTGTCGACCGAGTGCCAGAGCTTATCGTCGATACCCAGCAGGCGGGTCAATTCACTGACCTGCGCTTTATCAGCTGGCCTTGGACGCAGCAGATTCCACAGGTTATAGAGCGCATGATGACGCTCCAGTCCGCCCATATAAATATTCTGGTAAACCGACAGAATATCCACCAGCCCACCCTGCTGTGGGCAAAGCGCAGTGTATGCAGCCTGCTGCGGATACAGGCAATCCAGTAAGGTGGATTTACCGGCACCGGAAGGGCCGATTAAGGCCACCTTTTCACCGGCATAAATACTGAGGTTTATATCGTGCAGAACACGGTGCCGGCCGTGGGACACTGAGTGTCCCTGCAGCCGGAACAGAACCTCTGCAGAAGTTACAGAGGTCATATTCAGTCGATCAGGCCAATCGCTTTAGCGGTGTCTTCAATTGGTGCGTAATCGGCATTGCTGGCCGGCACGAATGACTGGCGCGGGAAGCTGGCCAGCAGATCTTTATCGGTCATGTTCAGCAGCGTAGTACGGACTTTTTCCTTAAAGCCTTCACCAAAACGCGCATCCACATCACCACGGATAGTCCACTGATAATCCGGATAGGTTGGCGTGGTCCAGATCACCTGTACGCTATTGGTATCGATCTTTCCTGCAGCGACTTCTGCATCCCATACACTGTAGTTAACCGCGCCTACCTGGTAAGCACCGGACTGAACCTGAGCAATGGTACGACTGTGATCACCGGAGAAACCTACTCGTTCAAACACATCGGCTGGCGCAGCGTTAAAATGCTCACGCAGATAAAACTCCGGCATCAGACGACCAGAGGTTGAGCCTTTGGAACCGAAGGTAAAGGTCTTGCCTTTCAGGGCATCGCTCAGAGTTTCAGCCGGGGTTAGACCGGCACTTTTGTGCGCAATAATATAGCTCTTGAAGAACTGATCTTCATAGCCCTGCGCAATGGCTTCAGAACCGTCGACAATACGACGCGCCTGAACACCCGACAGACCACCGAACCACGCCAGCTGAACCTGATCATTGCGGAATGCCGTAATGGCAGCAGAGTAAGATTTTACCGGAATATATTTAACCTCAACGCCCAGTTGCTCCGTCAGATAATCGGCAACCTTATTAAAGCGCTGCTGCAGGCGTGATTCGTCTTCATCCGGAATGGCAGTAAAAACAAACGTCTCAGCATTTGCCAGTAGTGATGCGGAGAACATCGCCAGCAATGATAATACGCGGGTAATCGATTTCATTTTGAATCCTTAGTGGTCGTTTAAATACGCTTTAATGTCAGCCGCTGTACCACGGAATTCCACCGGGCCTTTTTTCAGCGTCATCTGATAGTTGTACATCGGGTCGTAATAATCATCGAGCAGAATACGAATCCACTCGCGATGCAGACTGTTGTCGCCTTTTTCCTGTTCAGCCAGTGCCTGCTGCAGTAAATCATTCAGCGTCTGAAAACGTACACCGCCCAGACGCTTGCGGATTTTAAACAATGACTGCGTCAGGTCATCGGCGAAAGCTGCAAAGCCCTGCTCTTCACCTTCAGCCTGCTGCCATTCTTCCAGCTTATTCAGAATGTAATTGCGGAAGCTGTGTTCGACGCGTTCTTCCAACGTGCTTTCCACGATAATTAATGGCGCCTCCGCCATTTTCGCACGCAGGTTATCCGGGATAGCGCAGCGGCCGATTAACATGCTTTCGTCTTCCAAAAGAATTTTTGCCTGAGGGCGCGCATGGTTCTGACGGAATAAAGCAATCGCCAGTGAATTTTCAAAGTCCAGCTGTGGCGGCTGGCCGGATGGCCGTTTACCGAAGGTGCTGCCACGGTGATTGGCCAGGCCTTCCAGATCAATGGTGTCTGGCAATGTGTTTAATAAATCGGTTTTCGCACAGCCGGTATGACCCGCAAGAATACGGAAAGAGGAATCCGCAACGATACGTTCCTGGGTATCGATCAGAAAACGACGCAGCGCCTTATAGCCGCCAACAATACGTGGATAATCACAGCCTGCATCCTTCAGCCACTGCTGCACAGTCTGGCTGCGCAAACCGCCACGCCAGCAGTACAGATAGCCATCCGGATTAGCACGGGCAAACGCCAGCCACTTTTCCATGCGCTCATCTTTAATGCGGCCGCTGACCAGTTGATGACCCAGTTTAATGGCTTCGTCCTGGCCCTGTTTTTTATAACAGGTACCGACTTTGGCACGTTCCTGATCCGTCATTAACGGCAGGCTGACGGTGTGAGGAAAAGCCCCTTTTTTAAATTCCAGTGGCGCACGCAGATCCATCATTGGCGTATCGCGCAGGAAGATCTCAGCAAACTGGTCGCAATCCGGGCGACTCATGACAACACCTCAATACGGTAGTCATTGCACGCATCCACCAGCTCACCAATACACTGACTGTATACACCTGCGCTGCGGAGAATCGCTTCAAGCTCTGCGGCTTTTTGCGGCTGTACCGCAATTAATAAACCACCACTGGTTTGCGGATCACAGAATAAAGCACGCTGCTCATCGGACAGTGGTGCCAGCTTATGACCATAAGATTCAAAATTACGGGTAGTACCGCCCGGCAAACAGCCCTGGGCGATATAGTCTTTGACCGGGGGTAATAAAGGGATAGCGCTTTCGTTTAACTGCGCGTTCACACCACTGCCTTCACACACTTCCAACAGATGCCCCATTAAGCCAAAGCCTGTTACATCCGTGATGGCTTCAACACCATCCAGCTGCGACACCTCGGCGCCGACTTTATTCATGATGCACATAACATCACGGGCGAGAAATTCATGCTCAGCCTTCAGCTTTTTCTGCTTCTGCGCCGTGGTCAGAATGCCAACGCCCAGCGGTTTAGTCAGATACAGCTTGCAACCCGCACTGGCGGTGTTGTTCTGCTTCAGTTTGTCTTTGCTTACCAGTCCGGTAACCGCCAGACCAAAAATCGGCTCTGGCGAATCAATGCTGTGACCACCAGCCAGCATAATGCCGGCATCCAGACAGGCCTGACGGCCACCATCGATGACACGCTGCGCAACCTCGGGGGGCAGTACATTCACCGGCCAGCCGAGAATGGCGATCGCCATCAACGGTTTACCGCCCATGGCATAGATATCACTGATGGCATTGGTGGCTGCGATGCGCCCGAAATCAAACGGGTCATCGGCGATTGGCATAAAGAAGTCAGTGGTGCTGAGAATAACCTGACCATTGCCAAGATCGTAGGCGGCGGCGTCATCCTTGCTGCTGTTACCCACCAGCAGGTTGGCATCCGCCGGAATCTGCATCGACGAGGCCAGAATACTGTCCAGCACCTTCGGCGAAATTTTGCAGCCGCAACCGGCGCCGTGACTGTATTCCGTAAGACGAATAGCGGATGGAGATGATTCGTTGTGCACAACCTGACCCTGTCTGAACTCATTCAGTGCGAATGATACGGGCACAGTTACCTCTTGGCGAGCAGGAGGCCTGCTACAGAAACAGAGTCAGTCGTTTTGCACTGGCTTCGTCACGATTACGGCCTGACCCTGTGGCCACTGAACCGTCAATAACTGACCATCCGCCAGGCGGATGGCCACTTCTATGTCGTCAATGCCGCGCTGGCGATATGAACGAACCAGAGGCGTCAGGCGCTGCAACTCGGCCAGTACAAGATTGGTATTCGTCATACCGTCTTGAAGCGAATGGTGACCTCAGAATACACCGAACTGCTGGTGCTGGCCGGTAATGGCTTGGCACTGATTCGCACCGGACTGTCAGCATTCGCCGCCAGTGATTGCTCCAGCATATCAGCATCCATCAACACAGTTTTTTCCAACGTTTCTGCATTGACCAGCTCTTTAATTCCACCAGCAGCCAGACTCAGCTCAGCGGTTGGAGCGACCAGCCGTTTCTTAACGGCAGCCCCAGCCTCAGCGCCATCCGTCGGTGTCGACTGGTAAAGACTACTGAGCTCGAGCTTGGCATTGATTTCACCGCTATCAATTACCAGTCGTGCCTGCTCCATACGCGCTAGCAAAGCCTGCAGTGAAGCTTTCTTTTCAGCGACGATGGTGCCATCAATCACATCGCGCAAAGCATCAAAACCGTAATTCGTCAGTCGGTTTTTATAGATGATGGTTTCGTCTTCATAATCTTCGGTAATTTCCAGAATGTAGGCCTGCCGCTCACGGGCAATCACCATTTGTCTGGCCAGTGGTGCGCCTGCGATGAGTACCTCGCGATTGAGTACTAACTGAGGATCGACATAGCGCTGCAGAAACGCGTCATCCTCCAGGTCAATCGCCTCCTGCAATTCCGCAAAGCGGCGCAACTGATATTGCTGAGCATTCAGGGTCGCTTCAAAGGTTTCAGTCATCAGCTGGCCTACGAACTCGGCAAAACCAAGACCTACATACTGGAAATCACTCATGCCTTACCTCAGCCGTTCAGCGGTGCGTAATCGGTTTTGAAACGAATCAGAACACGACCAAAAATATCGACCTTGGTACCGCTGGTATCACGGTGATAACTCTTCGCTGTATTCACCGTCACCTGCCGACGCTTTTCACTACGCTTGGCTTTTTTATACGCACCCAAAGCGCCTTTACGCAGTTTGAGTTTGCTCTTTTGGCGAACTTTGGTTTTGTTCCTGGTTTCGTAGGTGTTTTCCTGTTCCTGCCAGGTAGAGAAGGTGATCTTGGTTTCAATTTCACCTTCGGTCACCACAAGACGCATCATGCCCTGCTGTGCCATGTTCTGCAGAACACTGTATTTGTTGGAGGAAATCAGCGAAGCAATAGCGCTGTAGATTTGCTGATAGTTAGGCATGGTGCTGGTCACGCCATTGTTATAGGCAGACAAGGCTTCCAGATCAGCGTGCTGGGAAGGGTCCGGAATTTTATCCACCAGCGAGTCAACAGCCGGAGCCAGCGCATTCATCAGGCCGCCCCACCAGGTGTCAGTCGTTGCCGGAGTACTGGAGACCGGACTGCTGCTGCTTGGTGACTCCAGCGCATCCAGTACACTCTCCAGCTCAGTGTCTGAGACAGCTGGCAGATCGTATTTCAGAACAAAGTCACTGATTTCATCAAAGCTGACACCATCATTGGTGTTGTTGATATAGGTCGACAGATCCTGCGTCAGGGTCTGCACAAACTCTGCGTATTCTTCGACCTGCAGAATGTGAGCTTCAACCAGCGAGTCAAACACGCCGGTAATCAGTTCCTGAGTAAATTCGACAAACGGGATATCACCGAAACGGGCTGCCGTATCGATGGCAGAATTGAAACGAGGCATAGCATTCTTCCCTGAGAAGTTAGTGATGAGTAAGACAAGCATCCTGCGGACAGAATCCCTTGCCCGGCGCCCAAAACCATAAGCACTGCTGTCGTCAAAGTCGATGGCTGGTCAGGCCACTCCCGAAAAATGTCTAACTTTTACCGGGAGTGACCGCTTTGCAGCCATCAGAAGCGCAAGCCAAATGCACCTATGTATTCGTCGTAATAGAAAGTCTGATCAGCTTTATCACCCTGGCTACTGGTCAGCACATCATTCATATCGGCGTAACCGTATTTACCTGTAAAGCGGAAAAAGAACTGCTTCCATAAGGTTGCCTCGAAGCCAAACTTCACCGAGCCACTGTAGCCAGCAACATGCCACTCATCGTTGCGCTCACCACTGAGTAATTTCACATTACTTTTCGGATACAGCACACCACCGCCAAAGCCTGCGAACAGTGCCAGGTCCATTTTGTCACCCCAGCGCCATACCGGCAGGAAACGTTCCGTTTCCAGTGAGATCATGTTGAAGCCGTCGGTGTGTTCATAGGTCAGGAAATCTTCATCCAGCACCTCGGTATCGCCTGGCTGATAGTCCCGCTCAAAGCCTTCTCGCTGGATGGACCCGGAAGCCTCAACAGCCTGGTCCTGCACCATCACGTACTTCATATGATCAAAGCCCAGGGATACCGACCAGTTATCCGTGACAAAGTAACCCAGCCGCCAGTTGTACTGCGGAATCGTCATCCGCCCCGGGTTCAGATAAGAATGGAACAGTTCGTTCACGCTCTCATCCGTCTGATGGTCTTTGGCTTTCACCTGATACAAAGTGAAGTCGTGGTCATCACCATGAAAGTGAATATCACTGTCGGAGTATGTCGCGCGGTTCCATCCCCAGTAGCCGTACCACTGTCCCTGAGTACGCATGCCCTCTGCGGCCTGAGCCGGCAGAACGGCGGAAACAGATAGCAGCAATAAAGAACGCTGCAGAAAAGCTCTGATCATAGTAGGAGATGCCATAGTTTAGTGATTACGCACAGCGAATGCTGTCAGGCGCGCACACTACCAGTTATCTCCCGCCACAATAATAATCAAAAACGGAACACTGAATGCATCCAAGGCACAACCATTGCCCGTTTGAAGTAAATCGCTATTTATTCACAGCGTTTCTTCTTTCACCCGCGAAAGGTGTCATTGTCGGCAGCCTATTCAGGTCAGGCGCAAAAAGGCATACACTGGGGACAACTGAAACGCCGAGCCTGTGCGCCTAACCTGCTTTGCAGCAAGGCCAGCAGGCCGTGGCTTAGCCACCAGGGTGGTCATGGAAACGTGACCGCCTCCCGTACTTGGAAAGGTGTATCCAATATGTCTGTGCAAATCCCGCTGCGGGTTGTGCACGGTGACGAACTGAACGAGGCCGTCCTGCAGGATCAGCATGGGCGTCGCTTCAGCTATCTGCGTTTGTCCGTTACCGATGTGTGCAACTTCCGCTGCAATTACTGCCTGCCGGATGGCTATCAATGCCACGATCAGCAGCAGCCTCTGTCATTGGCGGAAATCCGCACCATCGCACTTGCCTTCGCGCGCATGGGCACTCGCAAGATTCGCATCACCGGCGGTGAGCCTTCGCTGCGAAAAGACCTGACGGACATTATCCGTACGCTGAAAGCAACGCCCGGTATCGATACGGTGGCACTGACCACCAACGGTTATCGCCTGACCCATCAGATTCGTGACTGGGCAGCGGCAGGGCTGGACCAGCTCAATGTCAGCATTGATAGTCTCGACCCGAAGCAGTTCAGGGCAATCACCGGCCATGACAAGTTGCAGGAAATTCTCGCCGGTATTGAACTGGCTAAAGAGCTCGGCATTAAATCGATTAAGGTAAATGCTGTGTTGCTGAAAGGCTGGAATGCCAATGAATTGCCGGAGTTTCTTGCCTGGCTGAAGAACACACAGGTGACCCTGCGCTTTATCGAATTAATGCAGACCGGCGACAATGCTGAGTTCTTCGACGCCAATCACGTATCGGGTGAAAAAGTGCGCGAACAACTTCTTCAGAATGGCTGGCAGCCCCGTCTGCGCCAGGCTCATTCAGGCCCGGCACAGGAATTCAGCCACCCGGACTACCAGGGCAATATCGGCCTGATAATGCCCTACAGCAAAGACTTCTGCAGCAGCTGCAACCGCCTGCGTATTTCATCACAGGGCAAACTGCATCTGTGTCTGTTTGGCGATGAAGGCTACGAGTTACGTCCACTGCTATCTGCCGCGGATGAAGACCTGATCTGCCAGCGCATCCGTGAATTATTACTCGGTAAAAAAGCCACGCACTTCCTGCACGACGGCCAGACCGGAGCGATGCAGCATTTCTCCATGCTGGGGGGATAATCCGCGATGTCCGTTGCTGCCGTTATTCTCGCCGGCGGGGATTCCCGTCGCATGGGTCAGGACAAAGCGCTGCTCCCCATGGGACAGCAGACACTGCTTGAGCATGTTGCACAGCGGGTACAGCAGGTCTGTCAGACACTATGGCTAAGCCGCCAACCGCACCAGCCAGTTCCTGCGCCGTTAACTTCCCTGACACAACTGCATGACAGCGATCTGCAGCAAGGGCCGCTGGCTGGCATTGCAGCCGCACTCAACTACGCCCTGCAGCAGAAATCAGTGCAAGGATTGCTGGTTGTGCCGGTCGACTTACCCTTCGTCGACACTGAAGTACTCACAACCCTGTGCCAGCAAGGTGACACCGTTCAACGACCTGTGTGCTTTGGCCGGCATTACATGCCGTTATATCTGCCGGTAAAGCCGGCGATTTGTGATTTCATTCATGCCCAGCTGAATAGGCATGACAGCCGTAAATCAGTCGCATCAGTATTCTTTGAATTTAATGGCGTCCAGCTGCCGGAGCCAAAAGGCCAGTCGCTGACGAACACCAACACCCTTTCCGAGTGGGAATCTGCCCGCAGTCATTGGGAGACATTACATGGCTAAAACCTTTGCCGAGAATTTTATTGCACTCAATATCGCAGTGCTGACCGTGTCTGACAGCCGTACGGAAGAAACCGATACCAGCGGACAACTGCTGGTTGAAAAAATCGAACAGGCCGGACACACACTCGCCGATAAAAAAATAATTATCGACGACAAGTATAAAATCCGTGCGCAACTATCCCAATGGATTGCTGACGAAACTACGCAGGTGGTGCTGATTACCGGCGGTACAGGTTTTACTGAACGCGACTCAACGCCAGAAGCCGTACTGCCGTTATTCGATCAGGTTGTCGATGGCTATGGCGAACTGTTCCGCCAGATATCCTTGCAGCAGATTGGTACATCCACCATCCAGAGCCGCGCAGTTGCGGGCCTGGCCAACAGTACACTGATTTTCTGCATGCCAGGTTCGACTAACGCCTGCCGTACCGCCTGGGATGACATCATCAGCAGTCAGATCGACAGTCGCCATCGCCCATGTAACTTTGCCCTGCGCCTGAAAGGTAATCAGGGTGATAAATGTGGCCAGACAACACGCGGCTGATCTATGACTGACTTTACCCATATCAATCAGCGCGGTGAGGCCTCCATGGTCGACGTCAGCGCCAAAGCCGTCACAACCCGCGAGGCTCGTGCTGAAGCTTATGTACGCATGTCAGCCGAGACCCTGCAAAAGATACTTCGTGGCGAACACCATAAAGGCGATGTTTTTTCCGTCGCCCGCATCGCCGGTATACAGGCTGCCAAACAAACCAGCCAACTGATTCCCCTTTGCCATCCGTTAATGCTGAGCAAGGTCGCTGTCGACTTTGAAGCGCTGCCAGAATCCAGCCAGGTGCGAATCGAAAGTCTGTGCAAACTCAGTGGCCAGACCGGTGTAGAAATGGAAGCGCTGACCGCAGTTTCTGTTGCTGCACTCACCCTGTTTGATATGTGCAAAGCTGTCGACCCTGCCATGATCATCGACGGTATTCGCGTTCTGGAAAAACAGGGTGGAAAAACCGGCCACTGGCAGGCTGATAACGGAGCAAACGAATGAAGGTTCTATTTTTTGCCGCACTGCGAGAAACACTGCAACACGAACAGGTTGAATTGCCGGTAGCGTTACCAGCCACAGTCGCGTTGATAAGAGCCGCGCTATGCGAATACTTTCCGCAACATCAGCAGAATCTCAATGCCGGCAATGCGCTGGCAGCAGTGAACCAGACACTGGCTACTGAAGACAGTGAAATTAACGAAGGAGATGAGGTCGCCTTTTTCCCACCGGTAACCGGAGGCTGAACATGGCTGAGGTGTATATCTCCGTGCAGAAGCACGACTTCGATATAAGTCATGAATACGCAACCCTGAGAGAAGATAACCGCAGCGATGGTGCCATCGTGTTTTTTTCCGGACTGGTACGGGAAATGAATCAGGGCAGCAAGGTTTCTGGCCTGTCACTGGAGCACTATCCGGGAATGACGGAAAAAGCTCTGCACGCCATTGTTGATGAAGCCTGTCAGCGCTGGCCATTGAATCGGGTTCGGCTGATTCATCGCATCGGCCAGTTGGCGATATCCGACCAGATTGTCTTTGTTGCAGTAACCTCAAGTCATCGCGAAGCTGCGTTTTCGGCCTGTCACTTTATAATGGATTTTCTGAAAAGCCGCGCACCCTTCTGGAAGAAAGAAGTGACCAGTGACGGCGAACGCTGGGTCGAGGCACTGAGCAAAGATCAGCAAGCTCTGAATAAATGGCAGGCATAAAAAACGGCTCATCAGAGCCACTAGTGTCCCACAGTTTTAAAGATATCGGTTTTCTATAAACGACTTTTAAATCCGCAATGCCTGCTGCCTCCCAGGGGA
>NZ_JAEDAH010000019.1:21552-60570 GCF_020320395.1 Thalassolituus marinus | reverse complement strand
CCTGCGAGGCAGCAGGCCTTGATGTTAAAACATGCTGTTTTTGTCAGCTATGGTGCTGATTAAAAACTGTGGGACAGCAGTGGCGCCGTAAGGCGCCTTTTTTTATTCATCTTTACACCCGCTTTAACGTTGGCAAGCCAATTGCAGTGTCAGTAATAACAACAGGAAAATCACACAAACGCGTCAATTTTCCGAACAGAAAGCCGTCCGACACCTTGGCACCGGGGATAGAGCAATGGTTGATCGTGTAGATATTAATTCCGTACTGATGCAGATGCGCCAGGTTAAAACCCAGTTGCGCAGTCAGCATGAGCAAAGCACTGCCGCGGTAACACCGCAGAGTCTGGCGGATCAGGTACGCCGTCTGCAGGCAGATGAACAGGTACAGGCGATTCAGGGGGATAACACCGTTCCTGATTTCCAGTCGATGTTCAAAAGTGCCATTGATACCGTTAATGCCAATCAGAAGGCATCGGCTGAGCTGGCCACCCGTTTTGAACAAGGGGACCCGAGCATTGATTTACCGGAAGTGATGATTGCCCTGCAAAAATCCAGTGTGTCTTTTCAGGCGATGACCCAGGTGCGTAATAAGCTGGTGGAAGCCTATAAAGACGTCATGAATATGCCAGTTTAAGTTGGGTAACAGACCATGGAAAATGCACCTGTAGCAGCAGCCGATAGCGAAGCAGCCGTTCCGGCGAGCAGCGGCGCGAATGACAGTGATAACTCCAGTGCACATCCGGTACTGGCTGGTTTTAACCGCCTGACGGTTGTACGTCAGATTGGTGTTATCGCTGGTATTGCACTGGTTATTGCGCTGGCGGTTGCGATTCTTGTGTGGTCTCGTGAGCCAACCTATAAGCCGCTTGTTCATCGTCTGCAGGATCATAATGCACAGGATATTATTGAAGTCCTGCAGCGCGAAGGCATCAGTTTTGAGATAGACCCGGGCAGTCAGATTCTGATGGTAGAAGCGTCAGATCTGCACGAAGCACGCATGAAGCTGGCCGCTGCCAGTTTAATCGACGATAAGACAGTTGGCCTTGAAGTGCTGGACAAGGACAGTACCCTGGGCACCAGTCAGTTTATCGAAAATGCACGTTACCGCCGTGGCCTGGAAGGTGAGCTGGCGCGTACGATTGCCAGTGTTAAGTCGGTGCGTAATGCACGGGTACATCTGGCGTTACCTAAGCAGTCAGTTTTTGTTCGCGATCAGCGCAAACCGCGCGCCTCTGTTTTTCTCGAATTATTTGCTGGGCGTGAATTGTCACGCGACCAGGTAGAAGCCATTGTTAACCTGGTGGCATCCAGTGTTTCCGATATGGATAAAGCGGATGTTTCTGTGGTTGATCAGTACGGCAACCTCCTTTCCCGACCTGAGGAAGAAACTCAGGAAATGCTGGCGCATAAACAGCTGGAATATACTGAAAAGGTTCAGGCCTCTATTACTCAGGCCGTGAACAATATTCTGAAGCCGGTACTGGGCAGCGATAACTATAAAGCGGAAGTATCCGCAGATGTCGACTTCACCGTGCAGGAACAGACGGAAGAGTTATTTAATCCCGATCTGATTGCGCTGCGCAGCGAACAGCTGGTAGACGAAGAAAACTCTGCTGCGACCGATGGCGGTATTCCGGGAGCGCTGTCTAACCAGCCACCGACACCCGCAACCGCGCCGGAGCAGGCCGCAGGCGGTGCGAATGGTGGTGGTAATACATCACGTCGCTCTGAGGCCACGCGCAATTACGAAGTAGATCGTACGCTGAGTTATAAGCAACAGCAGGTCGGACGTATTCGTCGCCTGACCGTTGCGGTGGTGGTTAACGATCGCGCCAGTCTGAATGCCGATGGCGATACCGTATTCAGTCCATGGGAAGAAGCTGATCTGCAACGCCTGGAACTTCTGGTCAAAGATGCGGTGGGCTTCAACGCCGCCCGTGGCGACAGTGTGAACGTGATTAACTCGCCGTTTATGGGCAAGGGCGAGCTGGAACTGGGAGATCCAGACTTCTGGACCCAGCCATGGTTCTGGGAAATCATGAAACAGATTCTTGCCGGACTATTTATCCTGGTGCTGATCTTTGGTGTCATCAGGCCTACGATAAAGAGTATTGCCAACCGTGGCCGCGACGAGACATCCGTTCTGCTGGATGAGCTGGAAGACGCAGAAGCCGGTTTGGATGACGATAAAGTGACGCTGGCCGGTATGGACGAGTTCCTGCTGCCTGGCGCTTCAGAAAGCTTTGAACGGCAGCTGGATGCACTGAAAGGTCTTATTGCCGAGGACCCGGCACGGGTTGCTCAGGTCGTTATCAGATGGGTGAACGAAGACAATGGCTGAAGATACTAATTCCGAGAATGCGCTGTCGAAACTCAATCGACTGGAGCGCGCTGCAATTCTGCTGATGAGCCTGGGCGAACAGGACGCAGCCGAGATTCTCAAGCATATGGGACCGAAGGAAGTGCAGCGGGTGGGCACCGCCATGGCGACCCTGACCAATATTAACCAGACTCAGGTTGAAGGTGTGGTCTCGGAGTTTCTGGAGGCCGTCAGCGGCCAGACTGGTATGGGCCTGGGGTCCGATGCCTATATACGGAATATGCTGACGCAGGCGCTGGGTACCGATAAGGCCGGTGCCTTGATTGACCGTATTCTGCTGGGCGGCAACACCACTGGCCTCGACTCGCTGAAGTGGATGGAGTCGCGGCAGGTTGCTGACCTGATCCGTCATGAACACCCGCAGATTCAGGCTATTGTTGTGTCCTATCTGGATGCCGACCAGTCGGCTGAAATTCTGTCGAACTTCGACGAAAAAGTGCGTCTCGACATTATTATGCGTGTGGCGGCACTGGAAGCGGTACAGCCTGCGGCACTGCACGAACTGAACGATATTCTTGAGCGTCAGTTCTCTGGCAAAGCCGGTACTCAGACGACGTCGATGGGCGGGGTCAAAGTGGCGGCGAATATCGTCAACTTCGTCGACAGCACCATGGCCTCCGATTTGCTGGAGCAGATCAAGGAAGTCGACGAGGATCTGGGTACTCAGATTCAGGATCTCATGTTTGTCTTCGACGACCTGGTCGATGTCGACGATCGGGGTATTCAGGCATTGCTGCGTGAAGTGTCTACCGATTTGCTGGTGGTTGCACTCAAAGGTGCCGACCCGACCGTACAGGAAAAGATTTTCAAGAACATGTCCAAACGGGCGGCCGAGTTGCTGCGTGACGATCTTGAAGCGAAAGGTCCGGTTAAACTCAGTGAAGTGGAAGGCTCGCAGAAAGAAATTCTTACAATTGCCCGCCGTCTGGCCGATGCCGGTGAAATCGTCCTCGGTGGCGGTGGTGAGGCGATGGTTTAATGACAGGTATCAAACAGCCACACCATTTTCATACCATTGCGGCGGATGAGACCGGGGACGTTAAACCCTGGCGCCTGCCGTTCTGGACGGAAAAGCCAGCCTGGCTGATAGAAAAAGAAGCGAAGGAAGAAGCTGAGGCAAAGGCTGAAGACGAAGCTGTTGAAGAAGCGTCTGAAGATATTGCCCTGCCAACAGCAGAAGAGCTGGAGAATATCCGCCGTGAAGCCTACAACGATGGGCTGGAGCAAGGCCTGATAGAGGGGCGTCAGCAAGGTCGTAAAGAAGGCCATGAAGAAGGCCATGAAGAAGGCTACAAAGCGGCTTTCGATCAGGGACAGCAGGAAGGTCGGAAAGAAGGTTTTAAAACCGGCGAGGAAGAAGGGCGGCGTAAAGCGCAGGCTGATATCGACGCCGTTGTCAGGCGCCTTAATCGTATCGAAGATCAGCTGCTGGCAGCCGTTGCTGAACGTGATCAGCAACTTCCGGATGTGCTGACACAAATGGTTGTGTCTGTGTGTCAGCATGTACTTGCCACGGAGCTCTCTCAGGGCGCTGTCAGTATCCACCAGTTTGTACGTCGCTCTCTCGATGAGCTGCCGTCCGGTGAGAAAAATATCCGCGTTTTCGTTTCGCCGGATGACGCACGGCATCTGCAAACCAGCCTGGAAGTCTGTGGTGATGAACTGCACTACAGTGTTGACGATAAGCTCGCAGCAGGACAGTGTCGGGTAGAAAGTGAACACTCACTGATAGAGTACTCGGCCGCCGATCATATGCAGCAGCTGCTGGAACGGGTTCAGCAACAACTACTCCATCAGGCGCATGGTTTTCCGGATGATGGCGAAAAACTCAGTACCGATTCTCTGGACTCAGAAGAGCTCTTCGCTGAGCACGCTGTGACGGAGGGCGACGTAGCAGAAGCAGTAGATTCTGCCTCAGATGAAAACCCTTTGTCAGAATCCAGTTTGCATACCGAAGTGAAAACCAACCACTCTTCCCCACAGGATTCTCAATCCCATGAGCCTGAGTGAACGCTGGGCGCCACTGACGTTTGACGACAAACACTACCAGCCGAAAGTGGCCGGTAAGCTGGTGCGCATGGTCGGACTTACGCTGGAGGCGGTAGGTCTCAATGTTCGCGTCGGTGATCGCTGCATGGTTGAACGCCATCATGCAGAAGATGTTGAAGCTGAAGTCGTTGGCTTCGATGAGCGCCGCATATTTCTGATGCCTGTCGAACAAGTCGATGGACTCCGTCCGGGAGCCCGGGTCTGGCCGTTAACAGCTAACGCCGATGTACCGGTCGGAGCACAACTGCTCGGTCGGGTTGTCGACGGTACCGGTCGTCCACTCGATACAAAAGGCCCGCTGCTGGATGTCGAGCAGGGCAGTCTGCAGGGGCGTTATATCAACCCTCTGCACCGTGCACCGATTCGTGAACCACTGGATGTGGGTATTCGCGCTATTAATTCAATGCTTACCGTTGGCCGTGGTCAGCGTATTGGTTTATTTGCCGGCTCAGGCGTGGGTAAAAGTGTGCTGCTGGGTATGATGACGCGCTTTACCAGCGCCGACATTATTGTCGTGGGTCTGATTGGTGAACGTGGTCGTGAGGTGAAGGAATTCATTGATGAAATCCTGGGTGAAGAAGGTCTTAAGCGCTCTGTTGTCGTGGCCTCACCGGCAGATGATTCTCCTTTAATGCGTCTGCGTGCCGCGCAATACACCACCGCGATTGCCGAATATTTTCGCGATCAGGGTATGAATGTACTGATGCTGATGGACTCGCTGACTCGTTATGCACAGGCACAACGGGAAATTGCACTGGCGGTTGGTGAGCCGCCGGCAACCAAAGGTTATCCGCCATCTGTTTTTAATAAATTACCTAAGCTGGTGGAGCGCACCGGTAACGGCCAGGAAGGTGGTGGTTCCATTACCGCGTTTTATACCGTGCTGAGTGAAGGTGACGATATGCAGGACCCGATTGCAGATGCCAGTCGGGCAATTCTTGATGGCCACATCGTGCTGTCACGCAAGCTGGCAGAAGAAGGCCATTATCCGGCCATTGATGTGGAGGCCTCGGTCAGCCGGGTAATGCCACAGATAGTGCCAGAAGCCTGGCTGAAAAAATCTCAGTTGTGTAAACAGCTTATGGCTCACTACCGCCAGAATCAGGATCTGATTGCCGTTGGTGCCTATCAGGCCGGCAATGATCAGATGCTGGATGTGGCGATTGAGCGTATGCCACGAATAAAAGCGATGTTGCGCCAGGGATTAACAGAAGGCTCCGATCTGGCCACCAGTAAACAGCATCTGGATGATTTATTTCCGTCTCCGCAGCAAGCCGATGGACGTAAGAAATGAAACGTCGTCACCCTCGGGCGCAAAGGCTTCAGGTCGTGTTGGAACTGACCGAGCGCGAAGAAAAAAGTGCTTTGCAGCTGTGGGGAGAGCTACAACAGAAACTGCGTCAGGAAGAGGCGCAGCGAGATCAGCTGGAACAGTACCGCGCAGAATATCAGAATAAAATATCCTTGCCGGGGCATCAGCAAATCAGCGCTGGTCATATTCATAACACACTGGGCTTCGTAGCCCAGATTGAGACGGCAATGCGCTCACAACAGGAGCAGATTAATCTGCTGCGCCAGCAAAGTGAGCAGGCACAGGCCCACTACCTTACTTTGCATGGTAAGACTAAGGCATTGACTGAACTTATCGAACGGCTTGAGCAGGAGGCTGCAACGGCTGACGATCGTCAGGCGCAAAAACAGGCTGACGAGTGGTCCAATCGGGCCGCCTTTGATCGGATTCGCAACTCTTAAGCCTTGATATCTGTGTGGTTATGTAACGCACAACGATACAAAATTCTTATAAACCCTGACAAAAACCGGGTTTCTTCCTAGCAGCTTTACAGACACCGACTAGTCTTAACAGACAAGAAACGTGAAAAGGGTCTGCTATGGCTGACATCACAACCATTGAGTGTGGCGAGCGTCTGAGCATTGAAGGCGTCGAAGCTTTGTACGGCAAAATGGAAAGTGCTTTGCAACAAGGTGCGGATATTTGTCTCGATGCTCAGCATGTGCAGTACGCAGACACGGCTGGACTGCAACTGATCGCTGCTTTTCAACAGGCCCTGAATCAGACCGGTCATTCGGCAGCCTGGTCGGACCCGAGTCCGGCACTTCTGGAAACAGCAGGTTACCTAGGTCTGACAGAAACCCTCCATTTGAATAACCCGACTAATACTATCTGATTTACAGGAGTCCAAACATGGCGAGCATTTTAGCTGTCGACGATTCTGCATCCATGCGCCAGATGGTGTCATTCACCTTGCGCGGTGCAGGGCATGATGTCCAGGAAGCCGGCGATGGTGTAGAGGCACTGAAACTGGCCAACCAGAAAAAGTTCGACCTGGTTCTTTCCGATGTGAACATGCCAAACATGAATGGCATTGAATTGGTTAAGGAATTGCGTCAACTGGCCGATTATAAGTTTGTCCCTGTGCTGATGCTGACAACAGAATCTGCTGGTGACATGAAAGCTCAGGGAAAACAGGCAGGAGCAACTGGCTGGATTGTTAAGCCATTTAATCCAGAGCAACTGCTGAGCACTATTAAACGCGTTCTGGGATAAACACCATGAGCATCGACCTTTCACAGTTCCATCAGGTT
Organism: Thalassolituus marinus; assembly: GCF_020320395.1. GTDB lineage: Bacteria > Pseudomonadota > Gammaproteobacteria > Pseudomonadales > Oceanobacteraceae > Venatoribacter > Venatoribacter marinus. Next base: position 53,537 of record NZ_JAEDAH010000019.1, on the reverse strand, counting down.
TTTTTCGAAGAAAGTTTCGAGGGACTTGATGTGATGGAGAGTCAGTTACTGGATCTGGATCCGGCCAATGTAGATGCGGAAACCGTGAATACGATTTTCCGTGCAGCCCACTCAATCAAAGGTGGTGCAGGTACTTTCGGCTTTATGCAGGTCTCTGACTTTACCCACGTTGTAGAAACCCTGCTGGATGAAATCCGCTCGGGTACTCGTTCAATGACCCGTGAATATGTCGATTTATTTCTGCAATCTGTCGATTGTCTGCGCGCTATGTTAAGTAGTCTGCAGGCTGGTGATGAACCTGATGGCGGGCGCGCAGCGTCACTAAAATCTGAGTTTGAAGCCATTCTCAATGGCGGTGAAGCGGCATCGGCAACTCAGTCTCAGGAGACTGCGCCAGCAGATGACAAGCCCGCAGGCTGGCGAGTGACCTTTATTCCGACAGAAGACCTGCTGCAAACCGGCAACGAGCCATTCCGTATGTTCCGCGAACTGCAGGAGCTGGTTGGTGACGAGCATATGCGGGTTGTTGCAGATACCAGCTATTTGCCCGAATTTACCAATCTCACACCGGAATGTTGTTACCTGCGCTGGCTGATTGAGATAACCACTGATATCGAAAAATCAGCCATCGAAAGCGTGTTCGAATGGGTGGCAGATGAGTGTGAGATATCCATAGAGCCGTTGGACAGTGTGGTCGCTGACGCACCTGCAGCGCAGGAAAACAATGCCGAAGATGGTGCTGCTGATGCTGATGAATCATCTGCCCCGGTTATTCCGGCAGCCGTAACCGCCGCCGTTGGTGCGGCGAATGCGGCAGCCAGCGCCAGCGCGCAGAAAAGCAACGCACAAAAAGCAGCAAAATCTGCCGAGCCTTCTTCTATCCGTGTGTCGATTGATAAGGTCGATAGCCTGATTAACATGGTTGGTGAGCTGGTTATCACTCAATCCATGCTGGGGCAGCTGGGCCAGGATTTTGATATGAGCCGACTGGCTCGCCTGCAGGAGGGGCTGTCTCAGCTTGAGCAGAATACCCGTGAATTGCAGGAAAGCGTCATGAAAATCCGCATGATGCCAATCAGCTTTGCTTTCAGCCGCTTCCCGCGTCTGGTACGCGATCTCGGCTCGCAGCTGGGTAAAAAAGTGAATCTGGTGATGCTTGGTGAAAGTACCGAGCTGGACAAAACCGTAATGGAAAAGATTGGTGATCCACTGGTTCACCTGGTGCGGAATTCAATGGATCACGGTCTGGAGAAAACCGCAGACAGACTGGCGTCAGGAAAGTCGGAAGAGGGAAAAATTACCCTTAATGCATACCATCAGGGCGGCAATATCGTCATTGAAGTCAGTGATGATGGTGCCGGACTGAATGAAGAAAAAATTCTGGCGAAAGCACGGCAGAAACAGCTGGTTCCCGACAGCGTCGAGTTATCTCCGGAAGAAATTCACCAGCTGATCTTTATGCCGGGTTTCTCAACAGCGGATGTTGTCAGTGATATATCCGGCCGCGGAGTCGGTATGGATGTTGTACGCCGAAACATCAATGAGCTGAATGGCACTATTGAAGTCAGATCGCAGCGTGGAAAAGGATCTACTTTTATTATTCGTCTGCCGCTCACGCTGGCGATTCTCGATGGGCAGCTGGTTCAGGTTAAGAATGAAACCTACATATTCCCACTGGTTTCGATCGTTGAGTCGATCCAGCTGCAGAAGCGCTCTTTGAATAATATCACCGGTACTCAACATGTGATGAAGCTCCGTGATGAGTACATTCCGATTATTCGGCTGGATCATATTTTCGGCCTTCGAGACGAAGACGAAGAGTTTGAAAACCCTATGCTGGTCGTTGTCGAGGGCGATACCGAGAAGGTTGGTATCGTTGTTGATGATCTGTTAGGTCAGCAACAGGTTGTTATCAAAAGCCTTGAACAGAATTATCAGAAAGTACCTGGTATTTCCGGTGCCACCATTCTTGGTGACGGTACCGTTGCATTGATTATCGATATCTCTGGTGTTGGCAACAATATCGAAAGTCACCCCCATTCACCAAGACCAGAGCAGGCAGCGTAGGACAAGACTATGAGTGCAGTGGCTGAAACAGTTAACGAAGCTGGTAGCGTTCATGAACAGCAGTATCTGACCTTCATGATGGCTGATGAAGAATACGGCGTGGATATCCTCGCTGTACAGGAGATCCGAGGCTGGGAAGAATCGACCATGATTCCGAATGCACCGGAATATATCCGCGGTGTGATTAATCTGCGAGGGACCATTGTTCCTATTATGGATTTGCGGATGCGTTTTGGTCTGCAACAGGTCAGCTATAGCCCGGTGACCGTAGTTATTATTCTGAAGGTTGAGAGTAGTCACGGTGAACGCGTAATGGGAATCGTGGTAGACGCAGTATCTGATGTTTACACCATATCAGACCAATCTACCCGTAAGCCTCCCGAGCTGACCGAAGACAGAAACTCAGCCTTTATTAAAGGTCTGGTTAATGTGAACGATAAAATGGTCATCCTCCTGGATGTTAACGAATTACTGAAAATCCCGGCCAGCAGTCATGTGCCGGGCCTGGCAAATAATTAAACCGGGTCAGTGTAATCCGGATTAAAGAGACGGAAAGGGAATCTTTATGAGCATGTTAAAGAATCTTTTTAATGCCGGCCCTTCTCAGCATGAGACAGAGCTGGACGCAATGTTTAAGGCATTGGACAAGAGCATGGCACGTATCGAATTTGCCATGGATGGTACCATTCTGGATGCCAATGAAAATTTCCTTTCTGTCGTAGGTTACAAGCTGGATGAGGTGCGTGGTAAGCACCATAGCCTGTTCGTTGATCCGTCGGAGCGTGAGAGTGAATCTTATGCTGATTTCTGGCGTAGCCTAAATCACGGACGTCATCAGCAGGCAGAATTTCGCCGCATTGGCAATGGCGGGCGTGAAATCTGGATTCAGGCAACCTACAATCCGGTTGTCAATGAAATGGGGGTGCCATTTAAAGTCGTTAAATTTGCGACCGACATTACCGAAAGGGTAATGCAGGACCGCCAGAACCAGTTTAATGCGGATGCCGCCAGCGCACTTGGCTTGTGCCAGGCCAATGTCATGCTGGCCGACAACGATATGAATATTCTGTATGCGAACGAAAGTTTGATGGAGATGTTGTCTGCACGTGAGGAAGAAATTAAGTCCGTACTACCTCAATTCAGTATCGAAAAAATTGTCGGCACTAACGTTGATGTTTTCCATAAGAAGCCTGAACACCAGCGCCGTATGATTGCGGAGCTGAAAGACCCGTATAAAACCAAACTGAAAGTCTCTGACTTGACCTTCAGTCTGACGGCTACCCCGTGGATGGGTGCAGATGGCCGTCGTTTAGGAACGGTTGTTGAGTGGGTGGATATAACGGAAGAGCTTGCTAATCAGGAGCGTGAACGTGAAATGGCCAACGCCAATGCCCGTGTTAAACAGGCACTGGATGTGGTCGCGACCAATGCCATGATCGCCGACAACGATCTGAACATTGTTTATCTGAATGACTCTGTGAAGGCGATGCTGAAAACCGCCGAATCTGACCTCCGTAAGGAATTGCCGAACTTTGATGCGGGCAGCCTGATGGGACGCAATATTGATGTGTTCCATAAGAATCCTGCACACCAGCGTTCTATGCTGGCAGCCCTGAAGGATACCTATAAAACGCAGATTGTTGTCGGCGGCCGCACCTTCGCACTGACTGCCAACCCTATCTTTAATGATTCTGAAGAACGTATCGGCACTATTGTTGAGTGGATGGATCGTACTCAGGAAGTTTCTGCTGAACGCGAAATTGACATGATCGTTGAAGCAGCCGCCTCCGGTGATTTGTCTCGCCGGATCGATCTGCGTGGTAAGGATGGCTTCTTCAAGAACCTGGGTGAAGGTCTGAACCGCCTGCTGACGATTTCAGACAGTGTTATCAGTGATACGGTACGCGTCTTCGATGCGCTGGCGCACGGTAACCTGACCCGTAAGATTGACGAAGATTATCAGGGTGCGTTCGATAAACTGAAACAGGATGCCAACGCCACCGTCGATCGTCTGACTGATATCATCACACGCATCCGCGAAGCAGCCTCCACGGTATCTACCGGTGCCAGTGAGATCGCGCAAGGCAACGCAGACCTTAGTAAGCGTACCGAGTCGCAGGCATCCAGTCTGGAAGAGACCGCTTCCAGTATGGAAGAAATGACCAGTGCGGTGAAACAGACCAGTGAAAATGCAGTGCATGCGAATGAGTTGGCTGATTCTGCTAAACAACGGGCCCAGTCCGGTGGCCAGGTGGTTAGCAAAGCAGTCGTGGCTATGGATGAGATCAACCAGGCCAGTAAGAAAATTGCCGATATCATTGGTGTTATTGATGAAATCGCCTTCCAGACCAATCTGCTGGCACTGAATGCCGCGGTGGAGGCAGCCCGGGCGGGTGAACAGGGGCGCGGCTTTGCGGTGGTAGCCGGAGAGGTTCGCAATCTGGCGCAACGTTCTGCGGGTGCCGCTCGTGAGATTAAGGATCTTATTCGCGACAGCGTCGAAAAAGTCGATGCGGGTACCTCACTGGTGAATGAATCAGGTAAAACCCTCGATGAAATCATTCAGGCGGTTGAGCGCGTATCTTCCATGATTCAGGAAATCAGCACAGCCGCACGTGAGCAGTCCTCCGGTATTGAGCAAGTGAATACAGCGGTTGCTCAGATGGACGAAATGACGCAGCAGAATGCTGCATTGGTTGAAGAAGCAACGGCCGCAGGCGAAGCAATGGCAGAGCAATCGCAGTCGATGATGCAGATGATGGAGTTCTTTACCATCGATGGTTCACACCGTCCTTCGACTCCGGCGGTGTCGGCGCCAGTTGCGCCACCGGCAGCAGCACCAAGAGCGTCGGCACCTGCTTCGAATACGGGGATGTCCGTTAGCTCGGACGATGATGACTGGGCAGAATTCTGATAACGGAGGCTCAGCGTATCGATATGGTGGTGTCGGAACAGGAAGAACGTGAATTCGCCATGACCGAAGACGATTTTCGTCAGATCTCCCGCATGGCGGGAGAGCTGACCGGAATCGTCCTGGCCGATCATAAACGTAATATGGTGTATAGCCGTATTGCCCGACGGGTACGGACTCTGGGAATGTCGACGTTCCGGGAGTATCTGGATTACCTGGAAAAACATCTTGATGATGAAGCAACAGACTTCATTAACTCGTTAACGACCAACCTGACGTCGTTTTTTCGGGAAAATCATCACTTTGAATATCTGCGGGAAACCCTGCTGCCACAGTTACGTTTTACCCGTAAGGATACCAAGCGAATCCGAATCTGGTCGGCAGGCTCTTCGACCGGGATGGAAGCGTATTCCATCGCGATGGTAATTCGTCAGGTTGGTTTTCCCTCGGACTGGGATGTAAAGATTCTGGCAACAGATCTCGATTCTGAGGTGCTGGAAACCGGGCGTAAAGGTGTCTACCCGATGTCTTCCGCAGAGGGCATCGACCCAGCGCTACTGAAGCGTTTTTTTATGCTGAGCAAAGATGAACGTTCGGTTCAGGTAAAAGATGAACTGCGTAATCTTGTGCATTTCAAACGACTGAATCTGCTCGAAAGCTGGCCCATATCAGGCATGTTCGACATCATTTTCTGTCGCAATGTCGTCATCTATTTTAATAAGGATACCCAGCGTATTCTGTTTGATCGCTTCGCTGATCATTTGCCGGATGATGGACACCTGATGATAGGTCACTCCGAAAACCTGTCGGGTATCACGACGCGTTTTCAGAATCTGGGGCAGACAATCTACAGGAAGGTGTAATGAGTATTCACGATTCACCGCGTCCTGTTCAACCACCGGTCAGTGCCGGTTTTGAACATGTTAATCGCTACTGGGACAATGTTCATAAAGTCTGGGCAGCTAAGATTCTGCCTGGAGAATTTTACGTATCCACTCACGGTGAGATGATTGTGACCGTGCTGGGGTCGTGTATTTCGGCCTGTATTCGTGACAAGGTGCGCGGAATAGGTGGGATGAATCACTTTATGCTTCCCGAACAGGGTGAGCATTCGTCTGATGTCTGGGGTTCGAACCCAACCACGCATGCGTCACGTTACGGTAACTGGGCGATGGAATACCTGATCAACGAAATTATTAAACGTGGTGGAAAACGCGAAAATCTGGAAGTGAAACTGTTTGGTGGTGGCCAGATGATTGCCTCCATGAGTGATATTGGCCAGCGCAATATTCTGTTTGCATACAGCTACCTGCAAAACGAAGGTTTGTCGGTAGCGGCCTCGGACCTGGGGGATGTGTTTGCCCGTAAGGTGCTCTATTTTCCGGACACAGGATCCGCTAAGGTCAGACGTATACGTCAGCTGCAGAATGACACCATTATTGAACGCGAAACCGAGTACCGAAAACAGGTTTCCAAACCAGCTGTTACTGATGCAGGTAGTATCGACCTGTTCTGAGTCAGTGTTGGTAGAAAGGATGATATGGGTAACAAAATACGTCTATTGATCGTCGATGACTCGATTCTGATTCGAAAAATGCTCAGTGAAGTATTTGCCGAGTCGGATGATATTGAGGTCGTTGGAATGGCGGCAGACCCTTTTATCGCCCGCGAAAAGATCAAGCAGCTGTCCCCCGATGTGCTGACACTTGATGTTGAAATGCCAAAGATGAATGGTCTGCAGTTCCTCAGTAATCTCATGCGGCTGCGTCCGATGCCTGTGGTCATGGTATCGACCCTGACGGAATCCGGTGCACCTGCAACCCTGGATGCGCTGGAGATGGGGGCTGTTGACTACATCGCCAAGCCCAAAGCCGAAAGTGAAGAGCAGTTCCGTAAATTTGCCGAGCAGCTGCGCGATAAAGTGCGTATGGCTGCCGGTGCTCGTGTGCAGCCACTGGCCGGGGTCAGAAAACCCAGGGTCGGGGCTGTTCCACCGCCATCTGCTAACACCAGATATAAACGGATAGTCGCAGTAGGCTCCTCTACCGGAGGTACAGAAGCCATTCGCGAAATGCTGCTGGGTGTACCGGCCGTGTGCCCTCCGATTGTTATTACACAGCATATCCCACCGGTGTTCAGTGCCTCGTTCGCTATGCGTCTGAACAGCAACCTGCCGATGGAGGTTCTGGAGGCGGCGGAAGGGCTGGAAGTCAGGACCGGGCGTGTGATCATTGCCCACGGGGACTATCACTTACGTTTCCGTCGCGATGGTAACAGCGTTTACTGTGTGCTGGATGATGCAGAAAAAGTGAATCGTCACCGCCCTTCAGTTGAGGTGATGTTTGATTCGCTGGGCGAGTTGATGCCCGCTGACAAGGTCGTGGCAGTGATGCTGACTGGAATGGGGGCAGATGGCGCAGCAGCTATGAAAAGGCTGCACGATAAGGGTGTTAAGACCTTTGCGCAGGATGAAAGCAGCTCGGTTGTCTGGGGGATGCCTCGCGCCGCCTACGAACTGGGTGCCGTTGATGAGGTGTTGCCGCTGGCCAGTATTGCCGATTCAATGGTTGATGCTGCTCGCTGATAAAATGACAAGTTCTGAGTTTGTGCTAAACCTATAGATAGCTTTTTGAATAACAGTACTGACTGGGTGCTGTGACTTAAATCTGTTGGAGATTAACCGATGACAGTACAAGCTTCTCTCGCAGGGAATGGGCGGGAACTGACCATTAAAGTAGATGGTCGCTTTGATTTCAGTGCGCATCAGGAGTTTCGTGAAGCCTACGAGAACGTGGCTTCCGATGTGAACAGTTTCGTCGTAGACCTTGGTGGCACCTCCTACCTAGACAGCTCGGCACTCGGTATGTTGCTGCTACTGCGTGACCATGCCGGTGGCGATAATGCTGATGTACAGATTGTGAACTGTAATCAGGATGTCAGAAAAATTCTGACCATCTCGAATTTCGAGCAGCTGTTTAAGATTCAGTAAGCAGCATCACCATGGATGGTATTAAAGTACTGATTGCGGATGATAACCAGATCGACCGGATGGTTCTTTCCCGTATTGTTCGTAATCAGGGATATGACGTCTTTGAAGCTGAAAATGGCGCTCTGGCTGTTACCGCTTACGAGGAGTTCCGGCCCGATATCGTTCTGATGGACGTTATGATGCCGGTTATGGACGGCCGTGAGGCCGCCCGTCGTATTAAAGCGGATGCCGGGGAAGAGTTTGTACCGGTTATCTTTCTGACGTCACTTACCGATGCCCAGAGCCTTGCCGATTGCCTGGATTCTGGTGGCGACGACTTCCTTAGCAAGCCCTACAACCCAATCATTCTGAAAGCCAAGATCAGTTCGTTTTACCGTATGCGTGAAATGCACCGCATGCTGCAGGCTCAGCGCGACACCATTGCTATTCACAATGAACACCTGCTGCATGAACAGCACGTTGCCAAGGCTGTGTTCGACAACGTTGCTCATGCCGGCTGCCTGTCCGCACCGAATATACGTTTTATGTTATCCCCGCTGGCAGTATTTAACGGCGATGTGTTGCTGGCAGCCCGTAACCCCGCCGGCGGCATGTACGTATTGCTGGGAGACTTTACCGGCCATGGCCTGCCGGCTGCGATCGGAGCCATGCCTCTGGCGGAAATCTTCTACGGCATGACGGCAAAAGGCTTTGCCCTGTCTGACATCCTGCGAGAGATCAACCTCAAACTGAAAGGCATTTTGCCGGTTGGTTTTTTCTGTTGTGCCGTTGTTGCTGAGCTTAACTTTGATCGCAAAATAATGAATGTCTGGATGGGCGGGGTTCCGGATTGTTATCTGTTACGTGCTACCAGTGGTGAGGTGGAAACACTTTCGTCACGCAATCTGCCGCTTGGGGTTCTCAGCAATGAGAAGTTCAAGGACGAGATGGTTGAGTATCAGGTCGACGCCGGTGATCGTCTGTTTGTCTGGTCCGATGGTATTCAGGAAGCCCGCAATCCGCATGGAGAAATGTTCGGTGAAGAGCGTCTGCGCGATGTCTTCGTGACGACCCAGAATCCGGAAGATGTGTTTGATGCAATTCAGATGGCGTTGAATGACTTTCTAGAAGGCAGTGGCAACGATGATGATACAACGCTGCTGGAACTCAAAATGGTTGAAGAAAGCGAGTTGGAAGAAGTCGAACTGAAACTCGCCTCCGGTCCGGTTTCCGGCCCGATTGACTGGGAAATGCACTATGAACTGGGTATCTCGTCGCTGAAGAACTTCAATCCGATGCCGTTGATGATTCATGTGATGATGGAAGTCCCTGGCTTGCGTGCCATGGGGGGCCAACTCTATACCGTGATGGCAGAGTTGTTCTCCAATGCCTTTGAGCATGGCGTGCTTGGACTCAGTTCATCACTGAAAGCCACACCTCAGGGTTTTATGGAATATTATCGCCAGCGGGAAGAGCGTCTGGACGGTTTGGTTGACGGGTTTGTGCGCATCCACATGCAACACCGTGGTGATGGGCGCAGCGGAGAGTTGATTCTGCGCATTGAAGACAGCGGCCCGGGTTTCGACTATCAGGAGGTTCTGGAGCGCAAGCGCCGTGGGGAGGGTAATGAATACTCTGGTCGCGGCCTGCGTCTGATTGAGGAAATATGCGACTCGCTTCAGTACATCGGCATAGGCAATCAGGTTGAGGCAGTGATACGATGGCCGCGGATGACAGAAGGGAGAGATTAACGTGCTCGCAGATCATTTTGATGTCGATTCTATGGACATGCTCAGGGAAGTGATGGAGGAGGAGTTCTCAGACCTTCTCACTGTATATATTGATGACTCCGCACAGCGGTTACCGAAACTGCGTTCAGCATTACAGGCGGGAGCATCAGAAGAGCTGAGAGAGCTGGCTCACAGCTTCAAGGGAGCCAGTGGAAATATAAGTGCTTATGCTCTGGCTGCACTGTGTTTCGAAATGGAAAAAGCCGCAAAAGCCGATGAGTTGGATGGCCTTGATGTATTACTTGGCCGCATCGAGCAGGAATTTAATGTCGTTCAGTCTCTTCTGCGTGAAATGATCTGAGCGGTAAGCGGGGCGTAAGCCCCGGTTTGTTTTTCACACCTCCCCCTTCTGGTACACGTACCGCCGCAATATTCTGAACTTGGCCCGCCATTTGCGTTATCCCTTGTGAACCATTCTGTCTGGGACACTTTACGGAGTAGCGGATGAACGCGACAGGATCCAATACAACTCCCTTAGGCTTGCTGGCAATGCAGGGTCAGAACCCGGATTCCGGGCTTTCTGCGCTGATGATGCCGGGAGAAAGCGACGCGGAGTTTTCTGCTGTTATGGCTGAACTGATGTCTCCGGTATCAACGACACCGGAGTCTGCAGGGGGGCTTTCACTTCTACAAACCTTGCCGCCCGGTGACGAAGGCTTGCCGCAGGGCCCACTACTGCCACAGCTGATGGTGGCCGATGGCGAGATACCGTTACCGGCCAAATCGCCTGCTGTTGACGACTTGCTTGGACGCATTGAACAGGCTCAATCACCGCTGGCGATTCGCACGATACAAGCAACCGATGAAACGGCCGCTGTTGATGCTGCCTCTGACGAAGAGTCTGTAGCTGGGCTGGCCGACGGCGAGAGAGACGATGATGCTCAGGCTGTTATGTATTCGCCACTGGCAGTGGCCGCTACGCCAGCCTCTGCGAATTCTGCATCGACAGCTGCTGACAAGCCTCTGAGCAGTCAGACAGGGCTACGGCAGAAAACGCTGGGTGATCCGCGTGTCGCGCCTGACTCTCGTGTGCATACTGAGCCTGCGGAAGGCGCAGATTCCGAGCTGGTGGATGGGCTGGCCGCTGACGAGCCGGGCAGTGATTTCTACTTGCCGGAAGAGCAGCGTCGTATGACCCCTGCAGTGGCAGCGCAGACTACTGCAAACGTGGCGCAGCAGGCGGCACCAACGGCAACACCGCAGACACCTTTGGCGGCAGCGATTGCAGCACATTCTGAGCAACTGGACGCTTCGTCTGCCAGTGCAGAAGAGTTGAGTGCAGAGGCAGTTGCTGAGGCCGAAATGACTCAGGCTGAGCAAATTCATCTGCGACGAGAACGGCTGGAGTTTGGCCAGGATCGGCGTGAATGGGGTGGTGCTCTGGGAGCCAGAATTCTGACCATGGTGGCCGAAGACGTGCAGGAAGCCCGTATTCAGCTGGATCCACCGGAACTGGGCAGCCTTGAAGTCAAAGTACGGGTAAGCCAGGAACAGGCGACCATTCAGGTTCACGCACAGAACCCTCAGGTTCGTGAAGTGCTGGAAGCCAGTGCGCACCGCTTGCGTGATGCGTTATCCGGCCAGGGTCTGACACTTCATGGCTTCGATGTCAGTGATCAGAGTAGCTCCTCTGGCAGCGGCTTCGCCGGACAGGGGAAGGGAGACGGCCAGGGTCATGCTGATGGCTGGCCATCAGCCGAGACTGATGACGAGATGATGGCTGAGCGTCCTGCTGCGATCAGCAGTCATTCGCTGCTCGATACCTTCGCCTGATAATGTCGTCGGCCGCAGCCTGTTCAGGTGCGGCCGATTTTTCACCGGGCTAAATCTGCCGTAAATCCGGCGCTCCGTTCAGAACCTTCTAAACTCAGGTAAGCGTATGTCCGAAAAACCGCTAATTTTGCTGGTTTTTTGACGGAAATACGTGGCATGGCTATTGCTAAATTGACATTAAATACGGGAGAGCGACCAATATGGCAGCCGAACAAGATCTGAAACTCGATAATGGTGGCGGCGCTGCTGAAGAAGCACCGAAGAGTAAAAAGAAACTCATCATTATTATCATCATTGCTGTTCTGGTTCTGGTTCTGGCAGGTGCAGGGATTGGTGCGGCGCTGTTTTTTATGGGCGGTGATGAGGAAGCAGGAGCTGAAGGTGATGAAGCGGCTGTTGAAGAAGTCGTGGAGGAGCCCGCTATTCCAGCTCAGTATGTGGTGCTGAAACCCGAGTTCGTTGTCAGCTTTCAGGTTGGGCCACGTCAGCGTTTTTTACAGCTGAACATTGAAGTGATGACTCGTAAGCAGGCGGTAGTGGATGCACTGAACCTGCATGAACCCATGGTTCGCAACGATATCATCCGCATTATTGGTGAGCAGAACTTTGACTACCTGCGTACAGCAGAAGGTCGGGTGGCGCTTCAGGAGCAGCTGCTGAAACACATTGCGCAGCTGGTTCAACGGGAAGCCGGTACAGATGGCGTAGAAGCTGTTCTGTTTACCGACTTTGTTATGCAGTAAGGAAAAGTCGCGTGCAGGATTTACTCTCGCAGGACGAAATTGATGCGCTGCTTCACGGTGTCGATGATGGTGATATCGAACCGGAAGAGGACATTGATGCAACCGGGGTTAAGGCTTACGACCTGACCAGTAACGACCGTATCGTTCGCGGTCGTATGCCGACTCTGGAAATGATCAATGAGCGTTTCGCGCGCTACACCCGCATCAGCATGTTCAATTTTCTGCGCCGCAGTGCCGATGTCGCGTCGGGCGGTGTGCAGATTATGAAATTTGGTGAGTACGTACATACCCTGTACGTGCCGACCAGTCTTAATCTGGTGAAGATGCGTCCGCTGCGAGGTACAGCGCTGTTTATTCTCGATGCCAAGCTGGTGTTCAAGCTGGTGGATAACTTCTTTGGTGGCGATGGTCGGCACGCCAAGATCGAAGGGCGGGAATTTACACCAACCGAAGTACGCGTGGTGCAGCTGGTACTGAGTCAGGTTTTCGGCGACATGATCGAAGCCTGGGCTCCGGTGATGAAACTCGACTTTGAATATGTGGGGTCGGAAGTAAACCCGGCGATGGCCAACATCGTCAGCCCCAGTGAAGTCGTGGTAGTCAGCACCTTCCACATCGAACTGGATGGTGGTGGTGGTGATCTGCACCTGACTTTCCCGTACTCAATGATTGAGCCGATTCGCGAAGTGCTGGATGCCGGGGTACAGAGTGATGTTGATGACGTCGATGAGCGCTGGTTGCAATCATTGCGGGAAGACATTCTTGAAGCTCGTGTCCCCATTCACGGTACCTTGCTGGAACGACAGATAACCCTCAGGGAAGTGGCGGAGCTGAAAGCTGGTGACGTTATCCCGGTTGATATGCCCGAAGAATTTATTCTGCAGGCGAATGGAGTACCGGTATTCCGCGGAAAAATGGGTATTTCCAATGAAAATCTGGCGGTGAAAATCATCGATCAGATACATAAGAAACGCCGCTGAAATAAAGCGATCAGGAGAGAGCAATGGCAGATGATAATGATGATCTGACTCCGGAAGAAAATGCCGAACCCGGTGCAGAAGAAAATGCTGAACTGGATGCCGATGCGCTGGCGGACTCTGTTGCCGAAGGTGTTACTGAGGCGTCCTCCGATGATGAAGCAGTCGCTGACGAATGGGCGGCAGCTATGGCTGAAGCTGGTGAAGGTGGCGAAGAAGAAAACGCTGAGGATGACTGGGCGGCTGCCATGGCCGAAGCTGGCGAAGGTGGAGACGATGTTCGTCAGGTTGAGCTGGACGAGCTGGAAGATGAAGGTAAGCCGGTAGAAAGCAACGGGCCAGGCCCTGAGCTGGATGTCATTCTGGATATTCCGGTGCGTATCTCTATGGAGGTAGGCGCTACTCAGATTCCTATTCGCAACCTGCTGCAACTGAATCAGGGCTCTGTGGTAGAACTGGATCGTCTGGCGGGTGAACCACTGGATGTGATGGTTAATGGCACACTGATCGCCCATGGCGAGGTCGTGATGGTGAACGATAAATTTGGTATTCGTCTGACCGATGTGGTGAGCCAGAGTGAACGTATCCAACGTCTGCGTTAAAAGTCTGTGTGTTTTTTTCTGCTTGCAGCCAGGCTGGCTGCTGGCGGCTGAAGAAGCGGTAATAAAAGCCCCTGCACCATTGGCCTCTGCCGGAAAAGTGATGTTTTTTCTGGTGATTGTGCTTGGGTTGATTGTGGCTCTGGCATGGTTGGTCAGTAAAACACGGGGCGTTCAGTTAGCTCAGGGGCAGGGGCAACTGAACATTGTGGCCAGCTTACCATTGGGTATGAAAGAGAAAATTGCCGTTATACAGGTTGGGGAAAAGCAGTTGCTGGTAGGCATTACACCACAGCAAATAACCACGCTCGCTGAACTCGATGAGCCGCTTCCGCTGGCAAATACATCAGCCCCCGCCAGTTTTCAGGAATTATTAAAAAAAGCGATCCGACCATGAAAACAGGGAATTTTCTGCGTTGGCTGATACTGGTGTCGGCATTGCTGTTACCAGCCGTTGCATCGGCTGCTGATTCAGCGACGTCTTACCTCGGTATTCCGGCTGTCACATTTAATACCACCGACAATGGCGGTGAGTATTCCGTAACGATTCAGATTCTGGCCATTATGACAGTGCTGACGGTATTGCCGTCACTACTGATTATGATGACTTCCTTTACCCGCATCATTGTTGTTCTGGCAATTCTGCGCCAGGCGATGGGGCTTCAGCAGACGCCTTCCAATCAGGTATTGCTTGGGCTGGCGCTGTTTTTGTCACTGTTTGTCATGATGCCTGTTTTTCGCGTTATCAACGCCGACGCCTTGCAGCCCTATCTGGCAGAAACCATTACGCCACTGGAAGCGGCAGAGCGGGCAATTAAACCACTGCATGAATTCATGCTGTCACAAACCCGGGAAACGGATCTGCAACTGTTCGTGCGCATCAGCGGCGAGCAGAATATCGCCTCACCGGAGGAAACGCCGATTCATATTCTGATTCCGGCTTTTATTACCAGTGAGCTGAAAACCGCCTTTCAGATCGGCTTTCTGATTTTTATCCCTTTTTTGATTATTGATCTGGTGGTCGCCAGTATTCTGATGGCCATGGGTATGATGATGCTTTCGCCAATCATCATTTCATTACCGTTTAAAATCATGCTGTTTGTTCTGATTGATGGTTGGGCGCTGATTATGGGAACACTGGCCAACAGCTTTGGTACCGTGTAGGAGGGCGTATGACACCGGATAATATTGGTGATTTGTTTACCGCAGCCATGTACCTGGTATTGGTAACCGTTGTAGTCATTATTGTGCCCAGCCTGGTGGTGGGTCTGATCGTCAGTACCTTTCAGGCGGCGACACAGATTAACGAGCAGACTCTGAGTTTTCTGCCACGACTGGTGGTGACACTGATTGCCATTATTGGTTTTGGTCCATGGGCGGTGAATGCTGTCATTGATTACACCCGCGAACTCTACCTGAATATTCCCTTCCTGATAGGTTAACTGTGCCGGAACTGGACGCCATTGAGGTAAGCCACTGGATCAGTCGCTACCTGTATCCGTTTGCACGCATCAGCGGTCTGCTGATGGTGATGCCGCTGATTGGTACGCGTATGGTCTCTCAGCGTATCCGTTTATTGCTGGCCGTCGCTATTACTCTGGTGCTGGTACCGGTTCTGCCGCCATTCCCTCATGCGGATGCGGTATCAGTCGCTTCGCTGGTCATCGTTCTGCAGCAACTTCTGATCGGTATTGCTCTGGGGTTTGTGATCGAGCTGGTCACTCAGGTATTTGTCATTGCCGGTCAGTTGATTGCTATGCAGACGGGCCTGGGGATTGCGACCACGGTAGATCCTTCTCAGGGCGCCTCAGTGGTGGTTATTTCGCAGTGGCTGCTGTTTATGGTCAGCCTGGTTTTTCTGTCGCTGAATGGACATCTGGTGATGATTGAAATTCTGGCTGACAGTTTTCGCACTTTGCCGGTTGGATTTGAAGGATTGGGGCCTGAGGCCTTTGGTCTGATTGTCAGATGGAGTGGCTGGATGTTTGCCGCCGCACTGGTGATTTCCTTGCCTGCGCTGACAGCGTTGCTGATTGTTAACCTCGCGTTCGGTGTTATGACGCGGGCTGCACCTCAATTAAATATTTTCGCACTGGGCTTTCCGGTCACTATGATCGTCGGTTTGTTTATTCTCTGGCTGACGCTGAGTGATATGGCACAAAGTTTTCAAGGCTATATGGATATCCTGTTTGAGTTCATCAAGAAATTGACGGTACTCAACTGAGAATACTGAATATCCGGGGCTGAGATGGCAGAAGAAACAGGTCAGGAAAAAACCGAAGAACCCACGACGCGAAAACTTGAAAAAGCGCGTGAGGAAGGTCAGGTTCCGCGTTCGAAAGAGCTGAGTACCACCATGGTGTTGTTACTCGGTGCAGCAGGTCTGCTGGCGTTTGGTCCATGGCTCAGTGACCATATGTATGAAGTTGCCCGCCTTGGCTTTTCTTTTGAACGCGATACCGCGTTTGATCCTCGTATTATGTTCAGTCACCTTGGGGCTTCACTGCGTGAAGCGGCGCTGGGACTGGCGCCCTGGCTGGCGCTGGTGCTGGTGGCAGCCTTTATGGGGCCGTTGGGCGTTGGTGGCTGGCTGTTCTCGACAAAAGCAATCGCGCCCAAACTGGATCGTCTGAATCCGCTCAGTGGTCTGAAGCGGATGTTTTCCATGAATTCCGTGGTGGAACTGGTGAAGTCCTGGGCCAAGGTACTGGTGGTAGGGCTGGTGGCCTGGCTGGTGCTGGACTATTACTTTACCGATGCTCTGAAGCTTGCGCGTCAGGAAACCGAAGCGGCGATTGCTGGTTCGGTTCATATTATTATCTGGAGCGTTATTTTACTGTGCGCCGCTACCGCACTGATCGCGGTGGTGGATGTGCCGTGGCAGATATACAGTCACACCAAAAAACTGCGGATGACGCTGCAGGAAATCAAAGACGAATACAAAGAAAGTGAAGGGCGGCCTGAAGTTAAGGGTAAGATTCGTCAGCTGCAAAGGGAAGCTGCCCAGCGTCGCATGATGGCGGACGTACCGACCGCAGATGTGGTGATTACCAACCCGACCCACTACTCGGTGGCGCTGTCCTACAAATCAGATCTGATGCGAGCACCGGTGCTGGTGGCCAAAGGTTCTGATCAGGTTGCACTTAAAATCCGCGAAATTGCCAAAGAAAATAACGTACCGCAAATGCAGGCGCCGCCACTGGCGCGGGCGCTGTATACCCACGCTAAAATCGGTGAGGAAATTCCCGAAGGTCTTTATATCGCAGTGGCTCAGGTACTGGCATACATCTACCAGATGGATCTGTATGTGAAAGGCCGCGGGCCGAAGCCAGAGCGCAAACCCGATATGCCTATTCCTCGCGATCTGCGGGTCGATCCGGACCCGGTACAGTAATACGGCAATTTATTGGTGGCAGACGCCAGACTTGGAAAACTTTTTGCAATAACTCCGTTAACGATATTTTTCTGACGGATTTTCCATGGCAACTGCGACAAAAAACCAGATTATGGGCACCCTGAAACAGGGTGCCGGTATGTTGACGCAGGGAAATCTCGGTATCCCTGTGATGCTGCTGGTGTTGCTGGGCATGATGACCCTGCCGTTACCGCCGTTTCTGCTGGATACTTTCTTTACCTTCAATATTGCCCTTTCTATTGTAGTGCTGCTGGTCAGCGTTTATGCCCGCCGCCCTCTCGATTTTGCCATTTTTCCAACCATCCTGCTGGTCGCAACCTTACTGCGTTTAGCACTGAACGTGGCGTCGACCCGCGTGGTGCTGCTTTATGGTCACGAAGGGGGAGATGCTGCCGGTAAGGTGATTGAGGCGTTCGGTGAGGTACTGATTGGCGGTAACTACGCGGTTGGTCTGGTGGTGTTCATGATTCTGATGATCATCAACTTCGTGGTAGTAACCAAAGGTGCCGGGCGGGTATCGGAAGTGAGTGCCCGCTTCACTCTGGATGCTATGCCGGGTAAGCAGATGGCCATCGATGCCGATCTGAATGCCGGCCTGATTGATGCCGATCAGGCTAAGCAGCGTCGCTCTGATATTGCCGCAGAGGCTGATTTCTACGGTGCTATGGACGGTGCCAGTAAGTTTGTTAAAGGCGATGCTGTCGCTGGTATTCTGATTCTGATTATTAACGTCGCCGGCGGTTTTGGTATTGGTATGGCGCAGCACGGACTGAGTTTCGGTGATGCTGTTTCTGCTTATACGCTGCTGGCGATTGGTGATGGCCTGGTAGCTCAGATTCCTTCGCTGCTGCTGTCCACTGCGACGGCCATTATGGTGACTCGTAACGGTAATGATGAGGATATGGGGCAGCAGGTATTCGGGCAGATGTTCTCCAGCTCCCGGGCTCTGGCGGTATCGGCAGGCCTGATGTTCCTGATGGGTTCTGTACCGGGTATGCCGCATACCGTCTTTATGGGCGCAGCGCTGATTTCTGGTGCGGTTGCTTACTATATTCACTGGAAAAAAGAAGGCGGCAAGGTTGGCGACTCGATTGCCCGCCGTCTGGGCGTTAAATCGGCTACCGCAGGTGGCGAAGCTCTGCCTGGTCCTGGGGCGCCGGGTGGGGCGCTTGCCGCGCCGAAGGAAAAAGCAGAAGCGGCTATCAAGCAAATGGAAGTGAAGGAGCTTGGCTGGGATGACGTAGAGCCGGTGGATCGTGTTGGTCTGGAAGTGGGTTATCGCCTGATTCCGCTGGTTGATAAAAACCAGGGTGGTCAGTTACTGAACCGGATTAAAGGCGTGCGTCGCAAGCTGTCGCAGGAACTGGGTTTCCTGATGCCTTCCGTGCATATTCGCGACAACCTCGACCTGTTGCCTAACCAGTACCGCCTTACTCTGATGGGTGTGACTCTGGCAGAGGCTGAGATTTTTCCTGAGCGGGAACTGGCCATTAACCCGGGACAGGTATTCGGCAAAATTGATGGTCAGCCAACCGTCGATCCGGCCTTTGGCCTGGAGGCCTTCTGGATCGATCAGGACAAGAAAGATCGTGCTCAGACCCTTGGCTACACCGTTGTCGATGCTTCCACCGTAGTAGCGACCCACCTTAATCAGAAACTGCAACGCCATGCCCATGAGTTACTGGGCCATGAAGATGTTCAGCAGCTGGTGGATATGCTGGCCAAGCAGTCGCCGAAGCTGGCCGAAGAACTGGTGCCGAATACGGTATCTGTCAGTCAGCTGCTGGCCGTTCTGCAGAACCTGTTGCGTGAACATGTGCCGATCCGCGATATGCGTTCTATTGCCGAGTCTTTGGCGAATTTCACTGGCCAGAGTCAAGATACCGCCGCTATGACCAGTCTGGCCCGCATGTCTCTGAGCCGCATGATCGTCCAGAACATCTTTGGTAACGAGGATCAGCTGGTGGTTATGACGCTGGATCCAAGTCTGGAACAGTTGTTGCTTAAGTCATTACAACAGACGGCTCAGCAAGGGCTGCAGCAGGGGCTGGTACTGGAACCAACCATGGCCGATACCCTGCAGCGATCTCTGGCTGAAGCAGTGCAGGCGCAGGAGATGGCCGGACGTCCGGCGGTTCTGCTGGTGACCAGTCAGCTGCGTCCGGCAATGTCGCAGTTTGTTCGCAACAGCATCGAACAACTGCATGTCCTGGCTTATCAGGAAATTCCGGACAACAAGAGTATTACTATCGTCGCCAGTATCGGTGGCAAGTAGTAGCGGGTACTGAATATGAAAGTGAAACGTTTTATCGCTGCCAATATGCAACAGGCTCTGCGCAATGTGTCGCAGGAGCTGGGGGCTGATGCTGTCATTCTTTCCAGCCGCAAAACTGATCATGGTATTGAGGTTGTCGCTGCGCTTGATTACCACTCCGGAAACGATCAGGACAATGCCGAAGTGGAACGTCAGCTGCGTTTACAGCAGGAGCTGGAAGCGGCTAAGGCCGCTTCACGTGAGCCGCAAGCGGTGACGAAACGTGACGAGAAACGAGAAGAACGTGAAGCCTGGGCAAGTCAGGCGGATGTCAGCAGTCGCGAAGGTCTGGCTGCGGTACTGGCTGGCCTGAAAGACGGTGATATTCCTTCTTCCGCCGGACGCGAAGAGATGCGCCGTCGTGAAGGTGACCGCGATGAATCCTGGTACAGCAACGCTCTGGCCCAGATGAGCGGTGAACTCAAAGAACTGAAAAACTGGATGGTCAGCCATCAGGGCAGTGCCTGGGACAATGAGCGGCCGATGACCTGGCAACAGTCACAACTGTGGCAGCGTTGTCAGGACGTTGGTCTTGAGCCTGCCTGGGCCGACCGTGTGACCAGCCGTATCGACGGTGCGTTGCCGATGGACGAGGCCTGGGCCGCCGCCCTGAATCTGATTGCCAGTGATTTACCGATTGCGCCAACCGGTCTGCTGGATCGCGGTGGTCTGTATGCTCTGGTTGGACCTACTGGTGCCGGAAAGACCACCACCATTGGAAAGCTGGCAGCTCAGTTTGTTATTCGCCACGGAGCTGATGCTGTGGCTCTGGTAACGCTGGATAACTACCGGGTGGCAGCGCACGATCAGTTGCGTACCTTTTCGCGTCTGCTGGGTGTTGAGATGCATGTGGTTGGAGCTGGTGGCGATCTTGGTAAAGCCATCGATGGCCTGAAGAATAAAAAGCTTATTCTGGTGGATACCGCAGGTTTAGCGAGTCAGGACCCACATTTTGGCGTGCAATTGACTATGCTTAAGCAGGCAGGTCTGCGCCTGAAAAAATTGCTGGTTCTCCCATTGACCAGTCAGGGGCGTTGTCTGCAGGAAAATTACGAACATTACAAAGCGGCGGGACTGGTTGGCTGCGTTTTCACCAAACTGGATGAATGCTTCAGTCTCGGACCAGCACTCAGTGTATCGGCTCTGACTCACTTGCCGGTGACGCTGGTAACTGACGGTCCACACATTCCCGACGATGTGCATTACCCGGACGCTGACAAATTAGTGAAGCTGGCAGAACAGATGGCACGAATGGCCAGAACCCGCTGGCAGGCAGCCGAAGCTATGAACTTCGCTAATCAGCAGTCCAGTGTCCAACACGGAGTATCAAATTAATGGCTAGGCATCCTGTACAGGTAATTGCGGTTACCGG
This sequence comes from Thalassolituus marinus, assembly GCF_020320395.1. Taxonomy (GTDB): domain Bacteria; phylum Pseudomonadota; class Gammaproteobacteria; order Pseudomonadales; family Oceanobacteraceae; genus Venatoribacter; species Venatoribacter marinus. Next base: position 32,608 of record NZ_JAEDAH010000019.1, on the reverse strand, counting down.
CGGTAAAGGTGGCGTGGGCAAGAGTAACGTATCGGTGAATCTTGCCATCGCACTGGCAGAAATGGGGCGTAGGGTCGTGGTACTGGATGCCGACCTTGGCCTGGCAAATATCGATATCCTGCTGGGTATCAGTTCAAATAAAACCATTGAAAATGTGCTCAGCGGTGAGTGTGATCTGCGTGAAGTAATGGTGCGTGGGCCTGGCGGTATTCGCATAGTGCCGGCGTCATCCGGCACGCAGAAACTGTCGCAGCTTAACTCCATGGAACATGCCGGGTTGATTCAGGCCTTCAGTGATATTGGTGACGATATTGATGTTCTGATCGTCGATACGGCGGCAGGCATCTCAGATACCGTACTCAGCTTTGTGCGTGCTGCTCAGGAAGTTCTGATGGTGGTTACGGATGAACCGACCTCCATTACCGATGCTTATGCACAGATTAAATTGCTGAACCGCGACTATGGTCTGTTTCGCTTCCGTATTGTTGCCAACATGGTGAAGACACCGCAGGAAGGGAATGCTTTGTTTCAGAAGCTGACTAAGGTGACTGATCGTTTCCTTGAAGTTGCTATGCAGTACGTGGGCGCTATTCCTGCTGATGATGCCGTGAAGCGCTCCGTTCAGCGTCAGAAAGCGGTGGTGGACGCCTATCCGCGCTCAAAAGCAGCCACAGCGTTTCGTGCGCTGGCAAAAAAAGTGGATGCATGGCCATTGCCATCAAGCCCTCGTGGTCATCTGGAATTTTTCGTTGATCGTCTGGTTCAGGAAGCTGAGGCCTGACGAGCGTGTCTGTAGGAAGTTGCCTGGTGTATTCCGACGTACAGAAGCAGGACTATGAACAATTAGTGCGGGAGCACGCGACGCTGGTGAAGCGCATTGCGCATCACCTGCTCGGGCGTTTGCCTGACAGCGTGCAACTGGACGACCTGATTCAGGCCGGCATGATTGGTCTGATTGAGGCTGCACGTAAATACGATGGCGGCAAGGGAGCCAGTTTTGAGACCTATGCCGGCATCCGTATTCGTGGCGCTATGCTGGACGAAATCCGTAAAGGGGACTGGGCTCCCCGATCTGTGCATCGCAATTCGCGTCGTATCAGTGACGCGATCAAGCAGATTGAAAGTGCCAAAGGACGCGATGCAGATGACAGTGAAGTCGCGGAATACCTCGGCATCAGCCAGGATGAGTACCATTCCATTCTGAAAGACAGCGCCGGCTGTCGCCTGTTCAGCTTTGAAGAAGTCGTTGAAAAGAGCGAAGCCGGATTTGATGTTTTTGAAGATGACTCCCCCAATCCTCTGGACGGTATTGAGCGTGATGCCTTTCAGCGGCAGCTGGCAGAAGCCATTCGTACCCTGCCGGAGCGTGAACAACTGGTGCTGGCACTGTATTACGATGAAGAACTGAACCTGAAAGAAATTGGCGCCGTGCTGGGAGTCAGTGAGTCGCGGGTCAGTCAGCTGCATAGTCAGGCTGCCCACCGTCTGCGTGCTCGTCTGGGCGGTTGGCTGGGCTGAACGGGTACCATCGGCCTGTATAACAGGCAGAGAAGTGCCCTTGTTTCCTGCCTGCAACAGGCAAATCTCCCCTTTGGCTTATCTAAGCCCTTAATACTCCTCAAAAAAAACGAATCTCCTTCTCCTCTTTCTGGATAAAGCGATAACTGCGTCTACACTAAAATCTAGGAACGACTTGGAAGATAAAAGTCGATTACTGGAGGTCGCTTTGGACAAAAATATGAAAATTCTCGTTGTGGATGATTTCTCTACGATGAGACGAATTGTTAAGAACCTGCTGCGTGATCTGGGTTTCACCAACACTCAGGAAGCGGACGACGGTCTGACGGCATTACCAATGCTGCAGAACGGAGATTTCGACTTCCTGGTGACGGACTGGAATATGCCGGGGATGACAGGACTGGATCTGCTGAAGAAGGTGCGGGCGGATGATCGTCTGAAGAACCTTCCGGTGCTGATGGTTACTGCTGAAGCCAAGCGCGATCAGATCGTTGCGGCGGCTCAGGCAGGGGTGAATGGCTATGTTGTTAAGCCATTTACCGCCGCAGTGCTTAAGGAAAAGATCGATAAGATCTTTGAACGCGTCGAAGGCTAACCAGGAAGGCAACCCGATGGCCGGGATCAATCTCGATACCGATAGCAGCAATGTTGGCTCAGAAATCCGTACTCTGGCTGAGAATATGATTCAGCAGCTGGAGCGTGGAAATCTTGGCCAGGCCGTTGCTCTGGTAAACGACCTCAACGAGGTTCGTGACCGGACGCTATACAACGAAATCGGTCGTCTGACGCGCGCCCTGCATGAGGCTATAAAAAATCTTCGGGTTGATAGCGTGGGCGCGGCTTCAGAAATTGATAACGCGACCGATAAGCTTACATATGTCATTGAAATGACAGACAAGTCCGCCAACCGCACGCTGGATCTGGCGGATGCCGGAATGCCGTTGGCGACAGATATTCATGAACGATCCACACAGCTGTCTGGGCAGTGGAAAAAGTTCCTGAATAAGGAACTTAAACCTGAAGAGTTCCGTTCGCTGACGAAAGATATTAATCAGTTTCTGATCGACAGTGCACAACAGTCGAGACAGTTACAGGGCCAGCTATCTGACATCGTACTGGCTCAGGATTTTCAGGATTTAACCGGACAGGTGATTCACAAAGTTGCTGCTCTGGTTACCGATGTTGAAAGCCGCCTGGTTCAGTTGGTGGCGATGGCCGGTAAGGTCGATTCCATTACCGGTATAAGCCATGCTGATCTTGAAGCAGAAAAAGCTGAACAGGAAGAAGCCCCTAATATCACTGCGGAGGGACCGCAGATTGATAAATCCAGTGATGACGTAGTTGCCAGCCAGGATGATGTTGATGACTTACTGTCCAGTCTTGGTTTTTAAAGGAGCTAACGGATGAGTTTCGATGCTGATGAAGAGATACTCCAGGATTTTCTGGTCGAGGCCGGAGAAATTCTTGAGTTACTCTCTGAACAACTGGTCGATCTTGAACAGCGTCCTGATGATAACGATCTTCTCAATGCTATTTTCCGTGGATTCCACACGGTTAAAGGTGGGGCAGGGTTTCTTCAGTTAAATGCGCTGGTTAACTGCTGCCACGCTGCGGAAAACGTATTCGATACATTACGAAATGGTAACCGTTCGGTTAATTCAGACCTGATGGACGTTGTTCTTCAGGCACTGGATAGCGTGAATGAAATGTTTGATGCCGTTCGCTCAGGTGCCGAACCTCAGGAAGCCGATCCTGATCTTATCGAGCGTCTGCATCACCTGGCACTGCCTGAATCTGAAGATGAAGCTCAGCCAGTTGCTGAGGTCGCTGAAGAGCCGGTAGCGGCGGCAGAAGAACCTGTGGCTGAGACACCTGCACCTGCAGCCGGCAGTGATGACTCTGATATTACTGACGATGAGTTTGAGCAGCTGCTGGATGCTCTGGATGACCAGCCTGCTGGTGAATCAGCTCCGGCAGCGGCAGAAGCAGAAGCGCCTGCAGCCGCTGCTGATGACGACTTCTTTGATATCGGCGGCGATGATACCGCGACCACCGATGATGAAATTACAGAAGATGAGTTCGAGGCTCTGCTCGATCAGATTCATGGTAAAGGCAAGCATGGCGGTTCCGCTGAGAGCGAAGCTGAACAACCCGTTGCAGCCGCTCCGGCGACGGAGAGCAGTGCCGAGCCTGCAGCAGCAGGTGGCGATGATCTGATTACCGACTCTGAATTTGAAGAATTGCTGGACCGACTGCACGGTAAGGGTAAGCACTCCAATGCACCTACGGGTGAAGAGGAAGGAGCTGCTCCTCCGCCAGCCCCTGAAGCACCAGCGGCAAAAGCACCTGCAGAAAAACCAGAACCTCCTGCAGCACCTGAGCCTGCGAAGCCAGCTGCAGCAGCTCCTGCTGCGGCTGCAAAACCAGCAGCTAAACCAGCTGCTGCGCCTAAGGCACCGGAACGGAAACCTGCTGGTGGCGATAAAGAGGCAGCAGAGGCCACGGTTCGGGTAGATACCAAGCGTCTGGACGACATCATGAATATGGTGGGCGAGCTGGTACTGGTTCGAAACCGTCTGGTACGACTGGGGCTGAAAAGCACAGATGAGTCGATGGCCAAGGCTGTAGCAAATCTGGACGTTGTAACCGGAGACTTGCAAGCCTCGGTTATGAAGACACGGATGCAGCCAATCAAGAAAGTATTTGGTCGTTTCCCGCGGGTTGTTCGCGACCTGGCTCGTCAGCTCAAGAAAGAGATTAATCTGGAGCTGAAAGGTGAGGAAACGGATCTGGATAAAAACCTGGTGGAAGCACTGGCAGATCCTCTGGTTCACCTTGTGCGTAACTCGGTTGACCACGGCGTGGAAATGCCGGAAGACCGTGAGAAGAAAGGTAAACCAAGAGTAGGTACCGTTGTACTTTCTGCAGAGCAGGAAGGCGACCATATTCTGTTGATTATTCAGGATGATGGTAATGGTATGGACCCGGATGTCCTGCGCCGTAAAGCCGTAGAAAAAGGATTAATGGATCAGGATGTTGCCGACCGTTTGACGGACAGCGAATGTTTCAGCCTGATTTTCGCACCGGGCTTCTCGACTAAAGAACAGATTTCAGATGTTTCTGGTCGTGGTGTGGGAATGGATGTGGTTAAAACCAAAATTGCTCAGCTGAACGGCACTATTAACATTGAATCGAAAATGGGCGTTGGCACCAGTATCCGTATTAAGGTACCGCTGACACTGGCGATTATGCCTACCCTGATGGTTATGCTGAAGGATCAGGCATTTGCTTTCCCGCTGGTGAGCGTCAACGAAATTTTCCACCTTGATCTGACCAAAACCAATATTGTTGATGGTCAGGAAGTTGTTGTTGTTCGTGAAAAACCGATTCCATTATTCCACCTTAAGCGCTGGCTGGTTAAAGGTGAAGAATATGCCAAGGCCGATGAAACAGCCCACGTGGTTGTCGTATCGGTGGGAACCAAGCGTGTGGGCTTTGTGGTTGATCAGTTAATTGGTCAGGAAGAAGTGGTGATTAAACCGCTCGGCAAGATGCTGCATGGAACTGCCGGCATGGCCGGTGCCACCATTACCGGTGACGGGCGTATCGCTCTGATTCTGGATGTTCCAAGCATGCTCGGTCGTTACGCTGCCAAAAGCCTGAATGCGGCCTGACATAGGAAGAATTTGCTCAATGAGTATCAAAGTACTGGTCGTTGATGATTCTGGTTTTTTTCGTCGCCGTGTGACTGACATTATCAATGCTGACGGTCGCATGGAGGTCGTTGGCGTTGCTTCCAATGGTATGGAAGCCATTGAAATGAACGACTCATTGAAGCCAGATGTTATTACTATGGACTACGAAATGCCGGTTATGGATGGCATTACGGCGGTGCGCAATATTATGCAGCGCCGGCCAGTGCCGGTATTGATGTTTTCTTCTCTGACGTTTGAAGGAGCGCGGGTAACTCTCGATGCGCTGGATGCTGGTGCACTCGATTTCCTGCCAAAGAATTTTGATCAGATTGCAAAAGATGCGATTCAGATAAAACGTGCTCTTACCGACAAGATTGCCGCAGTTGCCAAGGTTCAGAACAAAACGGTAACCCGTACAGTCAGTAAACCTGTCGTAAAGGGTCAGCTTAAAAATACAGAACTGGTGGTGATCGGAACCTCCACTGGTGGGCCTGCCGCCTTGCAGACGCTGTTCAAAAAAATTCCAGGCTCTTTTAAAACACCTATCGTCATTGTGCAGCATATGCCCGGCTCTTTTACTAAGGCTTTCGCCGAGCGTCTGAATACCCTGAGTCCGCTGGTAGTGAAAGAAGCTGTGGATGGTGATCGCATTGAAGCCGGCCATGTGTACGTTGCCCCCGGTGGTATGCAGCTCATGGTGGATAAACGCGGTGGTGGGGTTATTCATATTCGTGAAAGTGACGAACGGGTAAATTACCGCCCAAGTGTCGATATTGCCTTCGCATCGGCAGCTAAACATTATGGCGCCAGAGCGTTGGGTATTGTACTGACCGGTATGGGAGCAGATGGTCGCGAAGGTGCGCGTTTGCTGAAAGAAACCGGAGCGACTGTCTGGGCACAGGATGAAGACAGTTGTGTTATTTTCGGCATGCCATTCGCCGTTATCAAGGAAGGACTAAGCGATGAAGTTTTGTCTCTCAATGATATCGGTCCGAGGCTGGTTGAAGAGGTGAACTGACATGGACCGCTGGGCGCTTGTTTTAACGCTGCTGGCGGTCATTGCGGTTCTTACCGGTTTTTCTCTAGAAGGCGGTAATCTCTCTTCTTTGTGGAACGGCCCTGCGGCCCTGATTGTTTTTGGGGGCGGTTTGCTGGCCACCCTTGTTCAGGTTCCTGTTTCCTATCTGCGTCCCCTTGCCAGCCTGCTGTTCTGGCTGATCGCTCCCCCTCATTATTCGCTCGATACCCTGATCAGTAAGTTGCTGGTTACCGGTAATACATTGCGGCGGGAAGGTCCGCTGGCGCTGGAGAAAGTAGCGTCTTCGGAAACAGATCCTTTAATGCGTAAAGCACTGATGTTGCTGGCAGATGGTAACGATAGTGAAAGTATGGAAGCCGCGCTGCTCCTCGAACTTAAATCCCGCGAGCAGCGAGATGAAGAGCTTGTCAGTGTGCTCGACAGTCTGGCCGGGTATTTACCAACGCTTGGGATTGTCGGGGCTGTGCTGGGGCTGATGCAGGTGCTTTCCAGCATCAAGGAACCTGATGCCTTGGCCAGTGGTATTGCCACAGCCTTCGTTGCGACTTTCTACGGCGTTGGCTGCGCTAACCTGGTTGTGATTCCTCTGGCGTCTGCATTGCGGCAACGATTGGCCGTTCGCAGCCGCTACTACGAAGCAATGCTTCTGGGTATTGTGGCTCTGCGCAGTGGTGCGAATCCGATGGCACTGCGCTACCGCCTGCAGGGTATGGTGCTGTGAAACGCGCCGATCCACATCGCTGGCTGGTGTCGTACGCTGACTTTATGACCTTGCTGTGTGTCTTTTTCATCATGCTGTACGCCGTGCAGTTAATTGATGAGGAAGAGGGTGCAGCAATTCGCGAGGAACTGGAGGGCCTGTTTACAACCGCCTTGCCGCCGGTTCCACTGACGCCTCCAACGCTTTCGACACCGCTGGAGGATGGCAATGGCCTGTTACCTCTGGTGGCCGATATTCGTCAGGTCGCTCAATTTATTCCGGAATCGGACGATATACGTATAGAAGGGGATGTCGACTGGATAACCGTGTCACTGAATGCCGATATGTTATTCGAGCCCGGTGAGACGACTATTCGTAATGAGGCGATCCCGATTATTGAGGCAATAGCGACGGAGCTCCGCGAGTACCCGTTTCCTCTGAATGTTCAGGGCCATGCTGATGATACACCGTCGCGTGGGCTGACTAACTGGGAAATATCGGCTCTTCGAGCAGCGGCTGTGGTGCAGAACCTGGCGTTATACGGCGTGGCTCCGCAACGAATGGCGGCAATGGGACTCTCCCATTATCACCCGGTTTCCCAGGGAACTACTGAGGCGGACAAAGTGCTGAACAGACGGGTCGTGATTTATATGACCCAGACTCAAAATGCACTCTGGACCCGGCCACAGGAGTAACCTGACACAGTTTTTGCCTGTTAAACATAAACTGCCGGAAACACGGCAGATTCAATGGAAATCATCAGGAATAAAAACGTGCGAATCTGGTCCATTGCAAATCAGAAAGGTGGTGTTGGTAAAACCACCAGTGTGGTCTCTCTGGGTGGCCTTCTGGCTGAACAGGGCAAGCGCGTGCTGCTGGTTGATCTTGACCCGCATGGCTCACTGACCAGCTACTTCAGACAAGACCCGGACAGCCTGGACCGGAGTCTCTATCATCTGTTTTTTGAGCAGCGTTACAAAGACAAAGACTTTGTGCGCTCAGTCATCAAGCCAACGAGTCTCGACAGTGTTTCGTTGTTACCTGCGACCACGTCTCTGGCGACGCTTGAACGTCAGGTAAGTGGTCAGGACGGAATGGGACTTGTTCTGGCCAGGACTCTGGCACAGTTGTGGGATGAATATGACTACGCCTTACTCGATACACCGCCAATTCTCGGCGTATTGCTGGTAAATGCCCTGGCCGCCTGTCAGCGGCTGGTGATTCCGACACAGACAGAGCACCTTGCTCTCAAAGGTCTGGAACGTATGGTCCATACCCTGAAAATGGTGATGCGCTCGCAGAACCGTCAGCTGCCGTTTCTTATTGTGCCCACACTGTTTGATCGGCGTACTCTGGCGTCACTGACCACGCTCAAAGAGATGCGACGCACTTATCATGACTCTCTCTGGCAGGAAGCGATTCCGGTGGATACACGTCTGCGTGATGCCAGCCATGATGGTCTGTTCCCGCACCAGCTTGATCCACAGGGACGAGGTGTCAGAGCCTATCGTCATCTGCTGGGTGAAATCGAAGCGTCGGAGAATGAGCGTGGATAAGTCGCTGTCAAAAGTCGCAGATCCCCTGGATGACTACTTTTCCCATTTGTTAGCGGCAGATGGTGAGGTGGAGGGGCAGCACGTGAACTGGGATAACCTGCTGAAAGAAGCAGTATCGCCTTATCACCTGCAGGAAGCGCTGGACAGTTCAACTCTGGCACCGGGATTCGCCCCGTTGTGCCTGAATGCTCCGGGCCAGGGAAGTCAGGCCGATCTGCGTATGCAACTACTTGAATTGGTCGGTCTTGCTCGCACCCTGCCTGCAGGGCGCCTGAAAGGAATGGTGCTCGAGCAGGGCCATCGATGCCTGATGGTCGGAGGGCAGTATGGCTGAGCAACCTGAGGTCAAATCGTCTAATCAGGTCGATACCGTTCTGCAGGACTACCTGGATCAGCTGCTGGTTGCTGCCACAGCAATGCCAGCGCCTGTTGAGGCTTCTGTGGTTGGTACATCCATGCCTGTGGAAGAGCCGGCAGTGCGGAGCCAGTCGATTGATACGGTGAAAGCATTCGCGCGTAGTGAAAGCGTAACCCAGGTTCAGGAATCGCTGCCGCAGACGCTGGTGATGCCAGTGCCGTCTGTCGCCGAGGTGGAACAACCCCACTTGCCGGATACCGTCACAGATACTTTTGAAACTGATCAGGCTGACGATAACCCGCCAGAAATTGAATCCGAAGATGTCAATGATTTGTCAGTTTCGGCTGGTGGTGGCACGCCTGTCGATACAATGACGCTTAACTGGCGTTCCAGTCAGGGCATCGACTGTCTTATTTTCAAAGTGGCAGGCCTGAAACTGGCCATTCCGTTACCGTTGCTCGGTGGCGTTTTTAACGTTACCGACAAGGTGACCCCCTTGTTTGGTCAGGCCTCCTGGTCACTGGGTGTATGGCAGGGGGAGATGGGCAAGCTGACCATCATTGATAGTGCCCAGCTGATCATGCCAGAACGAGGACTCAGCCTTGAAGATACAGGCTACGGCTTCTTTATACAGCTGGACCGCTCCCCATGGGCTCTGGCTTGTCAGGAAATCTGTGACACCGTGACGCTGGTTCATGACTCCATCAAATGGCGTGGTGAAACCAGTAAGCGCCCCTGGCTTGCGGGTACGGTGATTTCGGAAATGTGCGCCCTGATTGATGTCCCGGGTCTGATGCAGCTGCTGACTGAAAACGTCCGTCCTGCAGCACCGCATTAGTCTGTCCGTGCGCGCTGAAAATTCAGTGGAAATTTAACTGGTACACTTTGTGCTCTGATCTATATTTAAGAAAGGTTCGTCATGTTTTTTTGACAGCGTGAATATAGCGCTGTCGGTTTGGCAGAGAGATTCGCCGTTGACCATACGGTTTTCAGCGGGTTCTGGCCTTTCTTAGCGAGGATGTTTTATGTCAGCGATTGCCGGAAATAAAGCGGCGGAAGATCCAGTCCTTCAGTGGGTGACCTTCCGTCTGGAAAATGAGACATACGGTATCAACGTAATGCAGGTGCAGGAAGTTCTGCGTTATACCGAGATTGCCCCCGTTCCGGGTGCGCCACCGTATGTACTGGGCATTATTAACCTGCGTGGCAATGTGGTAACGGTTATCGATACCCGCCTGCGATTCGGGCTGCCAACCGCTGACACCACTGATCAGACGCGTATCGTCATTATCGAGGCGGAAAATCAGGTAGTGGGCATTCTCGTGGATGCGGTGGCTGAGGTGGTGTACCTGCGTCAGTCAGAAATAGAAACCACTCCGAATGTCGGTAACGAGGAAAGCGCGAAATTCATTCAGGGCGTATGCCACAAGAATGATGAGCTGCTCATCCTGGTTGATCTGGAAAAAATGATGTCTGACGAGGAGTGGACAGAACTTCAGGGTCTCTAGGAGATTTCTATGGCCTCTCTGTCACTCATGCACTGGTTATTGATTGGAAATATGGTTCTGATGTCGTTGGTGGGGGCCTTTATGTTCTCACTGCGACGACAGCAGCAACAGGATACAGGTCGTCTGGATGAGGCCGTGCAGGATCTGCAGCAGGCTCATCAGGCGATGAGTAAAAGCACCATCGGTATGGGGCGTCGTATCAAGCAGCTTGATGGGCGTATGCAACAAGCTGAACGCCGTGTGGTGTTACCGGGAACGGATGAGGCAACTTACCACCAGGCATCGCGTTTGGTGGGCCTGGGGGCGTCTGCAACTGACCTGGTCGATAACTGTGGTATGGCTCGTGGTGAGGCGGAATTGCTGGTATCGCTGAAACGGCAACCTTCGCACTGACAAAAAAGCAGGCTTAGCCCACTGCTGTCCCACAGTTTTAAAGGTATCTGTTTTCTATAAACGACTTTTAAATCCGCAGTGCCTACTGCCTCCCAGGGGAACTTATCCCCTGGCCGGCAGGGCGACCCCAGCTTTTCGCTCCTGGAGCGTTCCCCTCATTCTCTCGATTTTTCAGGCCACGCGCCCATGCGACATCCCTGTCGCCGTCCGCTCGTCGGGCATCCATGCCCGGCGGACCGGAAAAATCATCGTTCATTTCGGCGCTCCAGAATGCGAAGGAATGGCTTCA
>NZ_JAEDAH010000019.1:0-21397 GCF_020320395.1 Thalassolituus marinus | reverse complement strand
CGAGAGGGGTAAGGCCCCTCTATGAGGACAAGGGGCCCGGAATATCCCACAAAAGTTAAAATGAAAATTTGTGGGACACTAGTGAGGCTTAGCCTGCTTTTTTTTCGTCTGCAACAATTCGCAGCACGCATTGTTAACGCTTTATAACAAAACAATCCTAACCCTCGGGAGAGCCCTTTCTATACTGAAACGTACACAGGCTGTCAGGAGAAGCGACGATGGCTTTATTATCCAGAGTAATGACAACAGGCGCACTGGCACTGGTTGTGGGATTATTCTCAAACAGTGATAGCGCGGTTGTTTCAGTAGCAGACCCATCGGTGGCCAGCCTGATTCGCAATGCGACGTTTCTGGAACGTACACCAGAATTTACCGACCTCTACATCATCAAGACATGGGATAAAGGCCGGCACATTGTGATCTATTGCAACAGCGCATACTGTTATAAGCAGCGCGGGCACAAAGTGATGGTTTAAGGTGCTGTTGCAAATAACGCGACGACAACAGCAACACCAGCCATCCACACCACGGAACGCAGTACTGCGACATTGGCGAGATAGAGCGCGCCGTATACCACCCGGATGCCAATGAAACTCATGGCGAGCATATCAATGGTGCCCTGAGCGGTTCCAGCCAGGTGTGCGATGATGACAGCGGCAGCAAATGGCGGGAATGCTTCAAAGCCATTCAGCTGAGCCCAGTGAGCGCGTTTCCGGAATCCTTCCTGCTTTTCCAGGTACTCGCGTGGCGAGTAGTTGTTGTAGCGTCCACCAGACTTCGCTACCAGCGTGAATACATAGGGCAGCAGGGCTGCAACCAGAACGCACCAATAACCAATCGTCATAATTATTCCTGTTCTTATCCGATTAATGGAGAGGCTATTGTTGCTGGCCGGTTGTGACTTTGCCAAGGTGTAAGCGTGCCTGTTTTACGGCGAGAATCGCGGATGGAATACGCCTCAGCTCTGGCAACATAGCCTTGAGACGTTTTTCTTAGGTATGATGCTGGCTTGCTTCGCTGCTCTGACGCAGTGATATTTCCCGTTTTACATCAGCGATAACAACAATGAAACGCGCCATATGAACGGCAGAACGGTATCAGTATTGTGGATCAGGGCCCTGTTACAGGGGGCCGAGCAACAGGGGATAGACCTGCAGCAGCTGCTGGAAACCGTCGGCCTGTCGCAGGAAATCCTGCACACACCTTATGCGCGGGTCAGCCTTGAAACGACGCTGAACCTGTGGCGCAAGGCAGAAGCCTGGAGTGCCGGCAAGGACTTCGGCCTGCTGATGGGCGAACAGGTCAAACCGACGCATTTTCAGCTCTTTGCACTGATACTGATGCACAGCGAAAGCCTCGAAGCCGCGTTTGAAAAATCCATTCGCTATATACGTGTTCTCAGTGATGGCGGGCTGTATCACCTGCAGCATGCAGAGGGTGAAGCAGCCATTTGCTATGAACCGCAGGAAGCAGATTTCAGCCGGCACCAGGTGGATGCTGTACTGGTGTTGTTGCGTAACTTTGCCAGTTGGCTGGCATGTAAGACCATTCCCCTGAAGCGAGTTGAGTTCTGCCATCCGGCTCCTGAGAACCTGTCTGAGTACCAGCGTATATTTGCTGCGCCTCTGCATTTTTCGGCGCCGCGTAACGCGCTGGTATTTGCGCCTGAGGTCCTGAAGGAGCCGCTGGCACTGGGCGATGAAAATCTGGCGGCTATGCATGAACAGATGCTGGAACAGCAGCTGGCGGCGTTGCAGCAGACGGATACAGCAGGGCTGGTGCGTCACTTCCTGGTGAACAGTGATGACCTGAACGTGGACCGGGATCAGGTTGCACAGCGCTTACATATGAGTGGCCGCACACTGCAGCGCAAACTGCAGGATAACGGTACCAGTTTTCAGCAACTGCTGGATGATGAACGTCAGCAGCGTGCACGTACGTTACTGACTTCAACCACTTTGCCTCTGACACAAATCAGTGAACAACTGGGTTTCTCGGAAAGCAGTGCTTTTACCCGCGCGTTTCGTCGCTGGGAGGGGATGGCACCGCTGGAATACAGGCAGCTGGATAAGCCCTGATTCAGAAGCGGGCTCCGGCACGTAGGCGGAGAATATAGTCAGTGTCGGTGATGTTGCTGAAACTGACAGCCGAGTCACTACTGGCAGTGGGGATGTGAATATGTTCGCTCTTCAGTCCGGCTTCCAGCGCCAGAAAGGTTTGCCGATAGCGAATCAACCCCTGAGCCATCAGTTCCAGCTCTGCCCGCAGGAATTTGGCATCCTCTCCGGCATCATCGACTTCCGGGCTGAAACCATTGTCACTGATAGTTCCCCCACCTAACGTCAGTTGGCCGTTGAGGCTGATGCCGGGTTGTCTCTGCTGGCGGCGGATGCCGACTTCCCAGCCACTGAGAATGACATCATCAAGACGCTCGGTTTCGTTGACGTCAAATATCAGTGGCCGTCGGTCACTATGGCGTCTGACCCAGATGCTGCTGAAGGTGGAATCTAGATTGCGAAGATCCAGCAGTAAGCCTGCACTGGCGATTTCACGATCAATCAGCAATGCCTGACTACTATCGATGGTGGTGTCATTCCAGCGTACGGATTGATCCAGGGTGTGCAGTTGTCGCCGGTAACTGGCTTCGACGCTGGCGCTGGCAACAATATCTCCAAGGCGTAACAGCGGCGCATCCAGTTGCCATTGCCAGTAGCGCAGAAAGCCTTTGCTGTCTGACCAGTCTGTTGCCAGTGAGCGGGTAAATGACAGAGACGGTAGTCCGGGGGGCCATGCAGTGCGTTGGCGTGGCAATGGAGCCAGCCACTCGCAACCGCTGATGACGGCCTGGTCGCCTGGTTTATCCAGAGCATCAATACCGGCGAATGAGATTGTCTGGCCACCGGCAAAACAGCTGATAGTACCAGCACTGGCAGGCGGCGACAGACATAACAATACAATAAGAAGGCGCTTCATAATGCTTTTGTTATCGGCATTATGAAGCCGAAGTTAAGGGCGCTGATTACAGCGCGCGAAGAATTTCCAGCAGATCGTCGTGGTGACTTTTGGTTTTCACCTTTTTCATGATCTCTCGCAGAACACCGTTCTCATCAATGATAAAGGTAACGCGGTGCACGCCCATAAATTCACGTCCCATGAATTTTTTCATGGCCCAGACGCCATAGGCTTCGGCGATGCTGTGATCTTCATCGGACAACAGGTCGAAGTTCAGTTCCTGCTTGTCGATAAAGCGTTGCAGTCTGGCCGGTGCATCCGGACTGATACCCAGGACAACGGTATTAAGAGCGTCATACTCCGCACGGGTATCGCGGATACCACAGGCCTGAACAGTACAGCCTGGAGTCATTGCCTTGGGATAAAAGTAGAGAACGACTTTTTTGCCTTTGAGGCTGTCGAGGGTGACGGTTTCAGAATTCTGGTTCAGTGTACTGAACGCCGGAGCCGGCTGGTCAACTTGGGGAAAATTCAGACTCATAACATTACCTCAGTGCAATTCGGCACTTAGGCTACCGGACCCGCCTGATAAATCAAGCAGGCCCGGTTTCTGTCAGCAGTTAATGCACTTTTCCGACAGGTATCGGGTCAGTGTTTCTTTGGCTTTGTTGCCAGCAGGGCTGTTGCGGAAAAGAAACTCGTGGGTTTTATTTTCCAGTACCAGCAGCACATCAGCACAGAAGTCACCTTCATGTTCGGAGCGCACTTCGCGCATGCGGGCTTCTACCAGCGTGTCGAGGTTAATGTAAAAGTCACCTGGCATTTCTTCGAGGTGTTCACGTGCGTTCATGCGTACCATTGCAACGTTTGGCGTGATGCAGATAAAGGCCATAGCGCGGGCTCCCTGACGTATTCTGAGGTTGTTATGTACAGGAAAATACTAGAAGAGGGGAAGGCCGCCAGCCTTGATATATCGCACGGAACTGACGGTTTTATAACTTAATTTTAATGTGGCTTTTCGGAATGCAGCAGCAAGGCAGAATCTCACCGTCATTCAGCCATGCCATTGGCTCGGTATTGTAGTGCACGTCACCTTCCAGTAATTGCGCACGACAACTGCCACAGTAGCCTTCGCGGCACTGGTAGTGCACATCGACATCCTGGGCCTCGAGTGATTCAAGCAGGGAGTGAGCGTGCTGAAAACGTACAGCGCGGCCATCGTCGAGAGCGACGCTGAATACCGGGCGGGCCATGCCTTCAAACTCGAACTGCGGTGGCAGCTCCGGGTTTTCGGCATTGTCTTCAGGCAGGTATAGCTCAGCCTGCAACGGCTGAGCTTCATGGTCGCTTTCAGGCTGCAGCGCTTCGAGCTCAAACGCTGGTTGATCACCAGCGTCCGCAGACAGCTCAAATTCGTCCTGTTCGTTAACGTCTTTCAAAAGGGCGGACATCAGAGATCGAAGTCACCCAGGTCGGCGGTATCTACTTCACTGTCGATGGCGCCCACCAGGTATGAACTGATTTCTGCCTCCTGTGGAGCTACCTGAACGTTATCGCTGTTCAGCCAGGAATTAATCCACGGCAGCGGATTGCTGCGGGATTCAAAGATAGGATCGAAGCCCAGTGCTGAAATACGCTGGTTGGTAATGTATTCAACATACTGGCTGAGGATGTCTTTGTTCAGACCGATCATGGAGCCATCTTTAAACAGATATTCGGCCCACTCCTTTTCCTGCTGCGCAGCTTCAGCAAAAATCGCAACGACGTCATCACGGCAGCTGGCTGCAACATCGGCAAACTCCGGATCGTCACTGCCTTTGGCCATAATCTGCAGCATATGCTGAGTACCGGTCAGGTGCAGCGCTTCATCGCGGGCAATCAGCTTGATGATCTTGGCGTTGCCTTCCATCTTGGCGCGTTCGGCGAAGGCGAACGAGCAGGCGAAGCTGACGTAGAAACGAATCGCTTCCAGTACGTTCACTGATACCATGGTCAGGTAAAGACGGCGCTTCAGCTCACGCATATTAACGTCGATAGTCTGACCGTTAACCGTGTGAACACCTTCGCCCAGCTGCAGGTAGTAGTTACTCAGCTCGATAAAGTCATCGTAGTATTTGGTCACGGAAATAGCGCGACGCACGATGTACTCGTTGCGGGTAATGTCGTCAAAAATTTCTGCCGGGTTAGGCACGATGTTACGCACAATATGCGTATAAGAGCGGCTGTGAATGGTTTCACTGAACGACCAGGTTTCAATCCAGGTTTCCAGTTCAGGCAGGGATACCACAGGCAGCAGAGCAACGTTAGGAGAACGACCCTGTACAGAGTCCAGCAGCGTCTGATATTTCAGGTTGCTGACGAAGATATGCTTTTCGTGTTCTGGCAGATCTATAAAATCTTTGCGGTCATTTGCCAGGTCCACTTCTTCCGGACGCCAGAAAAATGACAGCTGCTTTTCGATCAGGTTTTCAAAAATCTTATGTTTCTGAATGTCGTAACGGGCAACGTTCACCGGTTCGCCGAAAAACATAGGCTGTTTGAAGGTGTCGAACTCGTTACGGTTAAAAGTGGTGTAGGACATATTCTTCCGACTCAATACACAACAAAAGCGCCCGCAGGCGCTGATGATTAAACTGTTTAAGGTTTAGATCTTACAAGCGCCGCCGGCACAATCGTCGTCTTCTTTCTGGACGTCTTTTTGTGGATCCTCTGCACCGTCACGGGTGTTGTGGTAGTAGAGGGTCTTCACACCGTTTTTATAAGCCGTAAGCAGGTCTTTCAGCAGTTGCTGCATTGGCACCTTACTACCTTCAAAACGAGAAGGGTCGTAGTTGGTGTTTGCTGAAATAGCCTGGTCAATAAACTTCTGCATGATACCTACCAGCTGCAGATAGCCGGTGTTATTAGGAATCTGCCACAGCAGTTCATAGTTGTTCTTCAGTGTTTCGAACTCAGGTACAACCTGTTTCAGGATACCGTCTTTGCTCGCCTTAACACTGATGTAGCCACGTGGTGGCTCAATACCGTTGGTCGCGTTACTGATCTGAGATGACGTCTCAGATGGCATCAGAGCGGACAGTGTAGAGTTACGCAGACCGTATTCAACAATGCTCTTACGCAGGCCTTCCCAATCGAGGTGAAGGGTTTCATCACAGAAGCTGTCGACTTCTTTCTTGTAGGTATCAATAGGCAGGATACCCTGAGAATAGGTGGTATCTGCGAACGCTTCACAGGCACCTTGTTCTTTCGCCAGCTCGTTAGACGCCTTCAGCAGGAAGTACTGCATGGCTTCAAACGTACGGTGAGTCAGGCCATTGGCGCTGCCATCGGAATACTTCGCACCGTTTTTCGCCAGATAGTAGGCATAGTTGATCACACCAACGCCCAGAGTACGACGACTCAGGCTGGCGCGTTGCGCAGCTGGTACCGGGTAGTCCTGGTAGCTCAGCAGGCTGTCGAGGGCACGTACGATCAGTTCGGACAGCTCTTCAAAATCGTTGAGGTCGTTGATTTTACCGAGGTTGAACGCCGCCAGAGTACACAGTGCAATCTCGCCGCTCTCGTCGTTAACATCGTTCAGCGGCTTGGTTGGCAGCGCAATTTCCAGACACAGGTTGGACTGACGAACAGGTGCAACCTTAGGATCAAACGGGCTGTGAGTATTACAGTGGTCGACGTTCTGCACGTAGATACGACCAGTGCTGGCACGTTCCTGCATCATCGCCGAGAACAGATCCACGGCTTTCAGAGTGCGCTTACGGATGCCATCCTGCTGTTCGTATTTAACGTACAGCTCTTCAAATTTTGCCTGGTCTTCAAAGAAGGCGTCGTAAAGACCCGGTACGTCGGATGGTGAGAACAGGGTGATGGTCCCGTTCTTGATCAGACGCTCGTACATCAGCTTGTTGATCTGAACACCGTAGTCCAGATGACGCACACGGTTTTCTTCTACACCACGGTTGTTCTTCAGCACCAGCAGGCTTTCTACTTCGTAGTGCCAGATCGGGTAGAACAGTGTCGCAGCACCACCACGTACGCCGCCCTGAGAACAGGATTTAACCGCAGTCTGGAAGTGCTTGTAGAACGGGATACAGCCAGTGTGATAGGCCTCACCACCGCGGATCGGGCTACCCAGTGCGCGAATGCGGCCACCATTGATACCAATACCTGCACGCTGGGAAACGTATTTCACAATCGCGCTGGCGGTAGCGTTAATGGAATCCAGACTGTCACCGGCTTCGATCAGTACGCAGGAGCTGAACTGGCGGGTTGGAGTGCGCACACCGGCCATGATTGGCGTTGGCAGAGACAGTTTGAAGGTAGACACGGCATCGTAGAAACGACGTACGAAATCCAGACGACGTTCTTTGTCGTAATCGGCAAACAGACAGGCAGCGATCAGTACGTACAGGAACTGTGCACTTTCGAACACCTCGCCGCTGACGCGGTTTTGTACCAGATACTTACCTTCCAGCTGTTTTACTGCTGCGTAAGAGAAATTCATGTCGCGGCTGTGATCGATAAACGCATCCATCGCAGCAAATTCTTCTTCTGAATAATCTTCCAGCAGGTGGCGGTCGTAGCGTTCGGTGGCGACCAGCTTTTTCACGTGATCCAGTAAGGCAGGTGGCTCGAAGCGGCCATAGGCTTTCTTACGCAGATGGAAGATGTTCAGACGCGCGGCCAGATACTGATAGTCAGGGGTTTCTTCTGAGATCAGATCGGCGGCGGCTTTGATCAGGGTTTCGTGGATGGCAGATGTCTCTATGCCATCAAAAAACTGCAGGTGAGCTTTCAGCTCAACCTCAGAAACGGACACATTGTTAAGCCCTTCTGCGGCCCATGTAACGACCTTATGGATTTTTTCCAGGTCGAGTGATTCCTGGGAGCCATCACGCTTGGTGACCTTAAGCGAGCTATTCATGTTTTCTGTGCCTGTATTCAAGGGGTGCTACTCCATCGTCCTTGATTGGTATAGAGATCCGCGATTTGCTTGACGGCCGAAATCAAAGGCTGTAGGAGCCTTTCTAAGTAACTGAGATTCCGACGTTTTTAAGCTGACCCACAAGATAATGCGGTGCCAGTATGAATTCAACCCCAAGATATAGTGGGTTATGCTGTTGCCTGTGGATAACTTGTGGGCACATTGTGGGCAGGGTGTGACTGTTAAAAATGGGGCGGAAAAAGGTAAAACATGACCCGTTTTTACCCAACCTCTTAGTTTGGTTACTATGCAACAAAGCGTAACAGCGTCTAGAGTTAATGCAGAGAAACGCAGCGACCTTCCGCAGCTAACCTGTTGAGAAATGGTAGGAATCCATGTTTAAACACGAAAGTGGTCAAACCCCTGAAGAAAACTGGCGCATCCTGATTGTCGAGGATGACGAGCGTCTGGCGACACTGACCAAGGACTACCTCGAAAGTAATGGTCTGAAAGTCTCTGTCGAAGGGGATGGTAGTCGTGCCATCGAACGCATCAAAACCGAGCAGCCAGATCTGGTGGTACTCGACCTGATGCTACCAGGTGAGGACGGTCTGGCGGTCTGCCGCATAGTGCGCCCTTATTACAAGGGACCGATTCTGATGCTGACGGCTCGCACTGAAGATCTTGATCAGGTACTTGGGCTGGAAATGGGTGCAGATGACTATGTGGCCAAACCGGTTCGTCCGCGGGTACTGCTTGCTCGTATTCGGGCACTGTTGCGCCGCGTGAAAGAAGTGCCGGAAGAAATGGAAGAAGAGAGTACCTCTGAAAGCCGGCTGACGTTCGGAAATCTGGTTGTCGACAGCGCCATGCGTGAAGCCTGGCTGGAAGGGAAAAGTATTGATCTGACCAGCGCGGAATTCGATTTGCTGTGGTTACTGAGCAGCAGCGCTGGACGAGTGCTGACCAGGGAAGAGATTTTCCATCAGTTGCGTGGCATTGAGTACGATGGTCAGGACCGATCCATTGACGTGCGTGTCAGCCGTATCCGCCCGAAAGTGGGCGACGACCCGATGAACCCGAAACGAATCAAAACCGTGCGCAGCAAGGGTTATCTGTTCGTTAAAGAAATCTGAGCGCAGGGAGACTCGCTATTTTTATCCGCGTCTATTCGGGGTTGCTGGGGGCACTGCTGGTGGTTGGCATTGTCTGTCTGGTCGCCCTGCAGCTGGTGAATATTGTGCGTACGGCTCAGTTCAACGAAGAGATGGTTGAAGGGAGCCTGCATCTGCTGGCGCAACGACTACGTAATGATCCTGCAGAGCTGGCAGAATTGTCGGCTCGTTTTGACGCCAACATAGGTATTCTTCCTTTTTCTGAAGGCCCCTCCGATGAATACCAGCAGGCGCGACTGCATCGTGGTCAGGTGCTGATTGAGAGCGCCAATGCCGGCCGCACAGCACAGTTGCTGTATGCCATGTCTGACGAAGAGCTGCTGGAAGTTCGGGTCAATACCGTGACTGAGGTGCAGGCGCAGGCCAGCGCGTATCTGTTACTGGAGGACTGGCAGCGATCTGGTCAGTCGATTGAGGAATTTATTCGCGCCATGCAGCCGCATTTCGGCTACCCGCTGTCGGTTGTGGACATGGACGATCTGTTCCTGTCGGATGCTGACTATGCGCGCATGCAATATGGTGACGTACTGGCTCGCATATCTATTGAAGGGCGACAGGCTGAAGCACTGGCTAAGTTGCCCGGGCAACCGCGAGCTCTCAGGCTGGGACCTATTGATGCCTTCAATCCATACTCCTGGCAGGCTCTGGTGGTTATTACCGTCATCGGTTTCATGATGCTGGGCTTGGGGGTTTACTGGGTCGTGAATTCATTTGAAACCCGCCTGCGCAAGCTAGAGCAAGCAACCAGTCGTCTCGCGCAGGGGCACCTGAACGCCCGGGTGGCAACGACCGGTGCAGATCCGGTCAGTCGACTGGGTGGGGCATTCAATAAAATGGCCGAGCACATTCAGCGCCTGATCTCGATTCAGCGCGAAATGGTGCGAGCGGTATCGCACGAGCTGCGTACGCCCGTAGCACGCATTCGTTTTGGCATGCAGATTATCGAAGACACTGCGGATGATCCTTTCGTTTCCAAACAACTCAGTGGTATGGATTCTGATATTCAGGAACTGGATGAGCTGATTGACGAAATTCTGACCTATGCCCGTTTGGAGGAAGGTGGTCCGCTGCTCGATTTTCAGAAGGCTAATGTGGCAGATATTGCAGCTCAGGTGGTGGAAGAAGCCAGGCCGCCGGCGAATGTGACTGTGCAATATGCCGGTGATGCACCAGAAGGTGCTTACTACGCTGAAGTTGAGCCGCGTTATATCCATCGTGCAATTCAGAACCTGGTGGGTAACGCCGGGCGTTATGCATCTTCCCGGGTGAGGGTGGTGTGCTCGATAGGCTCCGATACCTGTCGCGTGGATGTTGAGGATGATGGTCCCGGAATTCCGGAGGATGAATGGGATCGCGTATTTACAGCGTTTGCTCGACTGGATGATAGTCGCACGCGCAGTTCAGGTGGTTATGGTCTGGGGCTGTCGATTGTTCGTCGTATTGCATATTGGCACGGCGGGCGAGCAATGGTCGGACGCAGTGAGGTGCTGGGTGGTGCCAAGTTCAGTCTGATCTGGCCACGACGCCATCATGAGTGATCTGATACAAACCGTTACAGTTTGAAACGCACGAGCAACAGACTGCGTTATAACCAAAAGGCATTATTCTCCGCGCGTATCCCTAGGAGACGTGGTGAGAATGTAGCGAAATTATTCGCTTTTTTCGGGCTCTTGTTTAAGAGCCCGTTTTTTTGCCTGATTTTTACTGAGTGGCTGGCGCAATGCCCGGCAGATTCTGGAAACAGGTATCCAGTGCCTGCTGGAAAAAGTCCTGAATGTAGGCTGCATCGGCCTGATCCTTTCTGACGGCAGCATACAGCACCGGCCAGACACCACTTTCCCCGAGTGAGCGGGCGGTAATCAGCCCGGCATCAAGATAAGGTTGCAATGCCCAGTTCGGCAGACAGGCAACACCGCGCCCACTGGCAACCAGCTGCACCATCATCAGCGTCAGTTCGGTCTGACGGGTGGCAATAGGCTCCACTCCGCCGGGGGCCAGAAAACGCTCGAACACATCCAGACGTTTACGATCAACCGGATAATGGATCAGAGTCTCGGTTGCCAGATCCTGTGGCTTAATGTTGTCCTGACGTGCCAGAGGGTGCTGATTCGCGACTGCCAGCATGGATTGGTAGCGGAACAGGGGCTGATAGTGGATTTCGCTGTTGTCTTCAGGGTCCGACGTTACCACCAGATCCACATCGCCACGTACCAGCGCCGGAATGGGTTCGAAGTGGAAGCTGGTGCTCAGATCAATTTCGACTTCTGGCCAGTGATCGCGAAAACTATTGATAGCCGGCATCAGCCAGTCAAAGCAACTATGACACTCGATAACCATATGCAGACGCCCGGTATGTCCTCCGGCCATCTTCTGCAGATTGCGTTCTGACTGGCGCATCAGCGGCAGTACCTGATCGGCCAGCTGCAACAGTTCCAGTCCGGCACGGGTGAAACGCAGGGGTTTGGTTTTACGCAAAAACAGCGATACCCCAAGACGTTCTTCCAGATCTTTCAGTTGATGTGACAGAGCAGACTGCGTCAGGTGCATTCGCCGTGCAGCCTCTACCAGGGTGCCGCCGTCGCGCAGGGCAGACAGTGTTCTCAGATGTTTGATATCAAGCATGGCCACTCTTATGAAAGATATTCATATAAAACGTTGAGATAATGTTAGCTGCTCATGCTGGAGCTGGGAAGCCGGAAAGTCACAGGAGGCACAAACTTCACGTTTCTGGCCTGACTGGTAAAAAATTTGGTCCTCTTTGTCTGCGTCAGTAAACTTGCCGGCAACAATAAAAGGAAAACTTACCATGTCACTTCAGGAATCGGGCTATTTGCTCAGTTTCGATCAGGGCACGACCAGCAGTCGGGCTATTATTTTCTCACCAGCGGGCGAAATCATCGCCACTGGCCAATACGAATTCACTCAGTATTTTCCTGAGCCTGGCTGGGTCGAGCATGACCCGCAGGAGATCTGGTCAACAACCCTGCAGGCAGCTAAGGATGCACTGGGTAAAGCTGGCTTACAGGCCAGTCAGATTATGGCTGCGGGCATTACCAACCAGCGTGAAACCACTCTGGTCTGGGATCGCGCAAGCGGTGAACCGATTTATAACGCCATCGTCTGGCAGGATCGTCGTACGGCTTCGTACTGTCAGTCGCTTAAAT
The DNA here is from genome assembly GCF_020320395.1 of Thalassolituus marinus. Classification (GTDB taxonomy): domain Bacteria; phylum Pseudomonadota; class Gammaproteobacteria; order Pseudomonadales; family Oceanobacteraceae; genus Venatoribacter; species Venatoribacter marinus. The sequence continues at coordinate 9,182 of NZ_JAEDAH010000019.1, read as the reverse complement.
CTGAGAATGACGCTCTGGAAGCTCGGGTAACGGCGAAAACCGGTCTGCTGCTTGATCCGTATTTCTCAGCAACCAAGCTGCGCTGGATTCTGGACAATGTAGAAGGTGCACGTGAGCGTGCGCAGAACGGTGAACTGGCATTCGGCACCGTGGATACCTTTCTGTTATGGAAGCTGACAAATGGCCAGGTGCATGCCACTGATGCGACAAATGCTTCACGCACACTGCTGTTCAATATCCATCAGCAGTGCTGGGATGACGAACTTCTTGCTCTGTTTGATATTCCAGCGGCACTGCTGCCAGAGGTAAAGGACAGCTCAGCAGATTACGGTCGTATCAATCCTGACCTGCTGGGTGCTGAAATTCTGGTAGGGGGCATAGCTGGTGACCAACAGGCTGCCCTGATCGGTCAGGCCTGTTTCCGTCCGGGCATGGCCAAGAGTACCTACGGTACCGGTTGTTTTATGGTGATGAATACGGGGGAGCAAGCGCTTGAATCCCGACATCGTCTGCTGACAACCGTTGCTTACCGGATCAACGGCACGCCGGTGTATGCCATTGAAGGCTCGATCTTTATGGCGGGCGCAACTATTCAGTGGATTCGGGACGGCCTGAACCTGATCCGCAACGCCAGTGAAACGCAAAGCTTGGCTGAAGCCACGGGCTATGAAAATCCGGTGTATATGGTACCGGCCTTCACCGGGCTGGGTGCGCCATACTGGGATCCACAGGCGCGTGGTGCCATTATGGGCTTAACCCGCGATACCGGAATTAAAGAGATTGTGACAGCAGGTTTGCAGGCCGTCTGTTATCAGACCCGCGACCTGATTGAGGCTATGAGAGCCGATGGCATTGAACCTGATTCGCTGCGGGTAGACGGCGGTATGGTTGCCAATAGCTGGGTGGTGCAGTTCCTGGCAGACATCCTCGGCATTCCCATTGCCTGCCCGAAGGTGACGGAAACGACAGCGCTGGGTGCGGCGTTCCTCGCGGGTCTGCAGTGCGGTCTGTATAACAGTCTTGAGCAGATTGAGACCTTGTGGAGTCATGACCGTGCGTATCAGCCTGCGCTGGACGCTGATCATCAGGAGCGTTTGTATCAGGGATGGCTGGATGCGGTGGCCCGTGTTCGCTGCGGTGATTGAGCGACAATAACTGATCATAAAGTGCGCAAAATGACATGGCCTGAGATGAAAAACTCTCTATAATCGCCTGCTTTGCTGCATAAAATGGATCAGGGAATGAGGGATTTTCAGCAGGATATAATCCGTCGGCATGGGCTTGCCAGTATTGGTGCGCTCATGTTTTCGGTGCTGTTCGTTGTCGCCAGTTCCCTTAATCCAGAGGCCGAAGCGGCTCCCGGACTGTGGTATATCGTCGGTGTATTCTGGCTGGGCCAGGCCGCTTTGCTTTGGTGGGTCATCAGCGGACGCAGCCGCAATCTGCGTGACCCTGCCATGACGGCAGTTTTCATGTGCTGGGCGACGACCCTGATCTCTTTCTTCCTCTATTGCTGTCCTCAGTATCGTCCGATTGCCTTGCTAGGCTACCTTACCGTTATGCCTTACGGCGTGTTCCGCCTTAGCTGGAGAGGCTTTCTTGGTGTTGCTCTGTTCACTTTGGCGTCCTACACCATGGTCATGATGTTACAGATTCACCAGCAGGATCTGAACTGGCGTCCTCAACGTGAAATTATTTATGGCTTAGCGTTTGTAGCCAGCCTAGTGGCGTACTGTTTTCTTGGTCGCGAAGTCGCGATTCTGCGTGAAGCCTACCGTATGAAAAATCGTGAATTACGCCGTGCCCTTGGTCGTATTGAAGAGCTGGCGGTTACGGATGAGCTGACTGGCCTGTACAACCGCCGCTATCTGTTGCGTTCACTGGAGCGCAGTCGGGCTTTAACAGATCGGGAAGGCCTGCCGTTCGTGGTGGCGCTGGTGGACATTGATCACTTTAAACAGATTAACGATCTGCACGGACACCGTGTCGGAGATCAGGTGCTGACCGAGCTGGCGCAGCAGCTGCGTATGTCTGTACGAGAAGTGGATGTGGCTGCGCGTTACGGCGGTGAGGAATTTGTCCTGTTGCTGAGTGGCCTGACCCTGGTGGATGCAGAGCAGGTGCTGAACCGTCTGCGTGTGTCGGTTATGGAGCAACGTTTCTCGGAAACGGGACTGCCATTGACGGTATCGATTGGTGCGACACAATATTTGCCGGGAGAGGAAACAGATGAGTTGATCAACCGGGCGGATCGATTGCTGTACGATGCCAAGCGTGCGGGGCGTAACCGTATTGTGGCGCAGCAGGGAGCGTTATATACGTCGCAACTCGCTGGTCAGCAGCTATAAAAAAAGCCGGTAAATACCGGCTTTTTTTCAGCTGTCTTCCTGGCAAAGCAGAAACTCCAGCAGAGCTTTCTGAGCATGCAGACGGTTTTCCGCCTCATCCCATACCACTGCACGGGGATCATCCAGCAGATCTTCCGAGACTTCTTCGCCGCGGTGTGCTGGCAGGCAATGCATAAACAGTACATCCGGGTTGGCCAGATCCAGCATTTCACGCGATACCTGATAGTCAGAAAATTTGCGCATGCGTTGCTCCTGCTCGTCTTCCTGACCCATGGAGGCCCAGACGTCAGTCACGATCAGGTCGGCACCTTTGACCGCATCTTTCGGGTCACGTATCAGCTCGACACGATCACCGGCTTCATCGACCAGGAACTGCGAAGGCTCAAAGCCTTCGGGCGTCGCAATACGCAGTTTGAAATCAAACTGACAGGCAGCGTTGATGTAAGACTGGCACATATTGTTGCCATCACCGATCCAGGCGACGGTTTTGCCCTGAATGGACCCGCGATGTTCCACATAGGTCTGGATATCGGCCAGAAGCTGACACGGATGGAAGTCATCCGTCAGCGCATTAATCACCGGAACCTGTGAATAAGCCGCAAACGTCTCGATCATTTCGTGATCGAAGGTGCGGATCATGACCACATCAACCATGCGTGACAGTACACGCGCACTATCTTCAACCGGTTCACCACGACCCAGCTGGGTATCGCGTGGTGACAGGAAGATCGCGTGTCCGCCCAGCTGTGCCATGCCGGCTTCAAACGACACCCGGGTACGGGTGGATGACTTTTCAAAAATCATCCCCAGTACGCGGTTTTTCAGTGGCTCATACACTTCGCCACGCTTCTGAATCTGTTTCAGTTCAATTGCACGCTGGATCAGCCAGTTCAATTCTTCCGGGGCCAGATCCTGCAGGGTCAAAAAATGTCTCACACTGCTTCCTTATTCAGGTTTAGCTGAGCGCTGCAATCAGATTGCTCACGATCTCAATAATCTGATCTGCTTCTGCCTTATCTACATTCAGTGGTGGCAGTAAACGAACAACATTACCGGATGTAACGTTGAGCAGCAGACCTTCTTTAAGGGCGTCGGCCATCATGGTCGGACAGTCTTTATCAAGTACCAGTCCGATCATCAGACCAAGGCCACGAATTTCTTTCAGGCGACCAGTGCTCGCCAGTCGCGCCTGGAATCCTGCGCGCAGGTATTCACCCATCAGTTGCGCATGTGCGCACAGATTTTCCTGTTCAATGGTTTCCACCACAGCAAGACCAGCGGCACAGGCCAGCGGGTTACCACCGTAGGTCGAACCATGATTGCCCGGTTGCAGGGTTTCTGCAGCAATACCTCGGGCCAGACAAGCGCCGATCGGCACACCATTGCCCAGGCCTTTGGCGGTGGTAACCACGTCAGGCATAAAGCCGTAATGCTGGAAGCAGAAGTATTTTCCGGTACGGCCATTACCGGTCTGCACTTCATCGAGCATCATCAACAGTTTGTTGTCATCACACAGAGTACGCACGCCTTGCAGATATTCGGCGCTGGCTGTGGCCAGACCACCTTCGCCCTGAACCGGCTCGAGCATTACAGCAACCACATTCGGGTTGGCTGCAATCACATTGCGGATAGCATCCAGGTTCATATATGGCACACGGATAAAGCCGTTCAGCAGTGGGCCAAATCCTTCCTGAACCTTTACGTTACCGGTCGCGGTCAGTGTTGCCATGGTACGGCCATGGAAAGCCTTGGTCATAACGATGATGACCGGCTCATGAATGCCGCGATCATGACCATATTTACGCGCGATCTTAATGGCTGCTTCGTTAGCTTCGGCGCCGGAGTTGGAAAAGAAAACGTTTTCCATGCCGGACACACGTACCAGCGCTTCTGCCAGTGACTGCTGACGTTCAATGCTGTACAGATTTGAGGTATGAATCAGCTTGTCAGCCTGCTCACGAATAGCCGCTGAAACCGCCGGGTGGGCATGACCCAGGCCACATACTGCGATGCCACTCAGCGCGTCCAGGTAGCGGCGGCCATCAACGTCCGTCAGCCAGCTGCCCTGTCCACTGGTGAAGGTCACCGGTAAACGCCCGTAAGTGTTCATTATCGCCTGCATTGCTCAATTCCTCAGAAACGCAAAAGGGCAGCTATAGCTGCCCGGAGGGGCTGAGATCATACGGTAGGGTGATTAACTTGTAAACGGCCTCCGCAGAGGGCGCCTGAAGAGGTAAGCGGACGGAGTTTAAAGTAAGGAGCTGCGGCGCGTCAGAGCGCCACATCAACCAGAAAACGACCAGCGATGGCTTTTCTGCCCAGCAGCATCGGGTAACGCATGCTACCGCGGTGGCTGAGGCTTATTTCCGCTTCGAAGGTTTCACCGCAGGCGGACATTCGGGTGCGGATTACATAGCGCTGACTGCGCTGACCGTTGGAACTGGCGATGGTGCGTTGGGCGATCACTCGGGTTTCACACACCTGATCGATGGTTATCTCATCATTGTCGAATTTGACGTGAAAACGAACCCAGAGCTGACCGTCTCGGTCAAAGGTTTCGATCTGCTCAGCGTGAAGGCTGCTGGTGCAGGCGCCGGTATCGACCTTGGCGAGGCACTGTACGCCAAGGTCCGGCAGGGAGATGTCTTCTATGTAGCCCAGTACTGGCTTAGTCATCGGAATCCATGCTGTCTGATCCACCATCACTCGTCGCAGCTGACGAGGCGGTGAAGTAAATCTGTTTACGACGCAGGGCGCTCAGGTAGATAGCCCAGGTCTTCTCGGTATCTGTCGACGGCAGTGCTTCACCCAGACAAGTCTTCACAAACTGTGCTTCTTCGTCGGTTTCCGGGGCGCGGCTGCCTTCGTGCAGTGCTTTCATTGCAGCACCTTTAGACTCAAGAATCAAAGCCTGTGCTTTGGTGAAGTCGCCTGAACGCTGGAAACCACGGGGAAAGTTGCGGTCGTCAAAGAACTTTTTGTCGCTGGCAAAACTCTTCTCTTGGATATTGTCCATTCTGCACCTACTATCCCGATAAAGGTAATTTCGGCGGAGTATGGGCAGCCCTGTTTCGCTGGTAAAACAAAAAAATCTTATCGTAACGAATATTGTTGTTGTTCGAAAATGGATACAGAACTGCTTAAAACTTTTATGGAAGTTTCCCGCACCCGTCACTTCGGACGGGCGGCTGAAAACCTCTATCTGACTCAGTCTGCGGTGAGTTTTCGTGTGCGCCAGCTGGAGGGTTTACTCGGCGTCGAATTGTTTTCCCGCCAGCGCAACAACATCCAGCTAACGCCTGCCGGAGAGAAGCTCCTGCCACTGGCAGAAAGTAGTGTGTTACTGGAGCAGCGTATCCGCCAGGAAGTCTCACTGGCAGACGGTCAGCATCAGCAAATGTCGTTGGGCGCGACGCCAAATCTCTGGGATGCGTTCCTGCAGCAGCAGCTCAGTCGACTGATGAGCACGTCGCCGGGAATTGCTCTGACTGCTGTTGCGCACAGTAGTGGCAATCTTGTGCGTCAGATTATTGAACGAACGCTGGATCTCGCTTTTGTGTTTGATGCTCCGAAAGTGGACGAGTTGACGACCGTTGAAGTAATGAGTATTCCGCTGTACCTGGTTTCCAGTGAACATTGTGACGACTGGATACAGGCTCTTTCAGGTAATTATGTGCTGGTAGATTGGGGTACGTCTTTTCAGATTCAGCATGCGCAGGAGTTTAAAGGAGCCAGGCCGCCGGTTTTGCAGACCAATACAGGTCGTATCGCGCTGGACAGCATACTCAGCAATGGTGGCTCTGCTTATTTGCCTGCAAGTCTGATCCAGAGTCACCGCGAAAGTGGTCAGCTGCACGTGGTACCGGATGCGCCGGTAATCAGCCGCACCGTATATGCCAGTTTTCATGCAGGCAGTGGTCGGGAAGAATTGACCGAGAAAGTCATCGGACAGATCGTCAGCGCGGTTGCTTCCTCGGCTGTGCTCGAACTGCCGTAGGCGGGAGTCGTATATGAAAGCCTGGAAAATGATCAGCGCCGGTGCTCCGGATGTATTGCAACTTACGGATATAGAACAAACTCTTCCCGCAGTGGGTGAGGTGTTACTGCGAGTTTGTGCCGCTGGATTTAACCCGATAGACACCAAGATTCGTGCAGGGATTGCGCCGATTGCTCCGCACTCTGGTGTGCTTGGTTGCGATGTCAGTGGCATTGTTGAGGCAGTCGGGCCGGGCGTAACAGCATTTGCTGTGGGTGATGCAGTGTATGGACTGGCTGGTGGCGTGAAGGGTATGCAGGGCGCACTGGCTGAAACCATGATTACAGATGCTGCTTTACTGGCTCATGCTCCGGTTTCTGTTCCTCTGTCTGATGCCGCAGCGTTGCCGGTTGCTGCAGTTACCGCCTTTCAGCTGGCAGAGCGTCTGCGGATACAGACCGGTGATCGCGTGTTTGTGGTTGGCGCATCCGGAGCGGTGGGCATGATGATTACGCAGCTGGCAGTGCTAAATGGCGCTGAAGTAACTGGTTCAGCGGGTGATGATAAGCGTAAGCGCCGTGTGGTTGATTTCGGCGGTACTGCCGTGCTGCACAGTGATGCGACAGGGTTTACTCAGCAATTTAATAAAGTGGTGGATACTTTCGGCGGACCTGGTTTGCAGACCGCTCTGATGATGGCCGAGCCAGAAGGTCAGGTGGCGACGATCAATGCCCGAGGGGAGCATGAGCTTGGTGCTGCACATGCAAAAGCTCTGACGCTGCATGCCATCTTCAGTCTGTTGCCCCTGCTCAATGGTCATGGGCGTGAGCGTATCGGCAGACAGCTGGCTGAGCTGGCAAAACTGATTGATGATGGGAAGCTGAAGTCGTTACCTGTTGAAGCTGTCGGTATGAAAGAGGTTGCTAATGTCCACGCTCGCTACGAGCGTGGAGCATTAACTGAAAAGACAGTACTGCTCGCTGATTTCTGAGAGTCAGTCGATACCCAGAAATTTGTGCGTTTGCAGGCTGAGTTTCCATTGCGGGTTTTGCAGGCAGTATTCGACCGCAGCCTTGGTATTGTCGGCGGAAAGTCCTTCCCTTGCAGCCGCATGGGAGTCGCTGGCGAGAATGGCCGGGCGAAAATCGGCCATTGGCTGCAGGTAGCGATGTGCTGCTTTTATTGCGCTGAAACGCTGCGGCATGGCATCGGTTTGCGGGTATACCAGCTTCAGTTCATCGCACTGGCTGACTACCACCTCTGATTTGCCTTTCGGGCTGACGCATAACCAGTCGATACCTGGCGGAGCTGCCAGCGTTCCGTTGGTTTCCACGCCGACTTCAAAGCCTGCATTGTGCATTGCCTCAATAAGTGCTTCATCCAGCTGTAACAGCGGTTCGCCGCCAGTGCAAACAACATAGGGCTGGCCTTTGCTCATGTCGGGCCACAGACGGATCAGTAAATCTGTGAGCTCTTGTGCCAGGTAGCGTCCGCCGTTCTGTCCATCGATGCCGATGAAATCCGTATCACAGAAGTCACAGATTGCCTGCTCTCGGCTGTCTTCACGGCCATTCCACAGATTACATTTGCTGAAGCGGCAAAAGACAGAAGGTCGCCCGGCCTGTGCGCCTTCTCCCTGTAAGGTATAAAAGGCTTCCTTAACCCGATACGTCTTACTGCTCATTAGCTTTCGTATTCCAGTGGGTCGACCGCATTATTGAGTTCAAACGCTTCAAGACGCTCGACGCATGAGCCGCATTTGCCACAGGCTTTGTCGCGACCGTTATAGCAGGTCCAGGATTTACCGTAATCCAACCCCATTGCCAGGCCATCCTTAAGAATGGTGATTTTGTCGCCACTAAGATAAGGGGTCACGATTTCTACAGGTTCGTAGTTTGCAATTCTCGCTACATCATTCATTGCGTGGACGAACTCCGGTCGGCAATCGGGATAAATTGCATGGTCCCCGGAATGTGCGCCATAAAAGACTTTGCTGGCGCCGATGTCGATGGCGTAGCCAATGGCCAGGGACAAAAGAATCATGTTCCGGTTAGGGACCATGGTCGACTTCATATTGTCATCGGCATAATGTCCTTCCGGAATCTCTATGCTGGATGTCAGCGACGAACTTTGCAGCAGTTGATTGATAGCGGTGATATCAATAATGCGGTGACTAATGCCGAGCTCTTCACAAACGCGCGTAGCATACGCAATTTCTTTGCTGTGCTTCTGACCGTAGTCGAACGTCAGAGCGTACAGCTCGTAGCCTTCCTTATATGCCTTATTAAGGATGGTGAACGAATCCATCCCCCCGGAGTAAATGACGACAGCTTTTTCAGTCATCGGTAACCTCTGAATTGTGTGACGGAGAAACAGTCCGACGCGTGAGGGCTGATTTGCTCGAACTGCAATGTCTGCAGAGCAGCGATTATACGTGGTTTGCCGTATGGAGTTAAAACGATAAGGAAAGAGGCTGGTGAGTGGTGTGAATACAGCTGAAAAGCTTACAGAATATTTTACCAATTAAGTTGTTGACGTCGGGATGAAACTGAGTAAAATGCGCGGCCTGCTTCGAGTTAAAGGCTGGTGTCTGAATTGAAGCGGCCTTGTAAGTCTTTGATTTTAAAGAGATTTCTTAAAAATAAAGGTTGACATTGAAAGCGGCTGGTGTAGAATGCGCAGCCATCGACAGGGTGGTGCTGATCTGAATGATCTTAGGGCCTTGGTCGAAAAAAAGTTTGAAGGTCTGCAAAATAAAGCTTGACACTGAAAACAAACGCTGTAGAATACGCAGCCCGCTCAGAGAGAAACTCTTAGCGAAGTTCTTTAAAAATCAGCATTAAGTAATTCGTGTGGGT
>NZ_JAEDAH010000104.1 GCF_020320395.1 Thalassolituus marinus | reverse complement strand
GGCCTCCACTCCGAGCCATTCAAAAAAGGGCCGCACAGCCGCCCGGCTGCGTCCTTCTCCGACCCAGAGCAGTTGCTGATTATCGGCATTTACTACGACGGTGGCGTAGCGGTGGCCCTTGAACAAAGCAAACTCATCCATGATCAGGCGCTTCAGGCCTTGCCGGTCTGGCTCCCGCTGCTCGCGTTTCAGGCGCTGATAGTCGATGGCCTTGACGGTATGCCAGTGAACACCGGTTAGCCGTGCGACATGAGCAACCGGCATCGTCTGCACCAGCACTTCGATCCAGAGCATGAAACTGCGGGTCATGCGTAATCTGTCCGGAAGCCATGAAATACGCTCTGTCCTGGGGCCGCAACGGGAGCAAGCGACTCTGGCAACGGGGACATCAAGCCAGACTTTGAAGGGGCCGATATCGCGTTCACGAATGCGCCGAATGGAGCAGTCATGCATTTGATAAGCCGGTTGGAGGCAGTGGCGGCAGTGGTACTGACGGTTCGGTGAAGGTTGGAGCTGGATGACGAGCGAATCGGAGGAAATCTGTTGGTAGCTTTGGATCTCAAAGCCTTCCCAGAGAAGGGTAAGCGGATTAGGATTCATGGATCGGCAGTGGTCGGTTTTGTTTGGGTTTTGGCGAATGCAAACTTAACCGATTTTACTGCCGTTCTCATTTTTCACGCTTAAATGCGATGAACCTTTTTTTATGGGGATTTCTGATCTTCGGTGCTAAGTGCAGCCGTGATTGAAATTCCCGCTTCAGAGCATCTGCCGTCAGACGTCCGGCGACAGACGTCCGACTTTAACGCCTCTTACAGCGCTTTAATCTTCTCGATCTGCTCTTTCAGTTTCACCACGTCACGGGCAAAGCCTGCGGCTTTTTCCTGTTCTTTGGCGATAACGTCGGCCGGTGCTTTATCAACAAAGCCTGGGTTGCCCAGTTTGTTGTTTACACGTTCCTGTTCTTTTTCCAGCTTTTCGATGGCTTTGTTCAGACGCGCAACTTCGGCGTCCTTATCGATAAAGCCAGCCATTGGAATCAGAATTTCCATATCGCCAACCAGCTGAGTGACCGACATTGGTTCTTCGTCGTCTTCGTTCAGCCAGGTAACTTTTTCCAGCTTCGCCAGTTTCATCAGGAAGGCCTGGTTTTCGTCAGCGCGGCGGAAGTCTTCGTCGTCACCGTTTTTAAACAGCAGTTCCAGCTCTTTGCTTGGTGGAATATTCTGTTCGCCACGGATGTTACGTACGGCAGTAATCACACCTTGCAGCCATTCGATATCGGCTTCTGCTGCGGCGTCGATCAGTGCTTCTTGTGGTTCCGGATACTGGGTCATCATGATGGTGTCGCCGGATTTGCCTGCCAGTTCTTTCACCTGATGCCAGATGGATTCTGTGATAAACGGAATGATCGGGTGAGCCAGACGCAGGGTGGCTTCCAGTACGCGCACCAGGGTGCCACGGGTGCCGCGCTTGGCTTCTTCCGGTGCGTTAGCATCCCACAGCACTGGCTTGGACAGTTCCAGGTACCAGTCGCAGAATTCGTTCCAGATAAATTCGTACAGCGACTGTGCCGCCATATCGAAACGGTACTGGTCCATATGGCGACGAACTTCACCTTCTGCACGCTGCAGGCGGGTGATGATCCAGCGGTCCGCCAGTGACAGAGCTGCTGGCTCGCCATTGGCGCCACAGGCCGCTTTCATGTCATCGGTAATGGTGATGTTGGTGTTGTTGGCTGCGGCAGCATCAACGGCTTCTTCACCGGCAATCGACAGCATCACATAGCGTGAGGCGTTCCACAGCTTGTTGCAGAAGTTACGGTAACCTTCCAGACGCTTCATATCCCAGTTGATGTCACGACCGGTAGAGGCCATTGCCGCCAGGGTAAAGCGCAGGGCATCGGTGCCGTGTGGTGCAATACCGTCCGGGAATTCTTTCTGGGTACGCTTGCCGATTTTCTCAGCCAGCTGCGGCTGCATCATGTTGCCGGTACGTTTTTCCAGCAGGGCGTCAAGGGAAATGCCGTCGATCATGTCCAGCGGGTCAAGTACGTTACCCTTGGACTTGGACATTTTCTGGCCCACTTCGTCACGGATCAGGCCGGTCACGTACACGGTTTTAAACGGTACCTGCGGCTTGCCGTCTTCATCTTTGATCATGTGCATGGTCATCATGATCATGCGCGCAACCCAGAAGAAAATAATATCGAAACCGGTGACCAGCACGTCGGTCGGGTGGAAGTCTTTCATGCGCTGAGCGACTTCTTCAATATCAACGTTTGGCCAGCCCAGAGTGCCGAAGGTCCACAGACCAGAAGAGAACCAGGTATCCAGAACGTCTTCGTCCTGTTTCAGTTCAACGTCAGCAGCCAGGTTGTTTTTGGCGCGTACTTCTTCTTCGGTACGGGCAACGTAAACGTTACCTTCTTCGTCGTACCAGGCCGGAATACGGTGACCCCACCACAGCTGACGGGAAATACACCAGTCCTGAATGTCGCGCATCCAGCTGAAGTACATGTTCTCGTAGGATTTCGGCACAAACTGAATGTCGCCGTTTTCGACGGCTTCAATGGCTGGCTTGGCCAGGGTCTTGGCATCGACGTACCATTGGTCGGTCAGCATAGGCTCAATAACTACGCCACCACGGTCGCCGTACGGAATCACCATGTCGTTTTCAACGATCTGTACCAGCAGGCCGGCTTCTTCGAAATCGGCAACAATGGCTTTACGCGCCGCGAAGCGTTCCATGCCACGGTATTTTTCCGGAATAAAACCAGAAATTTCGCTGTTAACGCTGCCGTCGGTGTTGAAGGTCTGAGCTTCTTCGCGGATATCCGCGTTAAAGGTCAGTACATTGATCATTGGCAGGCCGCAACGCTTACCGACTTCATAGTCGTTGAAATCGTGGGCCGGGGTGATTTTCACACAGCCGGTGCCTTTTTCCATGTCGGCGTGTTCGTCGCCAACAATCGGAATACGACGCTCAACAAATGGCAGAACAACGTCTTTGCCAATCAGGTGTTTGTAACGCGGATCTTCCGGGTTAACGGCAACACCGGTATCCCCCAGCATTGTTTCCGGACGAGTGGTAGCGACCACGATGTAGTCCAGCTCGTTGCCGTCTTCGTCTTTGTAGGTTAAGCCGTCGGCCAGCGGGTAGCGCAGGTGCCACATCTTGCCTTTAACCTCTTTGTTTTCAACTTCGAGGTCAGAAATGGCGGTGTGCAGTTTCGGGTCCCAGTTCACCAGGCGCTTGCCGCGGTAGATCAGGCCGTCTTCGTACAGGCGGATAAACACTTCCTGAACGGCTTTGTAGAAACCTTCGTCCATGGTGAAACGCTCGGTTTCCCAGTCTACGGAGTTACCCAGACGACGCATCTGGCGGGTAATGGTGCCGCCGGAGTGTTCTTTCCATTCCCAGACTTTTTCCAGGAACTTCTCACGGCCCAGTTCGTGGCGGTCTGGCTGGCCTTCGGCGGCCAGTTTACGCTCAACCACCATCTGCGTGGCGATACCGGCGTGGTCGGTACCTACCTGCCACAGGGCTTTCTTACCCAGCATACGGTTGTAGCGGATCAGAGCATCCTGAATGGTGTGCTGGAAGGCGTGACCCATATGCAGCGAACCGGTGACGTTCGGCGGTGGAATCATGATGGAGTAACCTTCGCCGGTTAAGCCATCCTGATAAGGCTTGAAGTAGCCTTTTTCTTCCCACTCTTTGTACCAGGTTTGTTCGATCGCGCCGGGTTTGTACGTCTTATCCATAGTATCGCTGTTGCTCGTATCTGCGTTTGTACCCCACAACGGCAGATTGTTGGCTGCCGGGGTAGTATGGGTTCGGAAAAATGGTGCAGATTATAGCGGATGCAGCGCCGTGGGGGCAGGGGTGATTTCAACCGAGGCGCGCCTTTGTAGCGCTTTTCTGTTATGCCGACAGCGGGGTTATTGTGCCGTTGATGTGAACAGTTTGATCCTTATCGAACCTTTATCTGCTTGCGCGGCTTCCCTACTATGAGGACAAATACGAAATCAGTGAGGATGCCCGGGTGAACTGGACATTGATAACCACAGCGGTGCTGGTGGCCGCTATTGCTATACCTCTGTTTCTGGGCGCCTGTTCTGCCCGCCGCGTACAGGCCGATCAGCAGGAGCGCTTTGCGCAATCGGCTCAGTATCAGCAGGACCATCAGCGTTTTGCCAACCCGGTACCTACCCCGGAACAGGGGCTGGGCGATTTGCTGGGTATCATGTGGGAGATGTCGACGGCTAAAGACCCACAGTCGGCACCGGACATCGTGGTACCTACCCAGCCGTTAACGGCTGCGCAGCTGGCCAGTCTGCCGACCGATGAACACCGGGTGTATCGTCTTGGTCATTCAACCATGCTGTTGTCGCTGAATGGCGAAGTGTGGCTGCTCGACCCGGTGTTTTCTGAGCGAGCGTCGCCGGTACAGTGGGCGGGGCCGGAGCGTTTTCATCCACTGCCACTGAATCCGCAGGATTTGCCACCACTGAAAGGCATTGTGATCTCCCACGACCATTACGATCATCTGGATGAAGGCAGCATTCGCCAGCTGGCGGACAAGGCCGAGGGCTTTTACGTACCGCTGGGGCTTGGTCGTTACCTGCAACAGTGGGGCGTTGCTGCTGACCGTATTGTCGAACATGACTGGTGGCAGGAGACGCGGGTGGGGGACACTCTGCTGGCCGCCACGCCAACCCAGCACTTTTCTGGTCGTGGCTTGTTCAGTCGCGATTCCACCCTGTGGGCTTCGTGGGTTATTGAACGCGACGGTCGTCGTTACTTTTTCAGTGGCGACAGCGGCTACTTTGCAGGTTTCAAGCAAATCGGCGAGCGCTACGGGCCATTCGATCTGACCATGATGGAAAACGGTGCCTACAACGAACGCTGGGGGCATATTCATATGATGCCGGAAGAGAGTGTCCAGGCGCATCTGGACCTTGGCGGTCAGCGTATGTTGCCTATTCATAACAGCACGTTCGATTTGTCGATTCATGCCTGGTTCGAGCCTCTGCAACGGGTCAGCGATATTGCCAGTCAGCGTGGCGTAGAGCTGGTGACGCCGATCATCGGTGAACCAGTGGTTATGGGACGCGAGCAGGCCTTCAGCTTGTGGTGGCAGTCGCTGATGCCACAGCAAATTGCGTCTGCCGAAACCGCCACGCTGGTGCTGGCGGATGAGGTGCGCAGCACTCAGTAATCCGGCTGTTGTATGCACTGCACAGCATAAAAAAAGCCACGGCATGCCGTGGCTTTTTTTATTCAGAGCGGCGCTCAGCGCAGCATATTACGCAGGCGGTCTTTCAGTTTTTCGGTGATCTCCGGCAGCATTTCAGCCACCAGTTGCTCGATCATACGTTCTTTCTGTGCAGGGCTCAGACGGTTGCCTAGATCACTGATGCCGGTTTGTGCACGTTGCTGCTTCTGTTCCATCACGCGCTGCATGGTGCGGTGTGCTTCTTCGGCACTGTGCTGAGCTGCCTCGCGCTCCTGTGCCAGACGATCGAGCACGGATTGCGGCAGGAACGGGTTGGCGGAAATACTCGCTTTTGGCGCTTGCGTGCTGACAGCAGGTGAAACCGGCTCTGCTGGTGTTTCTGCTATTGCGGGCACCGCAAGGTCTGTGTCGACCACTGCTTCTGCTTCTTTGAGCTGCGGGGCCTCTTCCAACGCTGTGTCAGCGTCAGCTGTTGGCTCTGCTTCGACGGCAGGCGTCTGTGGTCGCAGCGGGGTCACATTGGAGACGGCTGCGTTTACCGCTCTCAGAGTTGGTACTTCATCGGCGTTGAACAGATCGTCCAGCACCGGAATGTCGTCCATCGGCTCCAGTACCGGAATGTCGGCACCGTGCTCTCCGGCAGCGTCGTCGAGGACGCGCTGCAGGTTTTCCAGCTCGCGCAACAGGTCTGTGGGTTCGTCGTTACGGTCTTCGGGATTCATTAACGCAATCTCATATCATGGTTGTTGATCGGGTAACCCCGGTCTTTCAGATATTTGTAGTGATTACGAGTGTAGTCCAGTACCTGATCATGCTGGACAACAATACTGACAAAACGTCGAAAGCGTCCCACAAATGATGGTAGCCCGCTGCTCAGGTTGACGATTACATCATGGTGGTGGCCAGGATCGTCATGCCAGCTGATGCTTACCGGACACTCTGCCGGGGCGTCACTGGCATTCAGCAGTGCGTGTGGAATGAAGGCGTCGTCGCGGAAGGTCCAGAGCAGATCATCCAGTGCACGTGCACTGGCTTCAGTATCAGTCTGAATCAGCACCCGGTTACCACGGCTGAACGCTTTCTCGGCCAGACGGCAGGCAAACAGCGCCCGTTCTTCCAGGGTCTGGGCAGCGAGAATGTAGAAATCAACCTGGGTCATGGGCGTATCCTGCGCGAAGTGCCGATATGCTAACGGTCGTCATCGTGGCTGGCAATCACTGCGCCTGCGCGCTGGAACTGATGCAGCACAATTTCGATGGTAACCGTCAGCTCGGTCAGTTGCTGCAAACGTTCGAGTACCTCGTTGCGTACCTTCCAGCGGTGCGGCGTCATCATCAGTAAGTCCATAATCTGCTGATTGCTGGTCAGCTTGGCCTGATACTTCAGGGTTTGCTCGCCGCTGCACTGGTAGCCGTGTTCAGCCATTGTTGGCCTAGGGTCCAGCGGATTGATCTTCACTTCGTCGTATATCAGGTCGCGCAGCTCAAACAGGTGATGACCACCGGTATTGAGCAGCACAATACTGCCCTGATCCGTTAACGCGCGTGCAAATCCTTCCGGCATCAGGTTAGTGAACAGGCAGGTAATCAGATCGATACTGTGGCCAACAAACGGCAGGCGGCCGCCGGAGGCAACCAGCCAGTCGATATCCTTACTGCGGGCAGCAGCACGGCGTACGGCATCCTTGGAAATATCGACGCCATACAGGGCGTGTTCAAGCTGATGATCGTGCAGCACTTCCTGCAGGCGCTGGGTGTAATAGCCTTCACCACAACCTACGTCGGCGATCTGCACAGGCTGCTGGCGGTTCAGCGCCCACTCCAGTACCCACTGATTGAGCATGTCGGAAATCGGGCGGTACAGCTGGCTGTCGAGCAGGCGTTTGCGCGCGTCGACCATATCCAGCGTATCGCCGGGTGCTTTGGATTTTTTGTGCTGGGCAACCAACAGGTTAAGGTACCCCTGACGGGCTTCGTCAAAGGTATGGCCGTTATCACAGGCCCAGCGCTTGCCATCGGCAAGTAAAGACTGCCCGCAAACCGGGCAGGCGATTACTTTATTCACGCGTTGTCCTCAGGCCAGCAGCAGCTCAAGAGTACGTTCGTAAATGGTGGTCAGAATATCGAGGTCGTCGGCCTTGATGTGCTCGTCCACTTTGTGAATGGTGGCGTTGCACGGACCCAGTTCCAGAACCTGAGCGCCGGTCGGAGCGATAAAGCGACCATCGGAGGTGCCGCCCGCGGTAGACAGTTCGGTGTCGATACCGGTGACTTCTTTAATCGCCTGCACGCTGGCTTCTACCAGCGCACCACGCGAGGTCAGGAACGGCTGGCCGCTCAGGTTCCAGTCGATATCGTATTCCAGGCCGTGTTTGTTGAGGATGGCTTCGGTGCGTTCCTGCAGAATCTCGGCGGTCAGTTCGGTCGAGAAACGGAAGTTAAACACCACTTCGCATTCGCCCGGAATCACGTTGGTGGCACCGGTGCCGGCGTTAATGTTGGAAATCTGGAAGCTGGTGGCTGGGAAGAATTCGTTGCCCTGATCCCATTCTTCGGCTGCCAGTTCAGCCAGTGCAGGCGCAGCCAGATGTACCGGGTTTTTCGCCAGATGCGGATATGCAACGTGCCCCTGAATGCCTTTTACTTTCAGTACGCAACCGAGCGAGCCACGGCGACCGTTTTTCACCACGTCACCGGTCTGGTTGGTGCTGGATGGCTCGCCAACGATGCACATATCGATCTTTTCGTTACGCGCTTCCAGTGTTTCGACCACTTTCACGGTACCGTTTTTTGCCGGACCTTCTTCGTCCGAGGTGATCAGGAACGCGATAGAACCCTTGTGGTCCGGGTGTTTGGCAACGAAGTTTTCAACGGCAACGACCATGGCGGCAAGAGAGCCTTTCATGTCCGCGGCACCACGACCATACAGAAGGCCATCGACGATCTGGGGAATAAAGGGCGCATGGTTCCAGTTGGCTTCCGGGCCGGTAGGGACAACATCGGTGTGGCCGGCAAAGCACACAACTGGTGCTTCGTTACCGCGGCGCGACCAGAAGTTATCGACTTCTTCAAAGCGCAGTGGCTCATTGTTAAAGCCCGCTGCGGCCAGACGGTCCATCATCAGCTGCTGGCAGCCATCGTCGTCGGGTGTTACAGAACGGCGGGCAATAAGGTCAAAAGCCAGTTGCAGTGTAGGCGTCATCATGGATTCCTGATCGGGTAGCTATGGGG
This sequence comes from Thalassolituus marinus, assembly GCF_020320395.1. Taxonomy (GTDB): domain Bacteria; phylum Pseudomonadota; class Gammaproteobacteria; order Pseudomonadales; family Oceanobacteraceae; genus Venatoribacter; species Venatoribacter marinus. The sequence goes on along the minus strand of NZ_JAEDAH010000104.1, from coordinate 48,756 downwards.
CTGAGGTTTGAAAAGCCGCATATCATAGCAAAATGACGCCGCAGATGCCGAGTGTCAGTGACGCGGAGGTTGTACCGGGCGCAGGTAATACGGATAGGCATGAATGCCCATATAGTACTGCACCTGAACTTCATCCGGCTGTTCCGGCCACAGATGCAGGCCGTCGCCCTGCAGACTGAGGTAGGTGTAAGGATGTTCGCCAATGCTACTGGTGGTCTGACCACTGATGTTGCCGCGCACGGTGATCATTTTGCCGCGACTGTAGATTTCCGGATCGAGGAAGCGCTCGAAGCGGATCAGAAAGCGGCCACCGGCTTTATCGGTATCCGGATTCGGTCGGCCGGAGTCATAAATCGGCAGCTGCAGCACTTCCACCGTTGAGCTGTCTTTCTGATTAGTGACGGCGATGATCATGCCGCCGAGGGCGACATGCTGGCCGTTGTAAACGTCCGCGTTGGCAGCCAGTTCGGAGTAAGCGGGTTGCAGATCGTATTCGGCCACGCTGACTTCGCTGGGCAGGGAAGCGCAGGCGCTGAGTAAAACGCCGAGCAGGGCGGGAGCAATTAGTCGCTTCATGTGTACCTCCGGTAAATATTATTCCTCTGACAGCGTTATTAAGGATAGGTTGCCAGAATTCACAGCCGTTATCGCCAGCTTCAGCATGACAATTTCATTGCACAGCGCAAGGTCGGTGGCTACCATTAGCGGCTTTTTTACAGAGCCATCAGGGCCGCTCCCTGACGACACAGAAGGTACGATTGATGACCCAGCCACTGACACTGGAAGAACTGAAGCAGGTAATGGCGGAAGCTGATCTGCTGAAATCCGAAGCTGACGTAGAAGACGCGCTGAACCGACTGGCCAGCGATATTACTGACCGTCTGGCGGATTCTATGCCTGTGGTTTACAGCATTATGAACGGTGGTCTGGTGATGGCTGGCCGTCTGCTGACCAAGCTTAACTTTCCGCTGGAGCAGGGTTATATGCACGCCACGCGTTACCGTGGTGAAACCACCGGCTCAACGGATTTGCAGTGGCAGGCGCCGCCATCGGTGCCGATGGAAGGCCGTACCGTGCTGATTCTGGATGATATCTTTGATGAGGGTAACACCCTGGCCGAAGTGGTTAAGTCGTGTGAAGCACAGGGTGCGAAAGAAGTGCTGACCGCTGTGCTGGTCAACAAGATTCACGACCGTAAGAATACCGAGCTGAAAATTGACTTTATCGGTCTGGAAGTGGAAGACCGTTACGTATTCGGCTGTGGTATGGATTACCGTGGTTACTGGCGTAATGCAGCGGGTATTTACGCTGTAAAAGGCCTTTAATTACAAGCGCTTACAGTCAGGTTTGTTATAAAGAGGCACCTTCGGGTGCCTTTTTCGTCTAATGCGCCGGAGCGGGGGGAGCTACACTCAGGTAACACACTTGTTTTGATGTGGATGCTATGAATGTCGACTTCATAAACCCCTTCGTCGAGACGATCAATCATATCCTCGCAACCATGGCTTCTCTGAGTTGTGAGTACGGCCAGCCTTATGTGAAAGATCACTGTCAGCCGCTGGGGGTTGTCACGGGCATGATTCCGATGACGGGCGAAACGGTGCATGGTTCGCTGGCGATCAGTTTTTCGGCTGGTGCCATCCTTCAGATCAGCAGTGCCATGCTGGGTGAAGAGATCGCTAAGGTAGACGATGTCTGCCATGACCTGACAGGCGAGCTGACCAATATGTTATCGGGTGGGGCACGTCGTATTCTGTGGGAAAAGGGCTACGACTTTGCCATGGCCAAGCCGGATATTCTGGGTGAAGTGGATATTGCCCATATCGCCGGTGGTCCGGTCATTGTCATTCCGTTTGAAACCAAAGCAGGCCCTTTCTTTATTGAAGTGGCACTGACGCACAAGCTTAAGCTGGCGGAAGTCGCACACTGACTCATACCCATGGCTCAATTCAGGCCAATGCACGATTTTGCCCCTTGTGGGGTTTTTTATTGTCTGTAATATGACGATTCGTCAAAAAGTGACGGATCGTCAAAAATGTTTGATATTTCATCTGTAATGGATCTGCTGCGCCGCGCGCTGGCAGCTCCCAACTGGCAACTCAGCCCTCAGCTGCCATCGGCCACGCCGATGGCAATGGCCAGCCACGATTCCGATAAAGGGCGCAGTATCCTTGGCCTTTCTTTGTCGTCTGCCAACTGCCCGCTGCGTAAGAGCAAAGAGCAAAAACTGGCTGAACGTGAAACAGAGTTACTGGATATCGCCGCTGATCTTATTGAACGCGAAGGCTTTGCCAGTTTCACCATGGATAAGCTGGTCGCGTTATCCGGCTATTCAAAAGGCACCATCTACAACCATTTCAGCAGCAAGGAAGACTGCCTCGCGGCTTTGTGTATTCGTGGCATCGATGTGATCGGTTGCCTGTTTGACAAAGCACTGGCCTTTGACGGGCGTCCGCGGGAAAAAATGGTGGCACTGAATTATGCATACCAGCTTTATACCCAGTGGCAACCAACTTTATCGCTGGCAGTTCTGACCGCTCGTACTCCGGCTTTTGCCGAAAAAACATCTGAACAACGCTCGGCTCTGATGCTTGAAAAAGATCACGCCATCACTCTGAAAGTGGACGAGGTGTTTCGTGATGCAATAGAGCAGGGTGACCTTGATCCGGCAATTAATATTCCTGTGCCGTTGATGTCGTTGCTGTGCTGGTCGCAGGCTTTCGGTATTAACGCACTCACCGGTACGGCACCGGATCTGACAGCCGTCAGTCGACTGGACGGTGTCAACGTACAACTGCTCAGTGCCAATGTTTTGCTCGATGGGCTGGGGTTTCAGCCTTTAAGTCGTGACTGGGATTATCAGGCCACCTGGGAACGGGTTGGTCGCGAATGTTTCAGTGACGAAATTCAACTTTTAAATAACAACAATAACCACTATTAACGTACACACGGCCCGGGAGTCGCTATGAAAAACTTATGGCTCGTCTCAGTGTTAAAACATCCATGGAAGATGCTTGTTGTGTTGCTGGCGCTGATTATGCTGGCGTCCGCAGGTGCAGGAAATCTGTATTTTCGTGGTGATTACAAAGTCTTTTTCGACAAGCATTATCAGCCTCTGGCTGATTTTGAAGAAATGCAGCGCATTTTTAATAAAAACGACAACGTCTCTGTTCTGGTTGTACCGGATGAAGGGACGGTGTTTAACCAGAAAACCCTTACTTTACTGGCAGAGCTGACGATTGAAGCATGGCAGACGCCGTATTCCAGTCGCGTTGACTCGGTTACCAACTTTCAGCACACCTGGGCAGAAGGCGACGATATGATCGTCGAAGATTTAGTGCTGGATGCCGAGGCGCTAACCGCGGAAGACATCGCCCGGGTGCGAGAGGTTGCTCTGAATGAGCCGAATCTTGCTGGCGGTCTGGTGGCTGAAGACGGTAGTGCTGCGGCGGTGAATATCACCGTGCAGATTCCGGACAGCGCCGATAATACTCCGCAGGTGGCTGAAGTTATCAGCTCGGTCAATGCTCTGACCGACCGACTTGCGCAAGCCTATCCGGGATACAGCTTTTACCACACGGGTGTGGTACCGATGAACTATGCCTTCGCCACTGAAGGGCAGAAGGATATGAATACGCTGGTACCCGCTATGCTGGGGCTGATCGTACTGATGCTGGCGGTTCTGATGCGCAGTTTGCTGGCCATGCTGGCGACGGTATTTGTACTGGTGGTGACTATTACCGTCACCATGGGTACTGGCGGCTGGCTGGGCTACTTCCTGTCGACAGGTACCATCAATGTGCCGATCGTGGTGATGACGCTGGCGGTAGCCGATTGCGTGCACCTGATTGCTTCGATGCAGTTCGCTATGCGTGAAGGCAAAGAACGTAAGGAAGCGTTGCGTTTCGCCATTGACCTGAATCTGATGCCGATTTTTATTACCAGTGCGACAACGGCGATTGGCTTTATGACGCTGATGCTGTCGGAATCCCCCGTGCTGGCGGACTTCGGTGAGCTGAGCGCAATCGGTGTGATGATAGCCTTTGCTTTCTCGGTGACTCTGCTGCCGGTACTGCTGGCGATTCTGCCGATTAAAGTCAAAGCGGCGCCGGAACATGATGGCTCTATGGAGCGTCTGGGACGCTGGGTAGTGAAGCGTCATAAGATTCTGTTGCCGGTGAGCAGTGTGATTATGATCGCCCTCGGTTCTCTGATTACGCTGAATGAAATTAATGATGAAGCGACCAAGTATTTCGCACCGGGCACACATTTCCGCGATTCTGTGGATGCACTGGAAGAACATATTTCCGGTACTCAGACCATCGACTGGGCTATTTACTCTGGTACTTCACAGGGTGTGAACGATCCGCAGTTTATTGCCACCATTGATGGTTTTGCGAAATGGCTGCGACTGCAGCCGGAAGTGGATCATGTCACCACATTGTCAGACACCTTTAAGCGTCTGAATAAAAACATGCATGGCGATGATGAGACTTTCTACCGCACGCCGATGGATCGTGAACTGGCGGCGCAGTATCTGCTGTTGTACGAAATGTCACTGCCGTATGGTCTGGATCTGAATAACCAGTTAAACGTGGATAAATCTTCAACCCGCCTGACGTCGACGCTGAAGAATATCGGTAGTCGTGAAACCGTCGAGCTGGAGCAACGTGCTCGTGCCTGGTTTGCAGAAAATGCACCGCAATACCGTATGACGGGCGCCAGTCCGGGGTTGATGTTCTCGCATATCGGCGAAACCAATATGGATAGCATGATCATCAGCATGATCGCGGCACTGATTCTGATTTCCGGTTTGCTGGTATTCGCATTGCGCTCACTGCATCTTGGTTTAATCAGTCTTATTCCGAACCTCGGACCAGCTCTGGTAGGCTTTGGTGTCTGGGGCGTTATCTCCGGTGAAATTAATCTGGGTCTGTCGATTGTTGCGTCCATGACGTTGGGTATTATTGTCGACGATACCGTGCATTTTCTGGCGAAATACAAACGTGCCCGTGATAATGGCAAAGACGCAGAAGCGGCAGTGAAATATGCGTTTTCCAGTGTTGGTCGCGCACTGATGATTACGACGCTGGTACTGGTAATCGGTTTCTCGATGCTGGCGTTCTCGGCGTTCCGCCTGAACTCGGATATGGGGCTGGCGACGGCGCTGATTATCTTTATTGCACTGCTGGTGGATTTCTTCTTCCTGCCAGCCTTCCTGCTGTTACTCGATAAAAAAGAAAAGGCCGCGGTAGAATCACCAAAGCCGATCACCACGAATACTTTAACAGGAGAATCCGTATGAAATCCTTCCTCAGTCTGATGCTGGGCCTGGCTCTGGTGACACCGTTAACACACGTTGCAAACGCTGATGAGGCGGCGGATCGTGGTCTGGCCATTGCTACCGATCGTAAGCAGCGGGATGCTGGCTGGAACAACAGTGAGTCGGCCGTCACTATGACCCTGCGCAATGCCCAGGGTGAAGAAAGCGTGCGGAAAATCCGCTCGAAATCGCTGGAAGTGGCCGACGATGGCGATAAAGGCCTGACCATTTTCGATGAACCGCGCGACGTAAAAGGCACCGCTTTTCTTAACTTTTCGCACATTGGTAAACCGGATGATCAGTGGCTGTACCTGCCGGCCCTGAAGCGCGTTAAGCGTATTGCTTCCCGTAATAAATCCGGCCCATTTATGGGCAGTGAATTTGCGTATGAAGATATGAGCTCGTTCGAGCTGGATAAATACAGCTTCCGTTATCTCGGCGATGAAACAGTTGCAGGCCATGATTGCTATAAGGTCGAGCAGACACCGCTGGATAAGTTCTCTGGTTATACCCGTCAGGTTGTGTGGCTGGATAAAGACGAGCTGCGCGTACATAAAATCGATTTTTATGACCGCAAGAAAAGCCTGCTGAAAACACTGACCCTGACAGACCATCAGCTCTATAAAGAGCGCTACTGGCGCGCGCATACGGCGACCATGGTGAATCACCAGACCGGTAAAAGCACGGTGCTGCAAACGGAAGATATCCGCTTTGATACCGGTCTGACCGACGACGATTTTAATCAGACTACGCTGCAGAGGGCGCGCTGATGAAACGTCTGTTACCTGTGCTTTTATTCCCGGCGGTGGCATCCGCCGGTGAATGGCTGCCGGAAACGACAACTCAGCTGGGTTTGGAATATCGCGAATTTTTCCAGCAGGCCGTGAGTGATGATCAGGCTGAGCGCAGTGCCTCAGTCTGGCTGGAGCCGGAAATGGTGTGGGAGTGGGGCGCTGCCCAGCGTTTAACCTTCCGTCCTTTCTATCGCTACGACAGCGCTGATGAAGAGCGTACGCATGGCGATATTCGCGAACTGCTGTGGCAAACCTGGGGTACCAGCTGGGAAGTTCGCGCCGGTGTTGGCAAAGTATTCTGGGGTGTGACGGAATCCCTGCATCTGGTCGATGTGATAAACCAGACCGACCAGGTGGAAGCACCGGACGGCGAAGACAAACTCGGCCAGCCAATGATCCACGCTATCTGGCTTAACGATGCAGGTACGCTGGAAGGTTTTGTGCTGCCGGGGTTTCGGGAGCGCACCTTTGCTGGCGAGGAGGGACGCTTAAGTCTGCCGCTGGCGATTGATGATGAGGCGCTGTATCAGTCTGATGATGAGCAGTCTCATGTCGACCTGGCGCTACGCTGGAGCCGCTCCTACGAGGTGGCCGGGTGGCCGCTGGATGCATCGCTTTCGCTGTTTAAGGGTACATCCCGTGATCCGTTCCTGCTGCCACAGGTCGCTCTGGTGGCGGGAGAGCCAGCAGTGGTTGGCTTGCAGGCTTATTACCCGCAGTTGCAACAGGCCGGGATGACCTTGCAGAGCACCGTCGATAGTTGGTTATGGAAGGTGGAAGCTGTTCATCGCGACTATGAGCGTGAAGCACAGCAGGCTCTGGTGGCTGCCGGCAATGACAGTGGTGACGACCATTGGGCAGCAGTAGCAGGGTTTGAATATACCCTGACAGGGCCTTTTTATGACTGCTGTGAACTGCCACTGGATCTCGGACTGATTCTGGAATATCAGTACGACGAGCGTGGTAAACAGGCGAGCAACGCGCAGAATGATGTGTTTATTGGCACCCGCTGGGCGTTCAATGATATGGACTCCAGCGAGTTACTTGCCGGACTGGTTCAGGATATGACTTATGGCGGAAGCCGCGCGCTGAAAGTCGAAGCCAGTACACGCGTTACTGCGCAGTCAGTCGTTAACCTGAACGTCTGGCTGTTTACGGCAGATGACGAAGACGACGCGCTGGCGTGGTCTCTGCGTCAGGAGGATTATGCTGAACTGAGCTGGACTCTGTATTTTTAACGCGAAAGGCCTCTGCGCCAGGGCGTAAAGATGGGTAAAAGGCGGTTTCCTTACCGCCTTGTGCACCCTATGATGCGGTTTTATTTTGCGGAGAAGCCGCGTGCATTACGCCCGAATTTCTCTCCCGGTCGTGCTGGCTGGCCTGCTGCTGGGTGGTTGTTCAACCGTCAGCCCGGTCGCTCAGCCGGACATGCCCCTGCCTGAGCAGCTGGGTGATAGCAGTGGAGCGCTGACAACTGCCCCGTCCTGGTGGCAGGATTTTTCTGATGACAATCTCAATCAGCTGGTGCAGCAAGGGCTTAAGCAGAACTTTGCCTTGCAGGCAGCCTGGGCCAGTCTGGAGAGCAGCCGTGCGGTCTGGCGGCAGGCGGGCGCGGACCAGTTTCCTCAGCTGGATCTGAATGTAAAAAAATCCCGCCAGTGGCAGGAAGACGACACCACTACAACCAGCTGGAGTGCGGGCTTGTCTGCCAGTTATGAAGTGGATTTCTGGGGCAGGGTGTCGGCACTGGATGACAAAGCGCGCTTCACCGCCATGTCCGGTGAAGCCGCCGTGCGTACTCAGGCGAATACCGTCGCCGCACAGATTGCACTGAACTGGTACGGGCTGATTAAACAGCATGAATTGCTGCGCTTGCTGGAACAACAGAAACAACGAATTACCGATGCTCTGAAAGTGACGGAAGGTCGCTTTCAGCGTGGTCAGGCCGCTATCAGCGATGTCTGGCAACAGCAGCAGTTGCTGGAGTCAATCAACACCGACCTGATTTCCGCTCATGCTCAGCGCGATGCCTATCATCAGCAGCTGGCGTTATGGACCGGGGATGCCGCCGGTCTGGATCTGAATAACCCAAGGGCATACAGCGCCAGCGATATTCTGCCTGCGGTGGATGGTGTCGATGCCGGTGTTGGTCTGAACCAGTTGCAGAGCCGTCCCGATGTACAGCAGGCCTGGCTGGCGGTGCAATCCGCTAATGCCGGACTGGCAGCGGCCGTTGCCAATCGTTATCCGCGACTGACCCTGACTGCCTCCTACACTGGCAGTGCGCCGGAACTGGCAGATGTCATGGATAACTGGGTTGCTAACCTCGCAGCAGGTCTGGTGATGCCCTTGATTGACGGCGGCAATCGTCGTGCTGCGGTGGCACAAAGCGAAGCGGAAGTGAAAGCCGCGCTGGCTGATTATCAGCAGACCTTGCTGGAGGCGGCGCTGGAAGTACAGCAGGCGCTGATTGATGAGCGGGAAGCTGCTGCCACCCTGCTCAGCCTGCAGCGACGACTGGAACTGGCGCGTAAAACCGAAGCCTTTCAAAGTAATCGCTACCGCAAAGGCGTGGGCGATTTTCTCTCGTTGCTGAATACCCGCGAAGATTTGATCACTCTGGAACAGCAGGTGCTGAACGCCCGCTGGACGCAGATTCAGAAACGTATCGAACTTTATCGTGCCGTGAGTCACGGCGATTTTTTGCATAAGGAAACCTCTGTATGAATGAGGCCTTCACCCCAACTCCGTGGTGGAAAGCGAGCTGGTTCTGGGCCACCGTGACTCTGCTGGCCGGTGCTGTTATTGCGTACCAGATTGTCAGTAGCGCACCCAAGCCAAAGCGGGTTAAGCCTGAGGTGCAGACCCGTCTGGTGGATGTGGTGTCGCTGGCGGAAGAAACTTCTCGCCCGATGTGGACTACCGGCGGTGTGGTCAGTGCGGCTGATGCCGTGAGCCTGATGCCACAGGTCAGTGGGCGCGTGGAATGGGTCAATCCGCAGGCGGTACCAGGTGCACAGCTTAAGCAGGGCGCGGTGCTGGCGCGTCTGGAGCTGGCAGATTTCCGTTTGCAGGTTACTCAGGCACAGGCGGCACTGACTCAGGCGAAGGCCGATCTCGCAGTAGAACAGGGACAGGGCAAACTGGCACAAGAGGAGTACGCCATTGCCGCCAGTCAGCTGACGGAAGACGAGCGTGCTCTGGTGCTGCGCAAGCCGCAACTGGCTGCCGCCGAAGCGGCCGTCGCTGTGGCGGAGGCGTCTTTGCGTCAGGCGCGTCTGGATCTGGCGCGTAGCGAAGTGCGTATGCCTTTTGCCGGGCGCATCAGCAGTCGCAGTGTCAGTGTTGGTAGTTATGCGTCGGCCAGCACGGTGATGTTTGAGCTGGTGGGTACGGAGAAGGTGTGGATTGAGGTGGCAGTCCCGCGTACTTTCCTCAACTGGATCGACAACGAAGGCACCGCTCAGATCAGCATGCCGGGCTGGCAGTCGGTGAGCCGTGAGGCACGGGTGCTGAATATTCTGCCGGCGGTGGCTGACAGTGATCGTCAGGCACGAGTGGTACTGGAGCTGAGTGAGCCGCTGCAAGCGGGTGTGCCGCCGGTACTGGTGAACGACTTTGTCGACGTGGTACTGCCGGGGCGGGAAATCACCTCCGCGGTGATTGAGAGCCGCATGCTGAATGACGACGGCAGTGTGTGGGTGGTGAACGACAATAAGCTCTATCGTCGCCAGCCACAGATTATTTTTCAGGGGCGCGAGAAAATCTGGCTGGGCACAGGTTTTGAACGCGGCGATGAACTGCTGATGAATCGTATCGACAGCGCCACCTCCGGCACGCCGGTACGTGTTCGCCGTGCGGAGAACGGCCAATGAGCCTGCGTTATACCGGCCCGGTTGCCTGGATGGCGCGTCACGGTGTGGCGCCCAACCTGTTGATGGCGTTTCTGATTGTCGGCGGCTTTCTGATGTCGCTGAGTATCCGCAAAGAATTTATCCCGACCTACGAGGCTGACAGTGTGTCGGTTTCTGTCAGCTATCCCGGGGCTACGCCAACGGAGATGGTGCAGGGGGTGGTGCTGCCTATTGAAAATGAACTAACCGACGTCGATGGCATTAAGGAAGTGTCGGTACGGGCAGTACAGGGTTCTGCCTCGCTGGTGGCGGAACTGGAAACCGGTACTGATCGCCAGCAGGCGTATCAGGATATTCAGCAGGCGGTTGATCGGGTGTCGACCTTTCCGGCACAGATGGAAACGCCACGGGTCAGTGTTTCCAGTCGCTCCATTGATGTGATTGAACTGGCTTTGTTCGGTCCGCTGGATAAGTTTGCGCTGAAACGTCTGGCAGAACAGATCAAAGACCAGCTGATGGAATCGTCGCAGGTTACCAAGGTGACCTTACGCGGTGCCCCGGATGAAGAGATTCATATCGAAATTCGTCAGCAGGATATGCAGCGTTATGGCCTGACACTGGCTCAGGTGGCCGACGTGATTGGCAGTAACGCCATTGAACAGAGTGCTGGCAGTGTCAAAACCGAAGGTGGCGATATTCTGGTTACCCTCGATGACCGGATGTACTGGGCGCACGAATTTCGTGATATTCCGTTGCTGACCGATGACTCTGGTGTGCAGCTGCGGCTGGGCGACGTGGCACGGGTGCGGGAAGGTTTCAGCGACAGCTATGACGAAGTGACCTACGACGGTAAAACGGCCATGCGGCTGAAGATTTATCGGGCGGAGGAGCAGACGCCAATTACCGTGGTTGAAGCGGTTTACGACCGGCTGGAGGATATTATTCCGCAGCTGCCACCGGGGGTTGAACTGATCGTCACTGACGATGATGGCGAAACCTATCGTCAGCGGGTTGGTCTGCTGATGAAGAATGCCATTATCGGTCTGATTCTGGTGATGGTTCTGCTCAGTCTGTTTCTCGAATATCGCCTTGCCTTCTGGGTAACCATGGGGATTCCGACAGCTTTTATGGGCTCTCTGCTATTGCTGCCGGCGATGGATGTGTCCATCAATATGATCTCGATGTTTGCCTTTATTGTGGCGCTGGGGATTGTGGTCGATGACGCCATTATTGCCGGCGAAAACATCTACGAGCATATGCAGAAAGGCATGCCATTTATGGATGCCGCTATCTATGGCGCGAAAGAGGTGGCAGTACCGCTGGCCTTCGCCATTCTGACCAACGTGGCGGCGTTCCTGCCGTTACTGGCTCTGCCGGGCATGATGGGTAAGCTGTTTATTGCCATTCCGATTGTGGTGGTGTGCTGCTTCCTGATTTCCTGGCTGGAAGCGCTGTTTATTCTGCCGACGCACCTGGGAAAATTAAGCAAACGCACCTCGGTGAATGCACTGGATCGTTTGCAGCAGCGCGTGGATAAGCGCCTGCACAATTTTATTCAGGGCCCATATCTGTCGACACTGGATCGTGCGTTGCGCGCCCCGGGGCTGACTCTGGCGGTGGCGATAGCCATAGCCATGATGGTTCTGGCGTGGCCAATCAGTGGCCGCATGGGATTCAGTATGTTCCCGCGTCTGGAAGGCGAGTTTGCAGTGGCCACTGCCGAACTGCCGCCCAATGCGCCGTTATCTCAGGCGCGCGAAGTCCGGCAGCTGATCGAAACCCGACTGCGTGAAGTGACCAACGACATTGAAGCGGCAGGCGACAAGCTGGTTATCAGCGTTGAAGGGGATATCGAAGGCACCAGCGTTGAGGTCGAGGCGCGTCTGGTGGATACCGAAATTCGTCCGGTGTCGGCCAATGAAGTGGTGAAGCGCTGGCGTGAAGCCATTGGTGAAATCCCGGGTATTCGCAGTCTGTCTTTTGATGCCGAGCGCGGCGGCGGTCCGTCCGGTGGTGCGGGTCTGACGGTTGAGCTCAGTGGCAGCAATACCGAATTACTGGCCGAAGCCAGTGCCAGCCTGGCCGCTAGCATGGCGGAGCTGGGTGGTGTAAAGGATGTGGCCTCAAGCTTTACCAATGGTAAGCCGCAGTGGGATGTCACCCTTAATGAATACGGCCGCAGCCTGGGACTCGATGCCGGGGATGTGGCGGCGCAGATGCGAGCAGCCCTGTATGGTTCCCGTGCACTGCGCCAGCAGCGTGAACGCAATGAAGTGACCGTGCTGGTGCGTCTGCCGGAAGAAGAGCGTCGTTTCAGCGCCGATATCAGCAACATGCTGATTCGCACGGCGGCAGGCGGCTATGTGCCGCTGGGTGATATTGCTGATATGGATCGCGGCCTGTCGCCGGCAGTGATTACCCGTCGCGATGGCCGTCAGGTAGTACAGGTCACCGCCGAAGTGGAGCCGCGTGAACAGATTCCGGCAGTGATGAGCCTGCTGCGTGAAGAAGTATTCGCCGATATGCAGGCACGCTATCCGAGCATCGACTTCGGTTTTCGCGGGCGTCAGGCGGATACCCAGGAAAGCATGAGTTCGCTGCAGTTATACGGCTTCTTCTCCATGCTGCTGATTTATGTGCTGCTGGCGATTCCGTTCCGCAGTTACAGTCAGCCGTTGCTGATTATGATGGTGATTCCTTTCGGCGCGGTGGGGGCGATTATCGGCCACCTGATGCTGGGCTACAGCCTGTCGATTATGTCGATTATGGGCATCGTAGCGCTGGCGGGGGTGGTGGTGAACGATAGTCTGATCATGATTGACTATGCCAACCGTCGTCGTGCCGACAGTGGTCTGACGGCGTTGCAGGCGGTACGTGAAGCAGGTATTCGTCGTTTCCGCCCGATTTTGCTGACCACGCTGACTACTTTCGGTGGCTTATCGCCGATGGTGTTCGAAACGTCCCGTCAGGCGCAGTTTATTACGCCAATGGCAGTGTCGCTGGGCTTCGGTATCCTGTTCACCACCTTTATCTGCCTGCTGGTACTGCCGGCGCTGTATGTGCTGCTGGATAAAGCGCATCGGGTGCTGGGATTGGCAGCGGCAGAAACGAATTCAGCAGAGACTGTGCTGACAGAGCGGGCATAAAACCTGAAATTGTCGGCACTCGCTGGTATAGTGCGCAGCTTTCTTTTCAAGCCTCGGAGAGTTGCGCCTTATGCTGTTGCTGCGCGAGTTCATGCAAACTTTTTCCCCGAATATTAAAAACGACACGCTGTCGGGTCTGACTGTGGCGTTGGCGTTGGTGCCGGAAGCGGTCGCTTTTGCTTTTGTTGCTGGTGTTCACCCGCTGACTGGTCTGTACGCTGCCTTCATGGTTGGTCTGATTACCGCTGTGATTGGTGGTCGCCCGGGTATGATTTCAGGTGCTGCTGGAGCGCTGGCAGTGGTCATGGTGTCACTGGTGGCCGAAGCCGAGCGCAATCTGGGGGCAGGAACAGGTCCGCAGTATCTGTTTGCGGCGGTGATTCTGATGGGGGCAATTCAGATTACCGCGGGTGCCCTGAAACTGGGTAAATTCATCCGTATTGTGCCGTACCCGGTGATGCTTGGCTTTGTAAACGGTCTGGCGATTGTGATCTTCCTGGCTCAGTTACCGCAGCTGCAAAGCTTTACCCCGGTAGGTAAGTGGGGCTGGACCGAAGGTGACTGGCTGAACGGCGCTGCGCTGTTCATTATGCTGGGGCTCATTGCTACCACCATGTTTATTACTCACTATCTGCCGAAGCTGACCAAGGCCATTCCATCGGCGCTGGCGGCTATTCTGGTGGTTAGTCTGGCAGCCTGGGGCCTGCAGCTGGATACCAAAACGGTGGGTGATCTGGCTAATATTGCCGGTGGTCTGCCGCAGTTCAATGTACCGGCGATTCCATTCACGCTGGATACCCTGTGGTTCATTCTGCCTTACTCCATCATCTTTGCGGCTATCGGCCTGATTGAATCCCTGCTGACGGTCACCGTGATTGACGAAATGACGGGTACTCGTGGTCGCGGTAACAAGGAATGTGTTGCTCAGGGTACTGCCAACGTTGTTACCGGTTTCTTCGGCGGTATGGGTGGTTGCGCGATGATCGGTCAGAGCATGATTAACGTCAGCTCCGGTGGTCGCGGTCGTCTGTCAGGTATTGCTGCTGCACTTTTCCTGCTCAGCTTTATTCTGTTTGCCTCACCATTGATCGAACAGATTCCGATTGCTGCGCTGGTGGGTGTGATGTTTATGGTGGTGATCGGTACCTTCGAGTGGTCGAGCTTCCGTATCCTGCGCAAAGTACCAAAGCATGACGCCTTCGTTCTGGTACTGGTGTCAGCGGTGACTGTGGTAACCGACCTGGCAATTGCCGTCGTGGTGGGGGTGATTGTGGCTGCGCTGGTGTTCGCCTGGGAGCATGCCAAGCACATCACTGCGCGTACCCGTGAAGACGAAGACCGTAAGGTATATGACATCATCGGCCCTCTGTTCTTCGGTTCGGTAGCGAACTTCAAAGATCTGTTTGATCCTGAGAATGATCCTGCCCGGGTTTATATCGACTTTAAGGAATCCCGCGTTGCCGACCATTCGGCACTGGAAGCCATTGATACCATCGCCGAGCGCTACCTGGCGGCCGGCAAAGAGCTGCACCTGTTGCACCTGAGCGAAGAGTGCCGGGGGATGCTGAAAAAGGCTGGCAATCTGTGTGATGTAAATGTGATCGAAGATCCGAAATATCGCATGGCGCTGGATGAGCTGGCCTGAGGCGGTTCTTGATGCAGTCATAAAAAAAAACGGCTCCCACGGGAGCCGTTTTTTATGGGACTGTTTGTGCGTCAGGCGTGCTCGGGTTTTTCTTCAGTCACCTTCGGTAGCACCATGCGGAAGGCCGCTCCGGATTCGCTGTTATCAATCTGAATTTCACCGTTCAGGCGCTGGCTGACGATGTTGTATACCAGATGCATGCCCAGTCCGGTGCCGCCCTGACCGCGTTTGGTGGTGTAGAACGGCTCGAAAATTTTGGCTTTTGCTTCTGCTGACAGGCCGCAACCGGTATCGCTGTAACGGATCACGATATTGCCGCGCTCTTCTGCCGCCTGAATACGGATAATACCTTCTTCGATGTGCTCAAAGCCGTGCAGCAGCGAGTTCATGATCAGGTTGGTAATCACCTGACTGATGGAGCCGGCGAAGGTTTCCATCCACAGATTATCTGAACAGTCGACTTCCACCCGGTGCTTGTTTTGTTTGAACTTAGGCGACAGGGTTTCAAGAATTTCGTTGATGTAGTCGAGCAGATTAAAGCGACGGATGTGCTCGCCGGTCTGATCCTCGGAAACCTGTTTGAAGCTCTTGATCAGATGCGCAGCGCGCTGCAGGTTTTTATCCAGAATCGCCAGACTTTCTTCCATCATGCCGATAAATTCAACGAAGTCCTGATTACGCATTTCCCCTTGTTCAAAGGTCTTACGTACAGCGACATAGTGGTCGTTGATGTACGAATGGATAGTAATGCACAGGCCCAGTGGCGTATTAATTTCGTGGGCGATACCGGCAACCATCCCCCCCAGTGATGACAGCTTCTCGGCTTCGATCAGCTTGTTCTGCGCAGAGTGCAGTTCTTCCAGTGTCTGGTTCAGCTCATCTACGGTTTTCTGCAGATTCTGGGTGCGCTCTTTAACCCGGTCTTCCAGTTCAATGTTGATGGTCTTCAGTTGCTGCTGCGCGGCGGTTTTCTGCTGCAGCTGATCGTTCATTTGCTGGCTCAGTTCATTGAAAGCGGAGATCAGAATATCGATTTCATCGTGCTTACCGTCGCTGTCGATGGACAATGGGGCATAGCGATTGGCTGTGACCCGTTCGTTTACCTGGCCGGCCATTTCACTGATTCGACGGTTAATCAGGCGGTGAACAATAATTCCCAGCATGGTGGCCAGTAACGCCAGGCTGACCAGTAAGGCAATCAGGGTGGTGATGGCGGCGCGTGATGCCTCAGCAATAACGGCATCACGGTCAAAGGCAATTTCCAGTACGCCAATGTCTTTCCCGTTGAAGGAAATTGGCAGGGTATCGATATCGGAGTGATGGGGACGTTTGCCGTTTTCGATATTGATGTTGAGGTTGTCAGTCACCCGCACATAGCTGATAGCCTGCAGGTTCATGATGCCTTTGACCTGGCTGCGAATCTGAATTTCATCATAAAACCACAGGCTGGAGCCTAACGATTCGGAATAGCTCAGACGGATATCTTCCAGCCGTTGCTGGAATGATTCGGTTTGCTGTTCGTAATGCCAGAGTACAGTGATGATGGACGCGGCGATGGAAAGGGCGATGGAAGCCAGAGCGAAGTAAAGAATGATGCGCCACAGAATGGAGTGGTGTACCGGGCTACTCTGCTGAAATCCCTGTTCGGTGTTGTTCTGATCCATGAGTCTTCGGGGTACCCTGATCTGAAGCGTGGAAGTTTTATCAGTTTAGCAGAGACCGGGCTCGCCGGAAGAGGAAGACATAAAAAAGCCCGCAGGAAGCGGGCTTTTGTCTTAGTGCTCGTGCTGCTTACGGAAGGCCGCAAAGTACAGCAAGGGAATGATTACCAGTGTCAGGACGGTGGAGACGAAAATACCAAAGATCAGTGAGATCGCCAGACCGTTAAAAATCGGGTCATCCAGAATGAAGAAAGCACCGATCATGGCGGCAACTGCCGTCAGTGCAATCGGGCGAGCCCGCACCGCGGCTGACACTATCACCGCGTCAGCAAAGCGCATGCCCGCTGCCGTCTGCTGATTGATAAAGTCGACCAGCAGAATGGAGTTACGCACGATAATCCCGGCCAGCGCAATCATGCCGATCATCGAGGTAGCCGTGAATTGTGCGCCAAACAGCGTATGACCCGGCATTACACCGATAATGGTCAGTGGAATAGGCGCCATGATGATCAGCGGTACCAGATACGAACGGAACTGAGCAACCACCAGCAGGTAGATCAGAATCATGCCAACCCCATAGGCGATGCCCATGTCGCGGAAGGTTTCGTAGGTGATCTGCCACTCGCCGTCCCATTTCATGCTGATGTCGTCTGCCAGTGCCGGTTGCTGGATAAACCATTGCTCCCAGTTCAGACCCGCATCAGCCATACCAAAGGCAATGGAAAACAGACCGTACAACGGGCTGTCCAGCTCGCCAGCCATATCGGCAGTAACAAAGACCACTGGCTGCAGATTCTTGTGGTAGATGTTTTTCTCAGTAGTGCTTTTGCGAATACGCACGAGATCCGACAGAGCGATAAAACGTCCATCGGCGGCACGTACTTTCATGACCAGCAGCTGATTCAGATCCACCTTGTCGCCTTCATTCAGCTCCAGACGAATAGGCAGCGGGTATTTGTTGTGTTCGGTGTGCAGGTAGCTGACATCTTCGCCACCCAGCGCCGTGTTTATGGCCTGTACGATGCTGGCCTGAGCAATACCCAGCATGGCCGCACGCTGACGATCAATATCCAGCAACCATTTCTCCTGATCGGCTTCTACCCAGTCGTCCGTATCGACGATATCGGCAGTGTTCTCGAACAACGCCCGCAGCTGTTTAGCCGCTTCAACCTGACGGTCGTAATCCGGGCCGTAGATCTCGGCAACGATAGGAGCCATTACCGGTGGACCCGGTGGCACTTCGACGATTTTAACGTTGGCGTTCATTGCTTTGCCGATTGCCTGTAACGGTTCGCGTACCGACAGGGCAATGTCGTGGCTCTGGCGATCACGCTCATGCTTGTCCACCAGATTAACCTGAATGTCGCCCTGATTTGGCAGACCGCGCAAGTAATACTGGCGCACCAGACCGTTAAAGTTGATCGGTGCTGCCGTACCTGCGTAGAGCTGAATGTCCTTGATTTCAGGCACTTTCATCAGCTCATCGGACAGCTCTTCCAGTACCGACAGGGTTTGTTCAACCGGTGTACCTTCTGGCATGTCGACCACAATCTGGAACTCGGACTTGTTGTCGAACGGCAGCATTTTCAGTACTACCAGCTCGAACACCGGCAGAGCGACGGCAAACATAATCAGCCCGCTAACGCCAGCGAACAGCAGAATGCGTTTCTTGCCGGCATCGGCGCCTTCTATGAATGGACGCATCACACGGTTAAAGAAGTCGTAGAGTTTTCCGGACGTTGGGTTCTCTTCATCGTGTGCCTGAGCACCGTGAGGCTCGTGGTGCTTCAGCAGCTTATATGACAGCCATGGCGTCACCACGAAAGCAACGATCAGAGAGATCAGCATACCGGTAGAGGCGTTGATCGGAATCGGGCTCATGTATGGCCCCATCAGGCCGGATACGAACGCCATTGGCATCAGTGCTGCGATTACTGTGAAGGTCGCCAGAATGGTAGGGCTCCCGACTTCATCAACCGCCACCGGAATAATTTCCAGCAGTTTCTTACTGCCCATGTGCATATGGCGGTGGATGTTCTCAACCACCACGATGGCATCGTCGACCAGAATACCAATCGAGAAAATCAGAGCGAACAAAGACACCCGGTTGAGGGTGAAGCCCCACGCCCAGCTGGCAAACAGGGTAATAGCCAGGGTAATGATGATGGCGCTGCCGACAATCACCGCTTCGCGCCAGCTCATGGTCGCCAGTACCAGCACAACAACAGCCGCAGTAGCAAACAACAGCTTACCGATCAGCTTGTCAGACTTGGCTTTGGCGGTGACGCCATAGTCACGGGTGATATCGGCATCAACATTGGCCGGAATCAGGCGGTTATGCAGTTTCTCAATACGTTCACTGATGGCCAGAGTGATGTCGATGGCATTCATCCCTGGTTGCTTGGCGACCGCCAGGGTAACCGCCGGAACACTGACGCTGTCACCCAGTTTGCGGGTAAATACCGCTTTCTCTGGTGTATCCGGTTGCAGACGCAGTTCGGCGACATCGGCCAGATAGACCAGGCCACCATCACTTTTTCCGACGATCAGCTGACCGACTTCATTGATGTCTTTGAGGAAGTTACCTGCCTCGATCTGAATCACCTGATTATTCTGTACCAGTGACTGGCGATAGCCACCGGCATTTGCACTCAGCAGGGCATTGCGTACATCGTCAAAAGCCAGGTTGTGGCCATTCATGCGTGCCGGATCCAGTTCCACTTCAACCACCTGATTGTGGCCACCAATGGTGTAGATATCGCGGGTACCGGGAATGCGCTTGAGCTCGACTTCCAGTGCATGGGCGATCTGGGTCAGTTGCGCGGCTGTAACATCTGCAGATGCTGATGACAGGGTGATGGCCATAATCGGCACGTCATCAATGCCCATGGGCTTGATCACCGGAGCCATTACGCCGAGATTCTGCGGAAACCAGTCATTGTGCATGTGCACCTGGTTGTACAGGTTGAGAATGGCTTCTTCGCGCGGAATACCCACCTCGAAGGCAACCGTCAGTACCGCCTGACCCGGCTGGCTGATGGAGAAGATGTCATCCACGCCTTTGATTTCGGACAGGATCTGTTCGGCCGGAACGGCGACCAGTTGCTCGACTTCACGGGCGCTGGCACCGGGGAAACCGATAAATACGTTGGCGAAGGTGACGTCGATCTGAGGCTCTTCCTCTTTCGGCGTTACCACAATGGCAAAGAAGCCCAGCAACAAACCAACCAGCGCCAGCAGTGGCGTGATGGCTGAGTTCTGAAAGGCCCTGGCAGTGAGACCGGAAATACCCAGAGACATGAATTACTCTCCCTGTTTGCTGATGGCGGCCAGTTGCGCCAGCGCGTCATTAACTACCTGGTCACCAGCGCGAACACCGGACAGGATTTCAATCATGCCGTTATAGGTTGATCCGGTACGCACCTGACGCAGCTCTGGCTGGCCTTCGTCCATAACGTATACCGAGGTCAGCTCTGAACGACGCAGAATGGCGGACGCCGGCACCAGCAGTGCCTGGCGCTCACCGGTCTGAACGCGGATCTTGGTCCACTGGCCCGGGTACAGCGGACGGTTGTCAGCGGCGGTAGCACCCGCTGGCAGGTTGGCACGCAGGCGTACGCTGTGGTGGCTGGCATCGGCATAGGGGTAGAGCACAACGCTATCAGGGATGATGCTGCTGTTTTCCAGCTGTACACTGATCTGGCTGGCGTCACGGTACTGGCTGGCAATGCGTTGTGGTGCATCGGCGACGGCGCGCAGTTTGTCGAGAGACAGGCCAGTCATCAAAGGCTGCCCCGGATTAACCAGTTCACCCATCTCTACATGACGGGCTTTGACCAGACCGCCATAAGGGGCGCGTACTTTGGTGTAAGTCAGTTGTTCTTTCGCCTGAGTCAGAGCGGCTTCCGCAGCTTTCACCGCGGCGGCTGCGCTTTTGGCGCGAGCGGTAGTGCTGTCCATTTCACCTTTGGAAAGTGTGCCCTGTTTGTAGAGACGTTCGTTACGCTGCAGCAGTACCTGAGCATCTTCGTTCTGCGCCTGAGCCTGAGCCAGATTTGCGCGAGCCTGTTGCAGTGCAGCCTGTTGCTGAGTGTCATCAATTTCCAGCAGCAGAGCACCGGCTTCAACCTGGTCGTTCACATCGTAATGGACCGCCTTGATCGCACCGCTGGTCTGCGCCGAGATTGTACTCTGATGAACAGCTTCCAGCGTGGCTTCGAGATCAAAGTACACCGGCACGCTGACCGCGTTCAGCGGCTCTGCATCGAGGGCCATTGCAGTAGCAGGCAGCAATGCACTCAATACAGCAACACGCAGTGACTGACGCAGAATCTGCAGGTGATTGAATGGTGACTGGCGGGACATGGGTGCTTCCTCTCTTAAACAGGCCGAACGGACCCGTGGCTGAGTTCAAATATTACTGTATTAGAATATACTAATATTTGAATTGCAAGCCCGGGACATAAGGCCATCGCTTCCTGGCAAATGATCTTTTCAGTATAGAGGACGGAAGCCGGAAAACGACGGGTTAATCCGGAATAATCTGATCGGGATCAGTCCAGTCAGCAGGCATCTCCGGCCAGTGGCCAGAACGTGGCAGGGCACTGATGATGTGTGCTCCGTCGTCGTCGCTCCAGCGCAGAGTCATCGCGTGCAGGTAGGTACGGTCAGCATCGTCGCCGCCATAACGCTGGTCGCCGCGAATGGCGCAGCCCAGGCTTTTCAGAGCAACACGTAACTGGTGGGTTTTGCCGGTCAGAGGCTTCAGCAGGTACAGACGATCGCCGTGCTGAGCATCAAAATGGCTGATAAAACGAGTGATGGCCGGGTTGTTCTGACTGCGTGCAAGCTTCCAGCTGCCGTTTCGTGTTTTAAGCATATCGCCTTTGATCCAGCCCTGTTTCTTCGCCGGTTTGCCGGCAGCGCTGGCGAGGTAGTATTTCTGAATCTGGTGCTCTGCAAACAGGGCTGACAGGCGTGCCGCTGCCTCGGCTGAGGTGGCCAGCAGCAAAACACCTGAGGTGACTTTATCGAGACGGTGAACCGGCCATAACCGGCAGCCAAACTGCTCAGCGGCAATTACGACAATACCTTGTTCGTCGCCTTCGCTGTGCATGCCCAGTCCTTCGGGCTTATAAATCGCCAGCCAGTCCGGATGGCGGGCAATAACAGACAGTATGGATGTCACTCAGCGGCTTTCCTGCTCCAGCAGTTCCAGCAGGCGTCTTACCAGTGCTTCAAACAACTGGGCTTCCGGGTTGTCTGCAGATGCATTCAGGCTGTACATCAGACGCTCGATTTCCGCCCGGGACATGTAACGCACGGCAACGGTAGTGGTCATGGTCAATCCTCAGAAACGGTAACTGGCGAGCAGGCTGTAGGTGAAGACGTCGCCGCCATCTTTGCCGTCACGCTCGGCTTCGCTGGTGTAATCGTCAGCAACACGCCAGGTTGTTGTCAGATCGATCGTCACCGCTTTGTACTGAAAGCCGGTTCCAGCATGCCATCCCCAGCCATTGAAACGGCGGGTGTTGCTGCCACTGGCACGGGCAACGCGGATGTTCTCGTAGTGCCAGGCGGGGCCCGTGTAAAGGCGCAATCCAGGCGCGTCGAGTCCAAGGCCCCACATCAACTGAGTTTCTCCACCTTCGATGCGTCGTCCATCCTCACCGTTAATACGGTAAAGCATGAAACGCGAACCGGCATGGGCACTTTGCGGAAACTCCGCGAACAGAGTAAAGCCCTGATCGGAGGATTCAGGCATCCACGCTGCAGCATTATCAAAGCTTGTCTGAAACAGGCCGGTGCCTACGCGGAAATTGGTTGGTTCGGCCTGTGCCGGCTGGATTAATGCCAGTCCTGCGACGAGGCTAATCAGAGCTCTGCTGGTCAGAGACATCCACTTGTCCTTTTTACGAATATCAGCCGGGCAAGGCTATCCCAGCCCTTGGGGGATGGCAAGATGACAACTACACTGTTGAGCAGAACTCTATTAACCGGAGGTGAGTGTGCTCAATCGATCAGGCAGAATCTTACTGGCAGCAGCAGCGTTGGTGCTGGTCCCTGTGGCTGCAGTCAGTGCGGACCCGACGCTGTCTTACCCGGTGGAGGATGCGCGGGCTGACTTCGCTCAGGGACATTATGAGTTTGTAGGGATTCAGCTGGCAGATACGTTAGAATTGCCGGGTCTTAAAGAAGCTCAGATTCGTGAGGTGGAGGCGAAGTACCGCATTCGCCCCTTGAACCGGCACTGGCAAACCTTTGCTAACGTTGAACATGATCCGGCAAAACTGCAGCGTTTGCGCAGTTATTGTATTCGTTACAATCTGACCTTGTGGCAGGCGCTGGAAAAGAAACGTCGCGATGAGGCGTTTCGTTACCGTTACTGAATTCGTATTCACTGGAGTTAATGTGGAATGCCGACTGGGCTGCGGAGCCTGCTGCATAGCGCCGTCTATCTCATCACCGATTCCGGGCATGCCTCAGGGCAAGCCGGCCGGCGTTCGCTGTATTCAGCTGGACGACAATAACCTCTGCAGGATATTCGGTCAGCCATCCCGACCCAGGGTTTGTCATGAATTCAAAGCGGATGAGGCTGTGTGCGGAGACTCCAACGATTTTGCGCTGCAAACCATCGCTGAACTGGAAGGGCTGACGGGCATTATTGCCCGTCAGTAACTGAATCAGAGTTTAAACTTACGCACCAGTGTACTCAGGTGATGGGCCATGTTGACCAGGCGGTCTGATACCTGGGCGGTACGCTCCGCATTCAGTGATGTGTTGTATGAATGCTCACTGATGCTTTCTATCCCACCAGAAACATTGCGACCAACTTCAACCTGCTCGTGCATACGTTTCAGTGTTTCGTCATTGAGGGTGCTCATGCGGTCGACCTGTTCGGTCATGCGATGCAGTGCGTTAGCAGCATCGTTGACACGGTTCAGGCCTTCTTCTGCCACACTCTGAGCGGTATGCATCGAATCCACCGCGCGGCGTGCTTCCGACTGCAACTGCTCGATCATTTTTTCGATTTCCTGCGTGGATTCGTGCGTCCGTTGCGACAGGGTGCGAACTTCATCGGCTACCACGGCGAAGCCACGCCCTGATTCGCCGGCCCGGGCTGCTTCGATGGCGGCGTTCAGTGCCAGCAGGTTGGTTTGTTCTGCGATGCCTTTGATCACTTCCAGCACGCTGCCGACGTTGTTGCTGCGGTTGTCCAGTGTTGCGATAACTTCCGCAGTCGACTGAATGGCGGTGTTCATCGACTCGATACTGGCCGTTGCTTCATTGGTTTTCTTAACGCCGTCGCGGGCAGCAGTGCGAGCTTCTCCGGAAGCCTGACTGCTTTGTTCTGCATTAGCCATCACCAGCTGAATACTTTCATGCAACTCCTCAATGGCTCGATGAATGCCTGTGGTTTCTTTTTTCTGTGCCTGTGCGGCATCAAGTGATTTACGTGATGAGCTGTCAATGTTTTGTGCGGCTTTTTCAAGTTCGCTGGCTGAATCGACTACATGGCGCAGGGAGTCTGAAAAGCGTTCGATCATTCGATTAAGTGCAGAGCCTGCGCGGCCAATCTCATCTTCGTTGCTGACAGCCACCATTTGCGTCAGGTCGGAGTCTTTTTCCATGTTTTCCAGTGTTCGCTGCATGCGACGAACGGGTGAAACAATGACGCGGCGCAGCAGCAGGGAGAGGACCACCAGAGCGGCGACAAACATTGCAGCCTGAATAGCGCCCATGCGTATCATGTTGGCCATGATGCCGGAGTCCAGTTCATCCAGTGAGTAACTGATACGGATGGCACCCAGCACGTCGCCTTCTTTAGCCTGATGACACCCCAGACAGTTGGTACCACGGTAGTTCTCGTGGGCGTAAACAGGCGTCAGCAGCGTCATCATGTGACCGTCGCTGGTATGTTCGTCGAGCAGAATTTCTTCGCCGGCCAGAGCTCGTTTGTCGAGATCATCCTGGGGGTACTCATGAGGCAGGCCCTTGCCGTACAGAGCATCAATTTTGGGGCTGCGCAGCATTCGTGCTTCGACGATATTGTTGTCTGACAGAATTTTGGTGCGAACCATTTCCCGGTTGCCAATGGCACCCGAGATCATCAGCATGTTCATGGTATCAAGGTAGCCTGATGCCTTGTCCTTTAACTGGCTGTGCACCATATCACTGCTCATTTTCTTTTCAGCTGACACAGCAACACTGATGACAACGATCAGCACAGACAGGAATATGGTGCCTAGTGCCAGGTAAACTTTGTGCTGAATCGACAGGTTGCTGAGTTTCATGCAATGTCCCTGATAACGTCTTAAATATGGACCCGTTGGTAAAAGCATAGACCAATTCCACCGAGTCGCTACAAAGAGTGAACTAAGTGTATGTATAAACTCGTTTTTTTCGTTCCGGATGAATTTGCCGAGCGAGTAAAAGAAGCCATTTTTGCCACTGGTGCAGGTCAGATAGGTAATTACGCCGACTGCTGCTGGCAAACGTCTGGCAGCGGACAATTCCGGCCGCTGGCAGGCTCTGATCCTTTTATCGGCCGTTGTGGCGAAACAGAAAGGGTGAGTGAGCTGAGAATTGAGATGGTTTGTGAGGACGACCTCATCCGCGCAGCGGTGGCCGCCCTGCGTAAGGCTCACCCATATGAAGAGCCGGCATACGATGTGTGGCGGCTGGAGTCGTTTTAAGCGTTCTGTTGTTCAGAAGGCATCTGCGAATGGCGGGCGAATATCAAATACGTGGGTTGGTTGCGTCGGCGACGGATTGGCAAAGTACCGCCGCAACGTCTGGCTGACGGTTGGGAACGCCAGCTCGCGCCAGGGAATGCTGTGCTCATCAAACAGGGCGACTTCCAGGCTTTCCTCGCCGGCGCTGAAGTCTGCCGTTGGCATGCTGGCCAGAAAGAAAATGTGTACCTGATCAATCATGGGCACCGTCACAGCAGAAAACAGTGATACCAGTTCCACCTGTGCTCCGGCTTCTTCCATTGTTTCGCGCAGAGCAGCTTCTTCTGTGCTTTCACCATTCTCCATAAAGCCAGCTGGCAGGGTCCAGAAGCCTTTGCGCGGTTCAATCGCCCGTCGGCAAAGCAGTATTTTGTTTTCGAAAACGGGCAGGGTACCGGCAACGATGCGCGGATTCTGATAAAAAATGGTATCGCATGCGGGGCAAATGAAGCGCTGGCGGTTATCGCCAGCGGGAATGCGGAATTCGAGTTCGGTGGCGCAATGGCTGCAGTACTTCATGGAGGTACTCTGTAATCCTTTGCGCCCAGTATAACGGCTTCAGATGGTTGCCAGTAACGGGAAGGGAATAATCTTGCTGTCGGCATCCGCATGATGATCAACAGGTTTGGCTGGTGACTCGTTGCCATTGATAGTGTCCAGCAGGTGGTGCAGCTGGTCATGCATCATCTGGGAGATTTTCAGGCAGGCTGCCATTGGGTTCGATGAGCAGGTTCGCGTTGCATCAATACGGAATTGCAATCCACGCAGGCGACGCTGCAGGTCCAGCGGCGCGTTGCCGATGAAGCTTTCAATAGCCTGAGCCCGGATCGATTCCAGACTTGCCGGATCTTCGGCGGCCAGGCGCATCATTTCATCAAAGCTGGGTAGTTCCATAAAAAAACTCGCGAGTTGGTTTGCAATTTCTGGAAACTAGTCTACTTCATGACTTTGCTTTGACGAATTCCCCCGGTCAGCTTTGTCAGGTTCTGTAACTTACTGAAAACGAAGGGCTTTTGATTTTTCGGGCCGTGCCCGGTCATGAAAAAACCGTTTGAAAACAAAGTGTTAAGTGAACGATAAAGCTCTGGATTTGTGGCCGGAACGGATAATCACTGTTTCTTATAAGAAAAAAGTCTAAGAGTTGGTGCCTCTTTGCAGACTCTGCGCCACGCTTTCTTCAGCCATTGTTAATAGCACGCTGCAGAATGGATCAGTACAATGGCGTTATGACAAAACCACCTCTTTACGAATACCTCAGTGCGCGCCTGCAGGGTTATCAGGCGCGCCAGATCAGTCAACCAGGTCTGGCGGAAGCCGGTGTTCTGGTTGCTATTACTGATGAAGCCGAGCCAAGGATACTGCTGACGCTGCGCTCGTCAAATCTGTCGTCGCATCAGGGGGAAGTCGCATTTCCCGGAGGCAAGCGCGACCCTGAGGATGAGTCAATTATCGCAACCGCATTACGCGAGGCTGAAGAAGAGGTTGCTCTGACCTCCGCTCAGGTGCGGGTGGTTGGTCAGTTGAGTCAGGTAGTGTCACGCTTTGGTTACCTGGTCACGCCGGTACTGGCCATTATTCCACCGGATGTAACCTTTGTTGCTAATCCCGATGAGCTGGATGCCGTTTTTTCAGTGCCACTCGATCACTTTCGCAGTAAACCAAGCGGCTACTTCGAGCGCGGTACTATTCGTGTGCCCAGCTACGACTACGAGGGTTTTCACATCTGGGGGCTTACCTCGATGATGATTACCGAAATGATGAATGATCTTTGGGATTGCGATATCTCGTATTCCATATAAGGCTGTCAGCCACGCATATCCGGAGATGTGTATGTTTTATAAGTTAGGGAAGCGTGTGCCGGTTAAGGGCGAAAACGTGTTTGTCGCGGATGGCGCCAGAGTCATCGGTAGTGTTGAACTGTGTGCTAACAGCAGTGTCTGGTTCGGCGTGGTGATCCGCGGAGATAACGATCAGATTACTGTTGGTGAGTCCTCAAATATTCAGGATAACTCCGTGCTGCATACCGATGGCGGTATTCCGCTGACTATTGGTAAGGGTGTAACGGTAGGTCATCAGGCGATGCTGCATGGCTGTGATATCGGCGACTATTCACTGATTGGCATTGGCGCCGTGGTACTGAATAAAGCAAAAATTGGTCGTCATTGTATTATCGGTGCCAATGCACTGATTCCTGAGGGAATGGAAATTCCGGACGGCTCACTGGTGGTCGGTTCTCCGGCGGTTATCAAACGCCAGCTCAGTGAACAGCAGTGTCGTATGCTGGAAGCCAGTGCCGCACATTACGTGCACAACGCGAGTCGTTATATGACCGAGCTTGAGGAGATTACGTTGTGACCACGCCGGTACGTTCTCCCTGCGTAAGTATTTGTGCTCTCGATGATAATGACGTTTGCGTTGGCTGCTATCGCACCGGCCAGGAAATCTCTTCCTGGGGGCGTTTCAGCGATGACGAGCGCCGCGAAGTTTTAAAAAAGGTTGCTGAGCGAGAGCAGGCGGCCAGCAATTTTATCCGGCTTCCTTCCTGAAGCCATGTTAATGGAATCTGATATGACCACTCTGGGTACTCCGTTTTCCCCGGTTGCCACCCGTGTGCTGCTTTGCGGCTCCGGTGAGCTGGGTAAAGAAGTTGTAATCGAACTGCAGCGTCTTGGCTGTGAAGTCATTGCGGTGGATCGCTACGAAAATGCACCGGCTATGCAGGTGGCGGATCGTAGCCATGTTATCAGCATGCTGGATGGCGATGCGTTGCGGGCGGTGATAGAGCAAGAGAAGCCCGCGCTGGTTGTTCCTGAAATTGAAGCCATTGCCACCGACACGCTGGCTGCGCTGGAGCAGGAAGGCGTCAATATTATTCCAACGGCGCGCGCTACGCAGCTGACCATGAACCGTGAGGGAATCCGTCGTCTGGCCGCAGAAACACTGGGCTTGCCAACATCAAGCTACTGCTTTGCCGACAGCGAAGAGGCCTTTATGCAGGCTGCTGACGAAATCGGGTTGCCGTGTCTGGTGAAGCCGATTATGAGCTCTTCCGGCAAAGGCCAGAGTTTTGTGCGTGAAGCGTCCCAATTGAAAGCTGCGTGGGATTATGCGCAGGAAGGCGGGCGTGCGGGGAAAGGGAAGGTTATTGTTGAAGGCTTTGTTGATTTCGACTTTGAAATCACCTTGCTGACTATTCGCCATAAAGATGCTAATGGTGATATCACCACCAGTTTTTGTGCCCCCATTGGCCATCGACAGGAAGACGGAGATTATCAGGAGTCCTGGCAGCCGCAGGTGATGACAGATGATGCACTGGCGAAGGCACAGAATATCGCAAAAGCAGTGACCACAGACCTTGGCGGGTTGGGGCTGTTTGGTGTTGAGCTGTTCGTAAAAGGTGACGACGTTATTTTCAGCGAAGTGTCACCGCGTCCACACGATACTGGCCTGGTAACGCTGATCTCTCAGGATTTATCTGAATTTGCCTTGCATGCGCGGGCGATTCTTGGACTGCCAATTCCTAATATTGTGCAGCATGGCCCGTCTGCTTCCAGTGTCTTGCTGGTGGCAGGTGAATCACGTCAGATGCAGTTTGCCGGGCTGGATAAAGCGCTGGCAGAGATAAACACTCAGCTGCGCCTGTTCGGTAAGCCAGAAGTGAGTGGTAAGCGTCGTCTCGGTGTTGCTCTGGCACGTGATGAAAATATTGATCAGGCCCGGGCTAAAGCGAATCGGGTAATCGGCTCAATACAGGTGACTCTGTAAGCGGTATTTCTTCGCTCAGAACCTGCAGCATGCTGGTGTTACGACCCGCTGCTTTGGCCTCGTAGAGGGCGGTATCCGCTGCCCTCAGCCATTCTTCCTTGCCAATGCTTTCCAGCCATTGGCCAGAGTCCTTTACCCATGCAATACCAATACTGACGGTCAGCTCTTTTCCTGCCGCGGAGTAGCCATGGGGAATGTGCAGATTACTTATGGCAGTGTGCAGGCGTGTGCGGATTGCATCCAGAGAGCGCGCATCATCGGCCAGCAGGATCAGGGCGAACTCTTCACCGCCAAAGCGGCTGGCCATTTCGTCGGCTCTGCGCGCGCACGCATGCAAGGCCTGAGCGACCTGATGCAAGGCCATATCGCCAGTCTGATGACCATAATGGTCATTGAAGCGTTTAAAGTAGTCGATATCGACCAGCACCAGTGCAACAGAATGCGAGTGGCGCAGCATTCGGCGCCAGGAAGTTTCCAGCGCTTCATCGAACGCGCGCCGATTGGGAATGTTGGTCAGGCGGTCGGTATTGGAAAGCTGCTCAAGCCGCGCCTGCTGCTGGCGAATGGTGTGAACCAGTTCGTTGTAGGCATTCCGCAACTGGCGCAGTTCCAGAATGCGAACCGGCGTGGTGTACAGAATAGGGTGCAGCGTATGGTCGGAGTTGCTGCGCTCCAGCAGTTTGGTTGCTTTGCTGATCGGATCTATCAATAAGTTCAGCAGCGTCAGGAACAGGGCTGCGGGAATCAGGCTGAAAATCAACAGTGTTAGTAACAATCTGGAGCTGAACATTTGTGGCCCACTGCCATTGGAATGGCGCAGGTTAACGCACAGCGAAGGATGCTTCATGTCATCGAATAAACACCCCTGACGAATGGCCATCACTTCGTTGATTGGCATTTTAAGGTTCACGCTATCAACAGAGTAGGGTGGTATTTTTAATGTCATGTTCAGACGCGCAACCTCAGCCAGGACTGTCAGGTAATTGTTATCAATTGCCTGCATGAACAGTAACCAGCCACCAATAGGATTGCTCTCACCGGTGGGTGTGATCGGACTGGATGCGATCAGGTAAATGCGCTCGTTGATGGTCTGAAAGCCACTGGTCACCTGATTTGAAAAGAACTCGTTGCTGGCAAGGCGAGTCCATTCGGCAAGCTCATCGGGCAGGGCGTGAATATCTTCGCCTGCATAAAAGCCACCATAGAGAATGTCGCTGTCCGGATTAACAATGACAACGGCGTTGAGAGACTGGGCATCGAAGGTGTCCGTAATGAAGTTTTCATCGGTGTATTCCGGATTGTCGCCAGCAGCGTATTCAAATGTGTCGTCCCAGGCGGCGTAGTCCTGGGTAACGGCTTCGAGCTGATTACGCTTGAGCGCCAATGCCGAAATCAGGCCGTTCACTTCGCTTTGCTGCACGGCCAGAGCGTCATCGTATTCTGCAGGAAAAAACCACAACACTCGCATGGTTATAATGCCAACCAGCAACAGCAGAGTGTAAATCACTGCAATCACTGTATATAGCTGGCGGATTGTGAACATCGGCCCCACTCCGGGATATAGACTTGCCTGTATAAAGACTAGTTCAGATCAGACGTTTTGTTTTAAACGTTAAGCTATTTATACCTCTTTTTGCGCCATAAACGGTGTCAATTGGCAGTGTTAAGAACTGTTGATGATGATTCTGCCAGTGGTGGCTGTGCCGGTTTCTGTATGCCCGGAAAATTAAATGGACTGTGCTGCTTGACCTGTGAGTAGCTCGCAGGTTTAACCTTGTTTCAAAGGTCGAGGAGAGAAGGTTATGAAAGTTGCAGAGCTTGCCAGATTGGAATCGGTCAGTGCCGATACTATCCGACATTATGTCCGTGTAGGGCTGCTTGTGCCGGAGAAGGATGGCAGTGGTTATCACACCTTCAATCGCCACGATGTCAGCCGCCTTCGTTTTATCCTTCATGCGCGTGATCTGGGTTTTACGCTGGAGGATATACGTCTGATTCTGGATGAAGCTGGTAAAGGGAAATCACCTTGTCCGGTGGTTCGTGAGCTGATTGAACCGCGTCTGTGTGAGGCCCGTAAGCGCCTGGCGGATATGCAGGCGCTGGTTGAACGTATGGAGTCTGCGGTCACTCTGTGGAGTTCTCTGCCAGATTGTGAACCATGCGGAGATCATATCTGTCACCTGATTGAAGGTGACAGTGAGCAATTATTCGATAAAGGGGGAGCATGCTGTGAGTGATCAGGAAAAATCGTGCTGTGGTGGAAAGTCTGAGCCAGCAAAAGCAAGTTGCTGCTCTGCTGAGTCAGTAGCCAGCGAGAAGCAAACATCCTGCTGCGGAGAAAGCAGTGAGAAGAAAAACGAGTCGTCATATTGTGCTTCAGAGGCGGTTGCCGATAGCTCCGCCGGCTGCTGTGGTTCAACGCCAGTGACTGCTTCCACGGCCTCCTGCTGTGGTGGTGCGGCGGTTCAGGAATCCTCGGCGGGTGGTTGCTGCGGTAGCGAATCAAAGCAGCGCACCGACTGGATTCTGTGGGGTTGCGGCAGCGCCGTGGTGCTCGGCTATCTGGGGTACTGGATCAGTGGTCAGGGGCACAGCATTACCTTGCCATGGTTGTCGACCATGGTGCATACCGCCCATGAAATGGTGAACGCCATGTGGTGGGGGATTCTGAGTGCAGCGTTTTTTGTTGGCCTGCTGGGCCGTATTCCCCGCGAGTTGGTTATGTCGGTTCTGGGGCAGGGAGGAAGTAAACGTGGTGTCTTTCGCGCCACCCTCGCTGGCTTGCTGCTGGATCTGTGCAATCACGGCATTCTGATGGTCGGAATGAAGCTGTATGAGCGTGGCGCCAGTATCGGCCAGGTGATGGCGTTCCTGATCGCCAGTCCGTGGAATTCGCTGACGCTGACGTTGATTCTGGTCGGCCTGATTGGTCTGAAGTGGACCTTATTGTTTATTCTGGCATCTCTGGTGATTGCCTGGATCAGTGGCATGATTTTCGATCGTCTGGTGGCGACAGGCTCGCTGCCGGCTAATCCGTATGCCACCGAGATTACAGAGGTCGCCTTTCTGCCGGCGCTGAAAGACACCTGGCGCCAGCAGGACTGGTCGCTGCCATCGTTGCTGCGTATGTTCTGGCAAGGCCTGAAAGAGTCAAAAATGGTACTGCGCTGGGTGTTCTTCGGCGTCGTGCTGGTGGCGTTGATTCGCGCTTTCGTGCCGGAAGACAGCTTTGGCGTATGGTTTGGTGCTTCGTTTGGCGGTCTGATACTGACTCTGCTGGCCACCACCGTGATTGAAGTGTGCTCAGAGGGCTCCAGTCCGATTGCTGCAGACCTGTTTAATCGTGCCGCAGCACCGGGTAATGCCTTTACCTTTCTGATGGCGGGGGCGGCAACCGATTACACGGAAATCATGTCGCTGAAAGACACAACCAAAAGCTGGAAAATTGCTTTGTTCCTGCCGCTGATTACGGTGCCACAGGTGCTGTTAATTGGCTGGCTGATGAATATCGCTGGTGTCTGATTGACGCAGATGTAAAAAAGCCGCGCATTGGCGCGGCTTTTTTGTGTGAACTGAAATGCCTTATTCAGCACAGTAATTACTGGAAGTTCAATACCATCAGCTGGCCTTCGAAGCGTTTGGGCTCGAGAGCGTACCAGTAGTTGTGGGAGAACGCACCTGGCCAGGTTTTTTCACAGCGCTGCAATAACTCTTCATAGGTTGAGCGGCCCGGGTCAGCCAGAATGATTTTTTTCACCCCGGCTTTTTTCGCGCGCTTGAATAAACGAAACAGATCATCCGTCAGTGATTCCCAGAAGCAGATATCGGCACCGATGATGCAGTCGAACTTTTCCAGTTGTGCGACTTTCATATCGTTAAAGGACGCGTGCAGCGCCTTGACCTTGCAGTCGTTGGCCGCCGCCATCATGTCGAGGTAAGGGAAGACGCTGTCGTCCACATCAAGCCCGGTAACTCTGGCCTTTTGCTGGCTGGCGCAGTAAACGGACGCTGGTCCCCAGCCACAGCCCAGTTCTAGCACCCTTGAGCCTTCCGGCAACGGCTGTTCTGTCAGGTAGTCCATGATCAGATAGCTCGACGACCAGGTTTTGTGGCCATGCACGCTGGGTTGGGCAATGCGCTTTAACTTCCGTACCAGCGGATGTTTGCTGGTGAACAGGTAAATGCCATAGGCGAGTTTCATGTGATCCTGAGAAAACACTTCCAGACGAGGCATGAGGCTTATTCACTGTAAAAATAAAGGCTTCAGTTTACCGCCAGTTTGAAATCCGGCAATACACAGTTGATCCACTCTGTCAGGCGTGATATTTGTTTGTATAGGTTTTGTATAAGTAAATGGTGGGTTATGCGTAGTCTGTTGCTGTGCGTAAGTTCGGTGATTCTGTTGGGATGCTCTGCGGCGGATATCCGCCAGTCGGCTGGCAGGACGCCGGCACTCGAACCCGAGCGCTTTTTCGATGGAGTGTTGTGCGCTGATGGGGTTGTTCGCGACTATACCGGCGATCAGATACGTCAGTTCAATGCACTGATCAGGGCATCATGGACCGATGCCGGCGTTGGTACACTGGACGAGGTTTTCTACTTCGTTGATGAGCCGGGAGATTCGGTGGTGACGGAAACCCGGGTCTGGACGATTAAACGGCAGAATGGCGGGTATATGGCATCGGCAACCGATGTACCTGAAGCGGTGCCAATGAACTTCTCCGGTAATGAAATCGCCATGCGCTACCAGCTGGAATACGCCACGGGTGACGATACCATTGCGCTGACCATGGATGACCGTATGTTTCTGGTGACGGAAAACCTGCTGGTAAATGAGACCCGTATGATCAAGTGGGGTGTCGAGGTTGGTCAGGTGTTATTGACGATTCAGAAGGTGGCAGACGAATCTCAGTGTCGTGCTGCGTCCGTCTCCGGCTGACATTCATTAGAAATTCTCAATCTAATATTAAAAAACATCGTTTTTATTCATCTTTGAGAGCTGTCAGTATGTGAGCTGATTTCAAATGATGAGTATTTACGGTGAGTTATTTTCATATTCTTGGTTTTCCTCGTATTGGCGCTCAGCGACAGCTGAAGTGGGCGCTGGAATCCTACTGGCGTGGCGATTCGTCACTCGATGAGTTGCTGGATACCGCTGCTCAGGTGCGTGTTGATAACTGGCAGCAGCAAATCGACCATGGTGCAGATTTACTTACGGTCGGTGACTTTGCCCTCTACGATCATATGCTGAACGCGAGTTACCTGTTCGGCCATCTGCCACAACGGGTGGATTCTTCGCTGCCGGTTTATGATCAGCTGTTTCTGGCGGGTCGCGGACGCAGTCAGTGTGGCTGTGGTGTTGCTGCCGGTGAAATGACCAAGTGGTTCGATACCAATTATCACTACCTGGTACCGGAATGCAGCGCTGCAGACGAGTTCCACTTACAACCAGAGTTGCTGCTGGAAGAAGTGCGTGCGGCGCGAAAAACCGGTAAGCGTCTTAAAGTTGTGCTGCCGGGGCCGTTGACCTACCTCTACCTCGGACGCAGTGTGGATGGTAGTGATCGCCTGGATCTGTTGCCGCGTCTGCTGCCGCTCTACAGCGAGTTGTTCGAACAACTCAGTCAGGAAGGTGTGGATTGGGTGCAGCTGGATGAGCCGGTGCTTGCTCTCGATTTACCAGAGGCCTGGCGCTTTGCTTTCGAGCCAGCTTATTTCGCGCTGCGTAAGAGCGGTTTGAGCGTATTGCTGGCCACCTATTTCGGCGACCTCAATGAAAATCTGAGTCTGGCATTCAGCTTGCCGGTGGATGGTGTGCATCTGGATCTGGTCAGTGGCGCAGGGCAGTTGTCACGCGCACTGGATTTGCTTGGCCCGTATAAGGTTCTTTCGCTTGGTGTTGTTGATGGGCGCAATATCTGGCGCTCCGATCTGGATGCCTGTCTTGCCGTTCTTAAACCGCTGGCTCAGCAGTTGGACCAGCGTTTGTGGCTTGCGCCTTCGTGCTCGTTGCTGCACGTGCCGGTCGATGCCAGCACTGAGCCTGTATTAACTGATGGGGTGCAGCAGTGGCTGGCCTTCGCCATTCAGAAACTGGATGAATGTGCTCTGCTGCGCAATGCCCTGGCCGATGGGGAGGTTGTCGCGTCCGCTCGCTGGCGCGAACAGGCAGCGCTCATTCAACATCGTCGTCAGTCGACGGCGGTTAATCGTCAGCAGGCAAAGCAGCGGGCAACAGAGGCAGCGGCTGTCACCTGGGGGCGAAATACGCCGTATCGTGAGCGCTTAAAGCTGCAGCAGGAGGTGTTACGTTTGCCACTGCTACCAACGACAACCATCGGTTCGTTTCCGCAAACTCAGGAGATTCGTACGCTGCGCCGCGACTATCGCAATGGCAGGGTGACGCCGGAGGAGTACGGTGCCGGGCTGGCGAGCGAAATTGCCCGTTGTATTCGCGTGCAGGAGCA
Source organism: Thalassolituus marinus (assembly GCF_020320395.1). Classification (GTDB taxonomy): domain Bacteria; phylum Pseudomonadota; class Gammaproteobacteria; order Pseudomonadales; family Oceanobacteraceae; genus Venatoribacter; species Venatoribacter marinus. The sequence goes on along the minus strand of NZ_JAEDAH010000104.1, from coordinate 13,366 downwards.
GATCGGTCTGGATGTACTGGTTCATGGTGAAGCCGAACGCAACGACATGGTGGAATACTTCGGCGAGCAACTGCAGGGGATTGCATCAACGGCCAATGGCTGGGTACAGAGCTATGGCTCCCGCTGTGTTAAACCACCGGTTATTTATGGCGATATTGAACGTCCGAACAGCATGACCGTTGCGTGGAGTCGCTACGCGCAGTCGCTGACTGAACGCCCGGTGAAAGGCATGCTGACTGGCCCGGTAACGATTCTGAAATGGTCATTTGTGCGTGATGATCAGCCCTGGTCCGCGACCGCTTATCAGCTCGCTGCTGTCTTGCGTGATGAGGTCAGTGAGTTAGAGGCCAGCGGCATTTCTGTTATTCAGGTCGACGAGCCGGCACTGCGGGAAGCTTTGCCACTGCGACGTGCAGAGCATCAGGCCTATCTGAACTGGGCGGTAAACAGTTTCCGTTATTGCGTCAGTGGTGTGGCGGATAGTACTCAGATTCATACGCACATGTGCTATGCCGATTTTGACGACATTCTTCCTGCTATTGAAGCGATGGATGCCGATGTGATCACGCTGGAAACCGCGCGTTCAGCATCAGGACTGCTGAAGACACTGGCGCAGACACCCTATGCCAACGGTATTGGTCCTGGTGTTTACGATATTCATAGTCCGAATGTGCCTTCAGCTGAGGCGATGGAAGATATCCTGCTACGCTCACTGGCGCTGGTCAGGGCGGAGGATTTATGGGTAAACCCGGATTGCGGTCTGAAAACCCGGCGCTGGGAAGAGGTGGTTCCGGCACTTGAGGCTATGGTGGCTGTGGCGGCCCGATGTCGGGAGGTCGTATTGGAAAAAGCCAGCTGACGCTTTTTTCCGTGTCGGGCAGGTGGCAAACTTGCCGCAATAATGACACTGAGGAAAACAACATGGCCAAAGCCCTGGTAGCCATTGCCGATGGCAGTGAAGATATTGAAACCGTGACCATCGTCGATACTCTGCGTCGTGGTGGAGTGGACGTCACCCTGGCGTCGGTGATGCCAACGGCTCAGGTAACCTGTGCACACGGTACCCGGATCGTAGCTGATGCGTTAATTGACGAATGTACCGGCGAGTCCTGGGATGCCGTTATTTCACCCGGCGGCATGCCTGGTTCGGAACATATTGCGGCCAGTGAAACCTTCACCCGCTTGCTGAAGCAGCAACAGGAAAAAGACGGTGTTATCGCCGCTATCTGTGCGGCACCGGCAATTGTTCTGGCTAAGCATGACTTGCTGGATGGTAAGCAGGCGACCTGTTATCCGGGCTTTGAGGCGGAATTACTTGAGTCGGCAGGTTTCTGTATGACCCAGGACGTTATCGTCGATGGTCAGGTGATTACCAGTCGCGGGCCAGCAACGGCGTTGCGTTTTGCTCTGGTGCTGGTGGGCAAATTAATGGGTCCGGAAACGGCTCGCAAAGTTGGCCAGGGCATGCTGGCCAACATCTGATTTTTCCTGGCGCAGGGCTGACGCTGGTCAGCTCTGCTCGGCCTGGCGATTTAGATTCTGCTGGGCCATCTGATCCCCGTATTTTTCCAGTACCCAATCCGGGTGTTTCACCATGATGCGCAGGTCTTTGTAGCGCCATACGTCCCGGAACATCGCGATCCAGTCGTGTACCTGCAGGTGCCATGGGTTAAACGGCTGCTCTGGCATGCGGCTGACGCCGTACTTAATAACCCCTGCATCTTTTTCATCGGTGAAAGTACCGGCCAGATAGTCCCAGAAAATAAATATGCCGCCGAAATTACGGTCAATCTGTTCAGGGTTGCTGCCGTGGTGTACGCGATGATGGGATGGCGTGTTAAAGATTTTCTCCAGCCAGCCCAGACGCCCAACCTGTTCGGTATGCAGGAAGAACTGATACACCAGATTGCCTTCGATCGCGATTAATACCCAGTCTTTATCAAAACCGACGATGGCGGCCGGAATCCACCAAACTAACCAGGTGCCGGATAAGGCGAAGGTGAAATTCTGACGCAGGGCAGTGGAGAAGTTCATGTGCTCTGAAGAATGATGCGTTACATGCACGTTCCAGAACCAGCGCACCTTGTGCATCAGAATGTGTGCAATGAAAAAGCACAGATCAATAAACAGGATCAGGGCCAGCACGCTCCACCAGGACAGTTCCGGATTCCATTGGAAGCCATAGTCGTATACCCACAGATAGAAGGTCTGGATAAACAGGGCGATAGCGATGCCGTCGACGATTTTGTAGGAAGCACCGGTTGCAAGATTGGCAATGGTTTCCTTCATACGATAAATGGTTCGTCCCTTAGAGCGTGCATACAGGTTTTCGGCAACCATAATGCCGATAAACAGTGCGCCGAAGGCGGCAATAAAGAACAGAGCGTGAATGACGTCCTGCATGGTGATCTCCTTCGTTATTATTCTGATCGTTTGGATTACATACAGGCTACGCCTGCAGTTGTGGTTCTGATTGACAATATCTGCCATCATTTTGACAATAACTGCCATTCAGATGGAGATGATCAATGGGATTGCTGGCGAATCTGCAGGTGAGTGGCGACCTTGCCGGGTTGGCGCGACGCTTTATGGAAGATCGGGCGGATACCGATAATGAGCTGTATCGCTACCTGCAGTCGTTTCAACCGAATTCGCGTATCAGTTTTCGCCAGTGGTGGGATCTGTTGCAGGCGCTTGATGACCGCTATCCGGAGGAGGCTGTGGCGGTTGAGTTGGGGCGGTTAGTTGGCCCCGAGTATGTCGGCGTGCTGGGACATCTGTTGTTGTCTTCGCGCACCCTTGCCGACGCTTTGCAGGGCTTTCAGCGCTATCAGCGTTTGCTGCACGATGGTGATCGGGCGGAAGCCAGCTTTGAGCGCGGCCTGGTGTGTCTGAGCTGGACCACGGATTTTGGTCCATCATCAAGACTGTCGGATGAAGTGCTGCTGGTGGGATTAATAGCTTTCGTGCGCCGTATGGTAACTAACCCCTTGCTGGCTCCGGCGGAAGTGCACTTTACCTTTGCGCAACCGGTTGAAGCGGATGCTTTGGTCGCTGATCTTGGTTGTCCTGTGAGTTTCGCTCAGGCACGTACGGCTGTTTATCTGCAGCCCTGGCAACTGAACCTGCCGGTCAGCACCCATGATTCAGGGCTGCATTCCTTGCTTGAACAGCAAGCGCAGGCGCTGGTGTCGGTTTTGCCGCAGGAAGATCCGTTCACTGTTCGTTTGCGTCAGGCGCTGCTGGCGTCCATACAGCAGGGTCAGCCGGAGGCTGATGTTGTTGCGTCGTATCTGTGCATGTCGGTACGGACGCTGTTTCGTCGCCTGAGTACGATAGGCCTGCGCTTTGCCGATGTACTCACCAGCGTGCGTATGCAGCTGGCCAGGGAATACTTGCTGGAAGGGCGCTTAACGCAGAGCGAAATTGCCTTACTGCTGGGTTATTCCGAGCAGAGTGCATTTAATAGAGCCTTCCGTAAAGTAACTGGTCTGCCGCCTGCGCGCTGGCTGCGCGAGCAGAAAAACAGCGGCAGTACAGAGGTTTACAGTCACCGCGAGGGTCTGTAGAGTACGTCCTCTTTTAAATTCATGTGGCCTGTCGTGGGGGCCACCACTGACAAGGATCTGATATGCCTGTTATTACCCTTCCTGATGGTTCCAAGCGCGAATTCGACCAACCCGTAACCCTGATGCAGGTCGCTGAAGATATCGGCCCTGGTCTGGCGAAAGCGACGGTTTGCGGTCGTATCAATGGCAAGCTGGTTGATGCCTGTGAAATCATTACGGAAGACGCCGAAGTTTCTCTGATCACCGGTCGTGATCAGGAAGGTCTGGAAGTAATCCGTCACTCCTTTGCTCACCTGGTCGGTCATGCCGTTAAACAGCTGTACCCGACTGCGAAGATGGCGATTGGTCCGGTGATTGAGGACGGCTTCTATTACGACATCGACTATGAGCGTCCTTTCACTCCGGAAGACGTTACGGCGATCGAAACGCGTATCAAAGAACTGATCAAGAAAGATTACGACGTCATCAAGAAGATGACGCCTATTAAAGAAGCGCGTCGCGTTTTCGTTGATCGTCAGGAAGATTACAAAGTCGAACTGGTTGATGGTCTGATTGAGAAGGGCGAAACCGAAGTCGGCTTGTATCACCACGAAGAATACACCGATATGTGTATCGGTCCGCACGTACCGAACACCCGCGTGATGCGCGTATTTAAGTTGCAGCGTGTGTCGGGCGCCTACTGGCGCGGTGATTCGCAGAACAAACAGTTGCAGCGTATCTATGGTACTGCCTGGAACGACAAGAAAGACCTGAAAGCTTACATCACACGCATCGAAGAAGCGGAAAAGCGTGACCACCGTAAACTGGCTAAGCAGCTGGATCTGTTCCACCTGCAGGAAGAAGCGCCGGGTATGGTGTTCTGGCATCCGAATGGCTGGACCATGTATCAGGTGCTGGAACAGTACATGCGTAAGGTGCAGCGCGATGCTGGCTACCTGGAGATCAAGACTCCGCAGGTGGTTGACCGTACTCTGTGGGAGAAATCAGGCCACTGGGAACATTACGCCGATGCGATGTTCACCACTGAGTCTGAAAAACGCCACTATGCTGTTAAGCCAATGAACTGCCCGTGTCATATTCAGGTGTTCAATCAGGGGCTGAAGAGCTACCGTGACCTGCCAATGCGTCTGGCGGAGTTCGGCTCCTGTCACCGTAACGAGCCATCAGGTGCACTGCACGGCATTATGCGTGTGCGTGGTTTTACTCAGGATGACGCGCACATTTTCGTTACTGAGAAGCAGATTCGTAAGGAAGCCTCGGATTTCATCAAGCTGACGCTGGATGTATACAAAGATTTCGGCTTTGACGCGGTTGAAATGAAGCTGTCGACTCGTCCGGAAGGTCGTATCGGTGATGACTCTCAATGGGATCTGGCAGAAGCGGCACTGGAAGACGCGTTGAATGAAGCAGGCCTGGATTGGGATCTGCAGCCGGGTGAAGGTGCATTCTACGGCCCTAAGATCGAGTTCTCACTGCGTGACTGTCTGAATCGTGTGTGGCAGTGCGGTACGCTGCAGCTGGACTTCATGCTGCCAGGGCGCCTTGGTGCACAGTTTGTCGATGAAGATGGCGAGCGTAAAACACCAGTGATGCTGCACCGTGCGATTCTGGGTTCTTTCGAACGTTTTGTCGGTATTCTGATTGAACACTATGCGGGTGCGATGCCGCCATGGTTGGCTCCACAGCAGGTTTCTGTACTGAATATTACCGACAATCAGGCCGAGTATTGCGAAAATCTTGCCAAAAGCCTGAAATCTAAGGGCTTCAGGGCAGAGGCGGACTTGAGAAACGAGAAGATCGGCTTTAAAATCCGCGAGCACACTTTGCACAAGGTACCCTTCCAGTTGGTGGTAGGGGATAAAGAAGTAGAAACAAACACCGTCGCAGTGCGTACCCGTAAAGGTGAAGACCTGGGGACTATGAGCGTAGAAGCCTTCGAAGAACTGCTTGAAGGCGCCATCGCACAGCGCGGCCGGTTTGGAATGGAGAACTGATCATCAGACGCGATAACAGAAAAGGCGGCCGCCCAGACAACCGAGCCGCTATCAACGATAACATTCGTGCAAGCGAAGTTCGTTTGATTGGCGCAGACGGCAGCCAGATTGGCGTCGTCTCGTTGGAAGAGGCACTTGAAGCGGCAGCCGAAGCTGAGCTGGATCTGGTACAGATTTCAGACGGCGATCCAATCGTCTGTAAGGTGATGGACTTCGGTAAGAAGCTTTACGAAGAGAAAAAGCAAAAGGCCGAAGCCAAGAAAAGACAACATCAGGTCCAGATTAAGGAAATCAAATTCCGTCCGGGCACTGAGGAAGGGGACTATCAGATTAAATTGCGTAATCTGAAACGTTTCCTGGAAGCGGGCGACAAGGCGAAGATTTCTCTTCGCTTCCGTGGCCGTGAAATGGCGCACCAGAACATTGGTATGGAACTGATGATGCGTGTCGAGAAAGATCTTGAAGAACTCGGCAGCGTTGAACAGCGTCCAAAACTGGAAGGTCGTCAGATGGTGATGGTAATCGCCCCTTCCAAGAAGAAGTAGTCTGGCTTTCAAACGGACGCCCAGACCCCGGACCTGGTCCGGGGTTTATACGTTCTGCCAGGCACTACAGGAGCATTAAGCTTCTGTTTGAAGCGGCAGGTGTTGTACAGGGTCTTAGTTTCTGTACGCGCCATTAACTTTTGGAGTAACAAAATGCCTAAAATCAAAACTAAGAGCGGCGCAGCTAAGCGCTTCAAGAAGACTGCGAACGGCTTTAAACACCGCAAAGCTTTCCGTAGCCACATCCTGACTAAGAAAAGCACCAAGCGTAAGCGTCATCTGCGCGGCATGACTCAGCTCAATGCCTCAGATGTGAAGCTGGTAGTACGCATGCTGCCTAACCTTTAATTGGTACTGTTCAGGAGATAAATTATGGCTCGTGTAAAACGTGGTGTGATCGCTCGTCGTCGTCACAAAAAAATTCTGAAGCAGGCTAAAGGTTACTACGGTGCTCGTAGCCGTGTATTCCGTGTAGCTAAACAGGCTGTGATCAAAGCTGGTCAGTACGCATACCGTGACCGTCGTCAGCGTAAGCGTCAGTTCCGTCAGCTGTGGATCGCGCGTATCAACGCCGGTGCACGTCAGAACGGTCTGTCTTACAGCAAGTTCATCAACGGCCTGAAAAAAGCCGCTGTTGAAATCGACCGTAAGGTTCTGGCTGATCTGGCAGTGAATGAAAAGGCAGCATTTGCGGCTCTGGTTGAAAAAGCCAAGACCAGCCTGTAATTCACTGATTCCCTGAGGGGAATACAGCGCTGATCAGATACGCTAGTGTCTGATCGAGGATAGGGGAGTGGCTTTCTTTGAAAGACCTCCCCTATTTTTTTGCCGATTTATATTAGAGCCGTTAGTTCTTACCAGAGCGCCTTTCTACCGCTGGTTGTGTATGAAGCCGTTGCGGTAAGAGCTAATTCAAAAGATGACCTTTCAGGATCATAAACGATGGAAAACTTAGAGGCCCTGACGCAACAGGCGTTGGCCGCAGTCGCCGCAGCAGGCGATATTGCCGCACTGGATCAGGTACGTGTTCAGTATCTGGGTAAAAAGGGTGAAATCTCAGCCCTGATGAAAAATCTTGGTAACGTCGCGCCGGAAGACCGCCCGAAAATCGGTGCCGTCATCAACGAGGCCCGTGATCAGGTTCAGAATGCACTGAACGAGCGCAAAACGGCCCTCGAGACAGAAGCACTGAATGCCAAGCTGGCTTCTGAAACTGTCGACGTGACTCTGCCTGGTCGTGGCGTTCAGGAAGGCAGCCTGCACCCGGTTACCCGCACACTTGAGCGCATTGAAGGTTTCTTCGCCAATGCGGGTTATCAGGTTGCTGAAGGCCCGGAAGTGGAAGACGACTTCCACAACTTTGAAGCTCTGAACATTCCATCGCACCACCCAGCGCGTGCGATGCACGATACCTTTTACTTTGATGCGTCGACGCTGCTGCGTACCCATACCTCGCCGGTACAGGTGCGTACCATGGAGTCACAGCAACCGCCGATCCGCATTATCTGTCCGGGTCGCGTATACCGTTGCGACTACGATCAGACTCACTCGCCAATGTTCCACCAGGTTGAAGGCCTGCTGGTTGATAAAGGCATCAGCTTCGCCGATCTGAAGGGCACTATTCAGGAGTTCCTGAGTGTGTTCTTCGAGCGTGATCTGGTGATCCGTCTGCGTCCATCTTACTTCCCGTTCACTGAGCCATCTGCCGAGATCGACATTGAATGGGTGATTGAAACTCCAGAGGGCACCAAGCGTCGTTGGCTCGAAGTCGGCGGTTGCGGCATGGTTCACCCGGAAGTGTTCAAGCACGTAAACATTGACCCTGAAGAATACACAGGCTTCGCCTTCGGTATGGGCGTTGAGCGTCTGGCGATGCTCCGCTACGGCGTAAATGACCTGCGTCTGTTCTTCGAAAACGACCTGCGCTTCCTGCAGCAGTTCAAGTAATTCAGGGGATATAAGAAATGAAATTCAGCGAACAGTGGTTACGCGAATGGGTAAACCCTGAGATTGATACTCAGGAACTGGTCGATCAGCTGACCCTGGCCGGCCTCGAAGTCGATGGCGCCGAAGCGGTTGCCGGTAAGTTCTCAGGTATTGTTGTGGGTCAGGTGGTTACCCGCGAACAGCACCCGGATGCCGACAAACTGAGTCTGTGTCAGGTGACTGACGGCACCGAAACATTCCAGATCGTATGTGGCGCGGCCAATGTACGTGAAGGCCTGAAGATTCCGTTCGCCAAAATTGGTGCGGTGCTTCCGGGTGATTTCAAAATCAAAAAAGCCAAGCTGCGTGGTGTCGAGTCATTCGGCATGCTGTGTGCCGAAGCTGAACTCGGTATGGCAGAAAGCTCTGACGGCCTGATGGAGCTGCCTGACTCCGCGACTGTCGGCATGGACTTTCGCGAATACCTGAACCTCGACGACACTGTGATTGAAGTGGATCTGACGCCTAACCGCGCAGACTGTTTGAGCATCGCAGGCCTGGCCCGTGAAGTCGGCGTACTGAGCCGTACTGCTGTCACGGCTCCAGAGTTTGCTCCTGTTGCTCCAGCCATCGACGACGTTGCCAGCATCGAAGTATCAGCATCTGATGCGTGTCCTCGTTACCTGGGCCGTGTTGTTAAGGGCGTTAACGTTAAGGCCGAAACGCCGCTGTGGATGGTAGAGAAACTGCGTCGTAGCGGTATCCGCTCCATCGACCCGGTGGTTGATATCACCAACTTCGTACTGCTCGAACTGGGCCAGCCAATGCACGCGTTCGACCTGAACCGCATTGAAGGTGGTATCCGCGTTCGCATGGCAGAGCAGGGCGAGAAGCTCACTCTGCTCGACGGTCAGGAAGTTGAACTGACTGCCGACACGCTGGTGATTGCCGATCACGCTAAACCACTGGCTATGGCCGGTGTCATGGGTGGCGAACACTCAGGCGTGAACGAAGAAACTCAGGATCTGCTGCTGGAAGCTGCGTTCTTTAACCCTATCTCTATTGCTGGTCGTGCCCGTAACTACGGTCTGCACACCGATTCTTCGCATCGCTTCGAGCGCGGCGTGGACTACAACATTGCCCGTACCGCGATGGAACGTGCCACTCAACTGGTACTCGACATCTGTGGCGGTCAGCCAGGCCCAGTGACTGAAGTCGCTTCCGAAGCGGACCTGCCAAAAGCAGCAGATATCACTCTGCGTCGTAAGCGCATTGAGCAGGTACTGAGCCTGACCATGGCCGACGACGAAGTGACCGATATTCTGGTTCGCCTTGGTATGAACACCGAAGCCAGCGAAGAAGGTTGGGCAGTGACTGCACCGTCTTACCGTTTCGATATGGCGATCGAAGCCGATCTGATCGAAGAACTGGCGCGTATTTACGGTTATAACCGTCTGCCAGTACGTACTCCTGCGGCAGCAACACCGCTGGCAAAAGCGCCGGAATCCCGCATGGCCATCCGCGACTTGCGTCGTCAGATGATTGCTCGTGGTTTCCAGGAAGCTATTACCTACAGCTTCGTAGAACCAGAATTGCAGAAAGCCCTCGACCCGGAGCGCGAAGCACTGGCGTTGCTCAATCCGATTTCGGCGGAAATGAGCGTGATGCGTACCACGCTGCTCACTGGTCTGGTGTCAGCAGCCAGCTACAACCTCAAGCGTCAGCAGCCACGTGTGCGCCTGTTCGAGACCGGCCTGCGTTTTGTACCTGAGGCTGATGGCCTGAAGCAGATCCCGACCCTGGCGATGCTGGTTTGTGGTAATCGTCTGACTCAGAGCTGGAGTGAACAGGAAGCTCCGGTCGACTTCTTCGACCTGAAAGGCGATGTAGAAGCATTGCTGGCTCGTGGTGGTGACGCCTCTGCCTATCGCTTTGAGGTTGCTCAGCATCCGGCACTGCACCCAGGACAGAGCGCTCGTATTCTGAAAAACGGCCAGCCAATAGGTTGGATTGGTGCGCTGCATCCTGCGACACAGAAGAAAGTTGGCGTAAAACAGGCACTGTTCGTTGCCGAACTGGATCTGGAAGCCATTCGTGATATCGCCGTGCCATCGTATGAAGACATCTCCAAGTTCCCGGAAATGCGTCGTGATCTGGCTCTGGTTGTTGCTCAGGATGTACCGGTTGATGCGGTTCTTTCAGGAATTCGTGCAAAAGCAGGGGAGTACCTGATAAAGCTCAACCTGTTTGATGTGTATGTCGGCAAAGGCATTGATCCTGATAGAAAAAGTCTCGCATTGGGGTTGACCTGGCAGCATCCTTCCCGCACATTGACTGATGAAGAAGTGAACGATTCTGTATCATCAGTACTGGCTCATCTTGAAGATAGCCTGGGAGCAACGCTAAGGGGTTAGCATGTCCGCTTTGACCAAAGCTGAACTGGCAGAAAAACTGTTTGAAGATCTTGGTCTGAATAAGCGCGAGGCGAAAGATATGGTGGATCTCTTTTTTGATGAGATTCGCGATAGCCTGAGTCGCAATGAGCAGGTGAAGTTGTCGGGTTTCGGCAACTTTGATCTGCGTGATAAGCGCCAGAGACCAGGTCGCAATCCGAAAACCGGTGAAGAGATTCCCATCTCTGCCCGCCGGGTTGTGACGTTCAAGCCAGGACAGAAACTCAAGGTGCGTGTGGAAGCTTATGCTGGAACCCAGCCACAATAACGAGCTTCCTCCTATTCCAGCCAAGCGCTACTTCACCATTGGTGAGGTGAGTGAGCTGTGCGATGTTAAGCCGCACGTTCTGCGCTACTGGGAGCAGGAGTTTCCTCAGCTCAGCCCGGTCAAGCGCCGTGGTAATCGCCGTTATTATCAGCGTCAGGATGTGATCCTGGTGCGTGAAATCCGTGCATTGCTTTATCACGAGGGCTACACCATTGGTGGAGCCCGACAACGCCTGTCGGAAGAAGGCGACTCCAATGCGGTAGCGATGGATCAGGCGCTGATCAAGAATATGATCAACGAACTGAAAGAGCTTGCCGATCTTCTGGGCCCTGATGGTCGCGACTGAAAATCTTTATCTTTTCAGTGTCTTAGGTATACTCAGCTTCGTTCAGACGCGCGTCTGAAGTCTTTGTCGGGATGTAGCGCAGCCTGGTAGCGCGCCAGCATGGGGTGTTGGATGTCGGAGGTTCGAATCCTCTCATCCCGACCAATTTACGCTTTGTTCCTCTCGTTATTCTTTCTTTCCTGGTGGCTTGTCTGCTCTCGGGCATCCGTTCTGCGAATGTTTTTGCGCCGCCGTTATTCCACGAATTGATCAGACTTTGTTCAGATCGACGCAAAATACCTGACTAAATCGATAAGTTATGTAAGGTCACATTCTCCGATATGGCTTGTTACGTCATGATACCTGAGTAAATTAATCAACTACTTTTGATGTGGATATGAATGCTGGTTACGACCTGACCCTGGTAGGCGTCTCTTACCTGATTGCGATTCTGGCCTCTTATTGTGCGCTGTATTTCGGCACTCAGTTAACCCGCGTTTCTGGCAGTAAACGCCGAGTCTGGCTGTTACTTGGCGCGATATCCATGGGCATGGGTATCTGGAGCATGCACTTTACCGGTATGGGCGCCTATAAAATGGGCATGCCAATGAGTTATGACCTGACGATGACGGTTATTTCTGCCATCGCCGCTGTGCTGTCATCCGGACTGGCATTGTATCTGATCAGCCATCAGGCGGTGGGTGTGCTCACGCTGGCCTCTGGTAGCCTGGTGATGGGCGGAGGTATCGGTCTGATGCACTATCTGGGCATGGCAGCGATGAAGATGACGCCTGCAGTCAGCTATGATCCACTGTGGTTTTCAGTATCCATCGCCATCGCAGTTGGAGCGTCGGCGGCAGCGTTAGCGATCTGCCGATTTATTCAAACGGTACGTGGACGTCGTGCGGCATGGTTGCAGATCGCAGCTGCATTGGTTATGGGTGCTGCGGTGTGTGGTATGCGTTACTCCGGAATGGAAGCTGTCGTGGTACCGGCCGGGTCTATGCCTGCAATGGACAATGAGTTGTCAGGCATGGCACTGGGCATTCCGGTGGTTCTGGTTACCGTTGTTTTCAGTCTAATTGCCATGCTCACAGTGTATGCCGATGTAACTGAGCGTCTGGTCGAAGAAAAGCGCATGCGTCAGGAAGAAGAGTGGGTGTAAACCAAAGCTTTTATTGATGAATCGACAGGTCTGCCTAATCGCTCGGGGATTGAACGCTTTATGCTGGAGTCACTGGTCGGCGGACCGGGGGTGGCGAGTCCATTTACTGTGCTGATGCTTGAGGTATCCAATGCGCGTGAGCTGAACAGTGAGCAGACTGGCTGGGCGCAACAGCATATGATGAAACAGCTTGGCGATATCATTCGTTCCATTGCGCCAGAGAATGCTTATGTCGGGCGCTATTCTCACTCAACCTTTGCGTTTGTTGTGCGCGACGAGCATGAAATGGAAGACTCAGCATTACTCGCGCTGGTGCGCACGCATGCCACTGACCGGGGTATTCGTGGCATTCGCTGGAAACTTGGCCGCAGTCAGTTCCCGCAGCAAGCCCAGAGCAGTCAGATGCTGCTCAGACAAGCCCTTAAAACCCAGGTTGCTGCCTGAAGATACCAAACAACAACAGCGGCTGAATAAGGGTGTGCTAGTATTGCCGGCCATTTTTCAGTCTGCTGCAGGGTATTGTGTCTGTTTCGCGCATTATTGATGATCATTGGTCCGGCATTATGTCGGTGCAGGAGAGTGCCTACTCCGAAGTAACACCTGAACCTCTTGAAGTTCTGCGTTGCAAACGCTCAATTACTCCACAAAGCTGCTTCGTCAGTGTGTCGGAGCAGGGTGCTATTGAGGCCTACGTACTGGCGCACCGCTGGGCGGGCCGTAATCCACCTTCGCTGTCTGAGGTTATCGATGATGTCAGTTCGCACTCCAGTGCTGATACTTTGTATCTGCACGACCTTGCAGTAGATCAGCGTGCGCAGGGCAAAGGACTGGGGCTTAAATTATTTAACGCGGTGCTGACGTCAGCGAAGTCCATGGGCGTAAAGAAGATCAGTCTGGTAGCAGTGCAGGGGGCGGATTCTTTCTGGCGGCGTCAGGGATTTATCGAAGATGAGACGGCGCGCATCTGTGATAGTTATGGCACAGATGCGGTGTATATGGAACGTCCTGTAGTGCAATAAAAAAACGGAGCTGATGCTCCACTGCTGTCCCACAGTTTTAAAGATATCGGTTTTCTATAAACGACTTTTAAATCCGCAATGCCTGCTGCCTCCCAGGGGAAC
>NZ_JAEDAH010000018.1 GCF_020320395.1 Thalassolituus marinus | reverse complement strand
AAGGCGTTTCAGATTGAAAAACAGCAGCTGAGGAATGCTGCAGTTTGGAGTGACATCCAGTCACTCCAAACTGTGGGACAGCAGCGGGCATTGCCCGCTTTTTTTATAAGTTGCGCATAGCCATGGTGTAGCGCTTACGCAATGTATGTTCGTCTATCTGTTCAGAATTCAGATGTCCGCTGAAGCGCATGGCGAGAATCTGCTGGCACAGTTCGCTGATATCCTGATAGCTCTCGTCGGCCGGAGGGAGTTCTTTTTGCAACTGATAGTCGGCAGTAAACTCGACGGTATCGCCGGCCAGGCGCAAGGTAATACTCAATGCCTGACTGAGCTGAATGGCGGGTTCATTAATGATCAGGTGTTTGAACAGGAATCCCAGCAAATCAGGGTTTTCTTCAATAATCAGCGAAAACGGTAACTTCAGTTCGTAGTCGATTGCGGTTGGCGGATTCTCTTCAAACCAGTGTTTGACGCAGCTGGTGAGGTTCACGCTTTCACGGGCATCAGAAGCCGACACCGCCAGATATTCTCTTATGGCATTCAGGCTACGTCCTTCTGTCTCCGGGCTATCCCCACAAGCACCACTCAACTGGCGCAGCAATAACTCATTGATTTTCTTCTGCTGAGCCATCTGCTCCTGATTCTGCGTGCGATCCAGCTCATGTTCCAGTTGGCGAATCATAGCTCGTGCGCGCTGCTGCTCGTTATAGAGCTCTTCGGTCCGCTGCGTCACTTTGTTTTCCAGGGATACTGCCAGGTCGCGCGCTTTGGCCAACGCCAGTGATTCACTGGTACGGTCAGTGACACAAATGAGAATCTGCCTTGGCCGTGTATCTTCGTAACGAGTGATTTGCAGAGTAATGTCGAGAAAACGTTGTTCGTCGCGAAAGTTTCGCACTTCAAAACTGTCCTGAACCCGGTTCAGACGTCCCAGCAACAACTTATTAATGCGCTCTCTTTGTTGTACCGCATCCGGTCCTGCGATACGCCCGAGCAGGGCATCCATCGGATGCGGCAGGTTTTCCAGCTCGTATTCGGTAATCCCGAACTGAGATGCAAAATGCGCATTGCCAATAAACTGATCGAGGTTGACGTGGTAAGTACAGAAGCCAATGGCGGCATTGTTGATGGCGATACTCAGTTGCTCTTTTACATGTTCAATCTCGCGCCGCGATTTTTCCTGTAGTGACAGATCCTGCTGCAGGCGGTAGCGCATGTCGTTGACGGCATCCACCACCATGGTGATCTCATCAGCAGAGTCACTGGAGTGGTCGGTGGTCAGCGGAGTATCGAGATTGTTCAGATGAAACTTCTTTGCCCAGTCGGCCATCTGTGCCAGGCGCCGGGTAATGATGCGATGGACGATAAACAGAATAAATACGGCAATGGAAAAGGTTTTTACGAACTGAATAGCAAGGATATTAAGGGCTTTCTGTTTTATCTCATTGTGCAGTTGGGTGTGGTCGATGCTGATGTGCAGATTCCCAAGGTGATACGCCTGGCCGGCACTTTCATAATCAAGGGGAAAGTTGAAATGCTGGTCTGTATGGCTGTAGGCATCGCCGGCACTGTGCAGAACCTCATCTTCGTTTTCTATAAATACATAGACCACACCGGGAAAGTTCAGGATACCGAGCAGCTGCGCTTCGATCTGCCGATAGTCAAAGTTCCAGAGGCTGTAGCTGATGCTCTTCTGGTAACTGTTGCGGATCTGTACAACGCTCTGGTCGTAGCCACTCAGGCTGCGTTCATAGTCCCCCTTCAGAATGAAAGCAAATGCGGCCAGAGCAGTGATAAAACTGAAGGCCAGCAGATAGGACAGAAGACGCTGACCGATAACAGTCGAAAATTTATTCATAGATGTGAGCGTTTGCCAGAAATCCTTTAAGCCAACTATAGCGGGAAACCGCGCAGTTTCACTACGGTAATGTATTCCATTGTGCAGTTTTCAGATGAAATAGTTGTGCCATTCGCTGGCCTGATTGGGATGAATGTGTAGGGAATTTGACTTAGCACAATTTTCTTATGGGTATAAAACCCACCATTTTTATTTCTTGATTTACGTCAAACTGGCCAATCTGCCTTCCGTTAATCTGGCCTCATCTTTTCGAGAGCACAGATGAAGGAATACACAATGAAATTGATGAAAACTCTGTTAGCCAGCGCCGTAGCCCTGTCCGCAATGCCAGCTCTGGCCTATGAAGCAGGCGATATCATTGTTAAAGCAGGTCTCGTTAACGTAGCACCTAAAGACAATAGTGCGGATACGTCTGCAGTGACCAGCTTGGTGTTGGCAAAGGCAGATAACAGCAGCATGGAGATTGATTCCAATGTGCAGCTGGGTATCACTGGTGTGTATATGGTTACTAATAACTTCGGTGTTGAAGTGCTTGCCGCGACTCCTTTTGAGCACACAGCTTCCGTTAAAGGTGGTGATCTTGATGGTACGGATCTGGTAACAGTTAAACATCTGCCGCCAACGGTTTCTGCTCAGTATTACCCAATGGACGCTGCCTCTAAGCTGCAGCCGTACATCGGTCTGGGTCTGAACCATACCTTCTTCTTTGACGAAAAAGATGAAGCTGGTCTGGGTATTAAAGGCCTGAAACCTAGCTGGGGTCTGACTTATTCCGCTGGCGTTGATTACATGATCGACGATAAGTGGCTGGTAAATGCCGCTGTCTGGAAAATGGATATTGATACCGAAGTTAAAGGTAGTGCTGCTGATGGCATGGAAGTGGAAATCGATCCTCTGGTTGTTATGGTCGGCGCTGGTATGAAGTTCTGATAACGACTTCTGCTACACAAAAAAGCCACGCATAGCGTGGCTTTTTTATTTCATTCGACGGTTGTTATCTGTTCTTCTGAATGGTCGAGACCGAGAATGCCGCGTTTGAATTTGTGCGTGACCGGGTATTCGCCAATCCAGATTTTCATCAGAGCATCAAACAGGTCTTTGCCGGGAATGATGCCTTTCTCTTCGCCTTTTATGACAACTTTTGAACCCTTGCCGGGAATGTACTCAACATAGCCCACGTCACCACGTTCCATTTTACTGTCAAACATAGTAACCAACTGGTCGAGTCGATCGGATAGTGCCGCGGCTTCCTGCTCCGACAGGTTAAGCTGCATCGCATCGTACATAGCGGATGCGATACGTCGCCCTGAAACGCGGTTGACCAGGATGTGGTAGACCACACGTTTATGGGTGTCCTGAGTAATCAGGTAGTCAGGGTCGTCACTGGGGTTTTCAACATACATCAGGCCGACGTAGGCATCGACGAGATAATACATAGTACGAATGGCAGCACCGTTAAGCGCCATTTCAGGGTGAGACTGGGTTTCAGGAATAACTTCGGAAAATTCAAAGTTGGCGATCGTGCGGGCATCTGCGATGGGGGCGAGTGCCAGCAGTGCGGTCAAAATAGCAGGTTTCATAGCAGCTTCCCTGTTCTGAACATCCTCAGACCATTCTGGGACCGGCTAACAGGCAGATGCTATGGCGGTATGGGCCAATCAGAGCAGCGGAGACAGTAAACGGCTGGTTTTAGCCAGTAATACAGACCACCAGTGGCGGTGGATACTGGTCGGACGGGAGGCAGCAAAATCGTCGTTGAGCATGTCTTCAGTCTGCTTCGCCAGTTTCCGGTCGCGAATAAGCGCGCCAATTTCAAAATTAATACGCAGTGAACGGTTATCCAGATTGGCACTACCGATGCTGGTCCACTCATCGTCGATCAGAATTACTTTCTGGTGCAGGAAGCCAGCTTCGTAGGTATAGAACTTCACGTTACAACGACTGAGTGGCGTTATGTAGCTGCGCATTGCCTGCTGCACCAACCAATTATCTGTTTTTTGTGGCAACAGAATACGGATGTCCAGGCCCCGGAGTCCGGCGAGTTGTATCGCTGACAACAGATTCTGATCCGGAACGAAATACGGACTGACTAACCAGCAACGCTGGCGAGCCTGATGAATCAGATGGCTGAAGTACAGGCTGGCGCTTTCGGTTTCATCGGCCGGGCCGGTGGCAATGCACATGACATCAGAGTCACCACAAGGGGCCGGCATGTCCCAGCGAATGGATGGGATGTAGCCCGTCGCCCAGTGCCAGTCCTCAATAAACGCCTGCTGAAAGGCCAGCGTGGCCGGGCCAAGGATTTTAAGATGAGTATCCCGCCAGCTGAGCTGCTCGTTACTGAGGTACTCGTTTCCCAGATTGTAGCCACCGACGAATGCGGTATTGCCATCGCAGATCACCAGCTTGCGGTGGTTGCGGAAATTCAGCTGCATACGATTACGCAATTGCAGCGGGTTAAAGCGCGATACCCGCACACCGGCCTCACGTAAACGTTTCAGGTATTTACGGCTCAGGCCGTGGCTACCGATTTCGTCGTACAACAGAAAGGTGGCGACGCCAGCCTGTGCCTTTTCGCACAGTGCATCGGCCAGCGCTGTTCCGGACTCATCATCGCGGATAATGTAGAACTGCACGCACACATAGTGTTTTGCCTGTGCAATGCTGCGGAACATGGCGTCAAAGGTTGCATGCCCCGACCGCAGTAACTCGCACTGATTGCCACGAGTCATCGGCAGGCGGAACAGGTTATTCAGCGGTTGCGTCATCGCATCAGTGGCGGCGGCATTTTTCTGCAGGGCTGAGAGGATATCTTCGGCTATAAAACTGAGTTTGTGGTCACCATGACGGCGCGCACGCAGGTAGCCATGTAAGCGGCGGCTACCGAAAAAAGCATAAAGGGGCAGGGTGACAACCGGCATGAGCAGCAGGCCCAGCACCCAGGCTATAGTTCCCTGGGCCGTTCGCCCCTGCCACAGGGCATCCAGAGCTGCAATGGCCCCGAATGTGTAGAGAATGAGGGGCCAGATCCACCAATCCGTTGCTGACATCTGACCTCCGCTTCAGTGCTTCAGATTCCTGCCAGGCGCATGAACTCTTCACGGGTCGCTTGCTGCTCGCGGAACGCACCTTTCATCACAGATGTACGCATCATCGAGTTCTGCTTCTGCACACCGCGCATCATCATGCACATATGCTGGGCTTCGATAATGACACCGACGCCACGGCAGCCAGTGACTTCTTCCACCGCTTCAGCGATCTGCTTGGTCAGGTTCTCCTGAATCTGCAGGCGACGGGCGAACATGTCTACGATGCGGGCGAACTTAGACAGGCCAAGGACTTTACCGTTTGGCAGGTAACCGATGTGGCAGCGGCCGATAAACGGCAGAACGTGGTGCTCACACAGAGAATAGAATTCGATGCCCTGAACCACCACCATTTCGTCGTTGTCGCTGCTGAATACAGCGTTGTTTACCACGTCAGACAGTTCGGTCTCATAGCCGCTGGTGAGGAACTTCATTGCTTTAGCGGCACGCTTTGGCGTATCGAGCAGGCCTTCCCGCTCTGTATCTTCCCCAAGTTCTTTCAATACCTTGCGGTACAGGGATTCAAGTTCAGACATGTGATTTCCGTGTGGTTAAAATACCTGAGTAGTTTACTCAAATTTGAAAAACTTATACACGCAAAAAGTTGTATAGGTTTTTATATGCTTAATGGTCCGGATTGTAGAACCTCACCCAGGCGCTGCAAATAGCGTAACGCCCCTTGCGGCGGCTTTTCTGCGTCAGTCCAGAAGAGGCTGAGTTTACCTGAATCTGTGTCATTCTGCGCGCTCATCAATGAGGCAACGCGACGTGCTATGGCCTCGCCTGAGTCCACCCAACAGGTCTCCGGCCATAGCGATTCCATCGCATCACGCAGCAGCGGGAAGTGGGTACAGCCGAGCACTATGTGGCTCATCGGATGCTGTTGCAGCCATGGGTTCAGGTGGCCAAAAAGTTCTGCTGGAACGTCACCACTGATCAGATAGTCCTCCGCCCACTGCACCAGATGGGAGCTGCCGAAGCGGGTCACTTCACAATGGGAGGCAAAGTCGCTGATCAGTCGGTCGGTGTAGGGGCGGTTGACCGTCGCCGGGGTAGCCAGCAGGCCGATACGGTTATCTGGTGTCAGCTCAGCTGCAACTTTAATGGCCGGAACCACTCCAACCACGGGAATGCTCAGTCGGCTACGAAGCTCATCAAGGACCAGTGTGCTTGCAGTGTTGCAGGCAATCACCAGGACATCCGGTGACAACTGGTCAACGGCTTTCAGGCAAACACTCAGAATTCGTGAAATAAGAACATCATCGGGTTTGATTCCGTATGGAAAAAACGCATTATCCATCAGATAGAACAGGTCTGGTGCTGGCGTCTTCTGGCGGATTTCGCTCAGGATGCTCAGACCACCGACGCCGGAATCAAATATCAGGACAGATGATTTCATGAAAATTCTGGTAAATGAAAGCGGGCAAGTTTAGCAAATATTTTTTTAGAAGGCCTGATTCTGAGCGTTCTGACAGGAAGCAACTATACTCTTTTGATGATCTGAGGAGCAGTAGTCAGTGGACTTACAGGAATTACTGGACAATGCACGACGCAATGAAGCTCTGCTAAGACGGTTGCAGGCATTTGAACTGCAGCTGTTGTCCTGTCAGACCTGGTTCGATTTTCTGACGCTGTTGCTTGATGGCCTGCCAGCACAGTTTGAGCTGGATGCTGCCACGCTGAAAGTCTGCGATCCGGATGGCGAGCTCAAAGCTGCCATGCTGCAGTCACTCGATATTGAGCAGGGCGTGCTGCTCAACCAGCTTGAGTTCCAGGCCCGTGTACCAGTGATTGAAGCCTCAGCTGTTACTCCTCCACCACCCTGGAAAAGCGGATTAGCATTGCCACTGTTACGCAATGAGGTTTATCTGGGACAGCTGCGCCTTTACTCCTGCAGTGATGATCGTTTCCGCAGCGGCATGGCGACTGATTTCATGCAGCATCTGGCCGCTGTGATTGCTGCTTGTATGGTTATGGTCAAGCAGTCGGAAGAGCAGGCCCGTCTGGCCCTGACCGATCCGCTGACGGGTGCCGAAAATCGTCGTGGCTTTGAGCGGGCCTATGAGCGCGAGTGGGCCCGAGGCCAGCGTCAGTACCATATTTTCTCCATGATTCTTCTCGACCTTGATCACTTTAAACAGGTGAATGATGTGCATGGTCACGGCACCGGTGACAGAGCACTGAAGATGCTGTGTCGTACCATGAAGGGGATTTTGCGCCCGACTGATCATATTGGCCGTCTGGGCGGAGAAGAGTTTGCTGTTTTGCTGCCGGGCTGCCAGCCGGATCAGCTGGAAGCCGTTGTGCAGCGGATTCAGGAGGCAATCCGCACCATGGTCGTGCTCAATGATCAGGGCCGTCAGGTAGCAATGACGGCGTCCGGCAGTTATGTACCGGTGACGTCGAGGCCTCATTCACCGTTGACCCTGACACAGATTATCGATCACCTCGATACCTACCTTTATCAGGCCAAAAAGAACGGCCGTAACCGTTTTGTCTGTGCCGAACAGTGATCTGAGTCAGGCGTCAGGACTGACACTTCGGGCTACAGTTTAAGTAACAACGATCTGCTTTCCGGAGGTGCCATGACAGACATGGAAAAGAATCATTTGCCCCTGATAATTCCACAGCCGGGGCCTGAAGATCCTACGCCACATCTGCCTTACGGTGAGCGTTTGTCCCGCAGTCAGTATGAGCGCGAGAAGCAGCAACTGCAGATTGAACTGCTGAAGATGCAGGGCTGGGTAAAAGAAACAGGACAAAAAGTCGTCATTGTATTTGAAGGGCGTGATGCTGCCGGCAAGGGCGGTACGATTAAGCGCTTTATGGAACACATGAATCCTCGGGGAGCGCGTGTTGTCGCGCTGGAAAAACCGTCGGAAACTGAAAAAACACAGTGGTACTTTCAGCGTTATATCAAGCACCTGCCTGCGGCCGGTGAGATCGTGATGTTTGACCGTTCCTGGTATAACCGCGCGGGTGTTGAGCGCGTAATGGGATTTTGTTCCAACAACGATTATCTCGAATTTATGCGCGAAGTGCCGGAGCTGGAACGGATGTTTGTCCGTTCCGGTATTCGCTTATTTAAGTTCTGGTTTTCAGTCAGTCGTCATGAGCAGCTAAGGCGCTTTCAGAGTCGCCAGGTAGACCCGCTGAAACAATGGAAACTGAGTCCGATTGACCTGGCATCGCTGGATAAATGGGATGATTACACCGAAGCCAAAGAGGCTATGTTCTATTACACCAATCACATGGATGCACCATGGACGGTTGTGCGCTCCGATGACAAGAAACGTGCGCGTCTGAATACGATGCGTTATGTCTTGTCGCAGCTTGATTACACGAATAAATCAGACTCGCTGAATCTCGATCCGGATCCTTTAATTATTCAACCGGCGACACAGTCGATGGACTGTTAAGGAGGCTGTATGCAGGATCGTCCACATAAGAAACATGCAGAGAAAATTATCGAACAGTTCCGTAGCGAAATTGGCGATGATTTATGCAAGAAAATTGGTGACTACCCGTTCGGCAGTTTGTCCGTGCTGATTGAGTCGGCGTTGAATACGGCCGTGATGGAGTCGATGAACGATACGGTGTCGGATCTGGAGAATGTGCTCAAGCGCGTTAAAAAACGCGCTCGGGCCTGAGTTTGGCAGAGTGCCTGTTTACTGCGCCTGATTGGCAAATATCAGGGTGAAGTTCACCGGCACTACTTCGCTGATTGCTTTCAGACCGGCAATATCCCGCAGTTTGCGGATGCCTTCTGCCAGCGCAAAGTCGTCTGACTGGACCATCACCGGAGCAATTGTCGATACCAGGATGGTTCCGTTACTGGCCGGGGTTATCTGAACCAGTGCTTCCAGCGGGCTTTCAGAGCCATGCAGGGACAGGTTGCCGGTGAGGGTAGTGCGCACAGATTCACCTTTCTGTACCTGCTGCATAAGCACCGGATCAAGCTGTGTGCTGATGTCGGCAGTGGCAAAGCGCGCAGTTTCAAACAGTACATCACGCATACGCTGGTCGCGTACCGGAATCGCTGAGTCGATGCTGGTGAGATCGATGCTCAGGGTGGCTGAGCCGTTATCCTGCAGACGACCAACCAGAGTTCGGAAAGTGTGCACTTCGGTCAGGTGTGTATTTTTAGTGGTCAGAAAGTTCAGTTCAGACCCCTTCTGTAATGTCCATTCTGCCTGGGCTATTGGCGCTGCCAGTGTCAGCATTGAGGCCAGTGCAATCCATCCTGCATTTTTCATACGACTTCCTTTTTAATTACTGAATCAGAGTTACGGTTGGGAATGAGTGGCTGACCAGCCATTTCAGTTCACGTTCAATAGCGTTTTTGTGCTGATCTTCCAGGGTCAGGCGCTCTTTATCGAGTCGGAACTGTTCTTTTTTGCTCAGCTGTTTATAGGCGTCGAGAATCGGCATCGCTGAGGTGGCGTTATAGTGCTGGCGCAGGGTTGTCAGTTCATCCTGCAGCCAGGTATCCGGGTCCAGTGCCTGGATCAGATAATGCAAACGCAGTACGCCTTCGGTGATTTCGCATTGCGCTTCCAGCACCGAGCGGGCAATAAAACGAATATCAGAAACCAGTTCCAGCTGCTTGTTGCGCAGATTAAGTGCGGCTTCAGCTTCTTCTTCGGCCTGACGCTGCTCCACTGCTTTCACCTTACGGGTCAGGTGCAGCGCGTAGACTGATAGTGCTGCAATAATAATTAACGCCAGCACAATCAGGATCAGGTAGGTGGTATTCATGCATGACTCCGCAATATCAGACTGTCCGCATGATACCGGGAGAAAGAGGCTTAATTAACCGTCAATTTGCAGGGAAAAGGAAAGCTGACAATTATTTGCACAGCTGGCAGTCATCTGTGCGGCTGCCTTCACGGTAGCGCACCCGGATTCTGGCGCCACCGCGTTGCGCAACCACCTCATAGCGCGCCGGGCGTTCGTGGTTTTTGTCTGCGTCTTGCGCTTTGCTGCTGTCTGCTTTGCTGTCCGATGTTTTCGTCATACGTTCCCCAGATGGCGTAGTGCCTCGCTGGCTGTAAAGAAAACTCGTCCGGGTTGTAGCCGTTCAAGCAGATCGGTCTTATTAATCTGGTCCATCACCGGCCCTTTGAATTCGGCAAGGTGCAGCTCAATCTGCTTGTCATGTAACTCGCTCAACAGGTGGCTAAGGGCTTCAAAACCACTGAAGTCGATGTAGTTAATGGCACTGCCGACCAGTACCACGTGACGTACCTGTGGCTTGTCCTGCAGACGTTGGGCAATGTAGTCCAGCAGAAACTGACTGTTGGCGAAGTAGAGATTTTCATCAATCCGTACCATCAGCACTTCCGGGCACGTGGTGACCTGGTGGCGCAGGACATTACGGAAGTGATCACTGTCGGCGAAGCGGCCTATTTCTGCGATGTGCGGTTCACTGGTGCGTTTCAGATAGAGCGCCAGCGACAGCATCATTCCGAGCAGAATGCCTTGTTCCGCACCCATTAGCAGCACGGCTGTAAAGGTCGCAAGCCACACCAGACCGTCGCTTTTACGAAAACGCCAGGCATGCCAGCCATCCTGAAAACGAATCAACGGCCAGACCGCCAGCGCGACTATGACACCGAGGATGGCGTGGGGCAGCGTTGCGAACCAGTCAGTGGCAAACAGGCAGACCAGTGCCAGAGTCGAAGCCATGACAATACTGCTCATCTGACTGCGGGCACCGGCGCTGAAATTCACCATGCTGCGACCAAAACCACCGGCTACCGGGTAGCCCCGGCTGATGGCGGAGGCGGCATTGGCCAGCGCCAGAGCCAGTAGTTCCTGGTTGGCTTGCAGGCGAATCCCTTGGGCACGGGCCATAGAATTACCCACCGACAGACTTTCCAGATAACCAATTAAGGCAATCACCGCCGCTGACGGCAGTAGGCCCTGCCAGTCATGTGAGAATAAAGCAGGAAATTGCAGGCTGGGCAGTCCACCAGGAATATGCCCTACGGTACTCACCGGTAACTGACCCGCTTGCGTGGCAATAATACCTCCGCCAACCAGCAGCAGTGGCCCGGCTTTAGCCAGAATATTAGTCACTGATTTCGGCAGTGCAGAACGCGCCAGCAGCCTGGCAGCGTAGCGTTGCCAGCCCCACAACAGAAGCAGACCGAGCACAGAAATCATCAGTGCCTGCGGCACAATCTCTGATGAGTGGCTGGCAGAATAGGTCAGTGGTTCCCACACGTGCCCTGAACGCGGAATGCTCAGGCCGGTAAAGTACTTTATCTGATTCAGCAGAATCAGAATGGCTGCTGCACTGGTGAATGCAGAAATAACAGAATGACTGATAAAGGTGGTCCAGCGTCCCAGATCAACCATGAAATACAGCAGATAGAAGGCTGCCACCAGCAGGGCAAGGGTCGCGGACAAAGCAATAAAATCGTCGCTGCCTGGAGCGGCGAACGCTTTCACCGATTCCAGTGTCATCAGTGACACAACGGCTACCGGTCCAACAGCCAGTGTCGGGCTGGTGCCCGCCAGTGCATAAAATATGGCTGGCAGTAATGCCGCATACAAACCACTTTGTGGGGGCAGGCCGGCCAGCATGGCATAAGCGATGGCCTGTGGGACGATGACGATGGCAACAATCAGGCCGGCGCTGATATCAGCACTGAGCCAGTCTTTCTGATATCCCTGTAAGGTATTACTCAGTTTCATTGGCGCATTCGCAGTACAGTCCGTTGAGAACGTTAATGATACGTTCGGCCTTATCGTCACTAAGCTGATAATAGACGTTCTGAGCGCAGCGACGGGTATGTACCAGATGTTCGGCTCTTAGCCAGGCAAGGTGCTGAGACAATGCCGACTGACTCAGCGGGAGACGTTGCGACAGATCACTCACCGAGACTTCACCATGACGAAGACAGCACAGAATGTTCAGGCGATGTTCATTCGCCAGCGCTTTCAGCAGGCGCACGGCCTCCTGACGATGGCGGTCCAGAGCCTGATTGTCGGGCAGTTTGCTCGCTTCCATCTTCTATACTCGGTGACGCATTAACCTGTACAGTGTATATCAAATATTGCTAAATAAGAATATGCTAATATAATCAAGTTAAATTTCAGGAGTCAGATCAATGAGCTACCGGATAGAAAGCTTCTTTCACGACGATACTTTCACCTTTACCCATATATTGGTTGATGAAGGCAGTCAGACAGTGGCTGTGATTGACCCGGTGCTGGATTTTGATCAGAAGTCCGGACGAACCGGTACCGACTTTATCGATGCCATTCTGAGTCAGGTCGGTAAACAGTCGCTGACGATTGACTACGTTCTGGAAACGCACGCCCATGCAGATCACCTGACTGCGGCTGATTACATCCGCAAGCAAACGGGTGCGCGTATTGTTATCGGCAAGCCGATAACCACAGTGCAGGCGACCTTCAGGAAAATCTTCAATGAGGGTGAACGTTTCCTCGCCGATGGTCATCAGTTTGATCTGTTGCTGGCCGATGGTGAAAGCCTCTCGCTGGGCGAGACGGTTATCCGTGCTATGGCCACACCCGGTCATACGCCGGCCTGTATGAGTCTGGTGGTTGAAGAGCGTGATGTTTTTGTTGGCGATACCATTTTTATGCCCGATGTGGGCAGTGCCCGCTGTGACTTCCCGGGCGGAGATGCGGGGACCCTTTACGATTCGGTGAAGCGTCTTCTGGCGTTGGGTGACGATGTTGTGCTGCATCTGTGCCATGACTATCCGCCGGAAGGGCGCCCGATCCAGTCCAGTGTGACGGTCAGAGAACAGAAGGCCGCTAACATTCATATGAAGGATGGCGTATCACGTGATCAGTTCATTGGTATGCGCGAAAGTCGTGATGCCGGACTGGAAATGCCGCGGCTGATTCTGCCGTCGCTGCAGGTCAATATCCGTGCGGGGGCGTTTCCTGACGCAGAGGACAATGGTGTGGCCTACCTGAAACTGCCGCTGAACCTGCTCTGAAGGGCATAACGGCGGCGTTAACCTGTTGCTTTTGATTGGTTTTCTATTAATCTGAGAAAGACCAAACAAAAAGGAATAAGAAATGCTGGCGAATAACCGATGGATCCGTGCGTCCGGTAGCCTGCACGATAAGCCAATCAGCATTCAGTACCGCGAAGACTGGGAAACCGTGCGGGACGCTGATCATATGGAGATCTGTGTTCAGATTGCCTGGCAGGCTGACAGTGTGGACGACAGCACAGGATTTCCGGCGCTGAGCGAACAAAGCCGCATTCTGACTTTCTCTGAACATCTGCAACAACAGCTGGAACCGGCTGGTAATGCACTGGTGAGCATGGTCATTGCCCACGATGGGGTGAACCAGTGGATTATCTACTGTCGTGACCTTGAGGTGCTGAAAGAAGGCCTCAATCAGATTCCAACCGGTGAAGGACTGTATCCGATTGAGGTGGTGGCGGATGAAGATCCGTCGTGGAATACTTTTACGCAGGTTTATCAGGCGATTCAGCAGCAAGCCTGAGGGCTTCTTCCTCCAGACGCCGGGCTTCAATGACTGCCAGCTCGGCTTCTACCACCTGCGGGTTTTCCAGTGAAATCCGGCCAATCTTTCCCGACCGCATTTCGTGCAGTACCAGTTCCGACACTTTGTGCAGATCAGCTATACCGCCGGGGCGTAAACAACCGCGCTTCGCTGCAATGGTATGCATCGCTTCCTGCGCTGTTTCCGGCAGCGCCTTCAGTTTAAAGCGCTCGGTTAACTCTTTCGGGTAAGCCGTCAGCAGGTAACCCAGGGTAAAGGTCGCGACATCGGTGTATTCCATTGCCGTATCCTTAACCGCGCCGCTGGCGGCCAGACGGTAGCCACTGTGCTCATTCTCAAATTTTGGCCACAGAATCCCCGGGGTATCCGACAGGATCAGACCGTTCTTAAGATCGATCATCTGGTTGGCTTTGGTTACCGCGGGCTCGTTGCCGGTTTTGGCAATGTAGCGGCCAGCCAGCGCATTGATCAGCGTGGATTTACCCACATTGGGAATCCCCATGATCATGATCTTGGCGGTTTGCTTTTTATCCAGCTTATTACTTGCCAGCTGTTTGCACAGTGTCACCAGTTTCTTAACCTGTTTGCGATCTTCTGCCACCAGAGGCATTGCTTTGGTGTTCATCTGGCCACTGAAGTAGTCCACCCACTGCTGGGTCACTTCCGGGTCCGCCAGATCGGCTTTGTTCAGAATCTTGATGCAGGTTTTATCGCCGCGCAGTTCGTCAACCAGAGGGTTCATGCTGGACCATGGCAGGCGGGCGTCCAGAACCTCGATCACCAGATCGATTTCCGGCATTGCCTCACTGATTTTCTTGCGGGCCTTGTTCATGTGACCCGGGAACCATTGGATGGCCATAGTGCGCTTTCTCAATTGACGGAACGTTAAAAGGGCGGCACATTGTAAAGCAAGGCCAGTGGAGAGCAACCGCTCACCGCCATCAGGATGCAGAAGGGCCTGTTTTCGGATGCATTCCGTTGGTAAAAGGGTAGTGCGATACACCGGGCTGTCACAATGACGGGTTACTCTCAGCGTAGTCAGAACGTTGTGAATCTATTCGGCTTGGAGACATCTATGGATCTGTTACCGGAAGACTTTGCTAACACGGCAAAAAAGCAGGGACGTCAGGCATCCGCAACGGTTTCGGGGCGGCGCAGGGCGGGCTTTTTACTGGGAAATAAGTTTGTGTTCTCTGACCAGATGGAGCTGTTCTGGATGGAGGCTGGCCCCGGAGAGTTCCGGGAGCTCAGGATCTGGCGCAAATAAGCACCGGATAGCGGCCGGGCTGCCCCGGCCAGGGCGATTAACCGAATACGGAAACTGGCTGTGCCGCTTCCTGATTGTCTTCGCTTACCACTTCTTCAGCGTCGCTGTCATTGCCAGCGCTGCTTTCAACGACTTCATTTTCCATTTCAACCGGTGCTTGCTGAGTTTCAGCTTCCATGGTGTCGTCGTTGGCATCGTCATTCATCGCGATTGGCTCTTCTTTCTCAGCCTGTTCCGCTAACTTTGCCTTCTTGCGCTCAATCTTGGTGATCTGGCGATCGTTGTTGGCCCAGTAGCCTGGCTTGAAATCGATACCCGGCAGGCCGTTCTCTTCGGCAATTTCATTGGCGACTGAACGGGCAGCATCGTCTGCATCACGAGCCATCAGCTTACGTTCACCCGCTTCAACACGTGCAAACAGGTCAATAAGGGCGTTAGAAAGTACTTCCTGCGCCACCTCTTCACGGGTTTTGCGGAAACGGCGGGCGATCATGTTCAGCATCGCCAGATCGTTGGCATCAACGCGCATGGTGAAAGAGGCCAGCGTTTGTTCAAGTTCACGCTGCGCTTTCTCTTCTTCATAGTAGCGGTCGATCAGAGACTGGGTGCTGGTGGTATCGATATCCTGCATATGAACATCCGTCCGGTAAGTGGGTTAAACAGCCCGATACTGTATCGGCTTAGCGGGGTCTGCTCAACTCCCGGAACTGATTTCCGCCGACAGCTGATTTATCATGGGCGACAGAGAAAACAGATGAGGTATTTATGAGCATCGCCGAAACGATTCAGAGCAAGGTGGCAGAACTGAACCCGCAGCACATTGAACTGCTGAACGAGAGCCATATGCATGCCGGCCCGGCTACCGACTCACATTTTAAGCTGGTGCTGGTCAGTGAGGCGTTTGATGGCCTGCGTGCGGTTGCCCGCCATCAGAAGGTATATGCACTGCTCAAAGACGAGCTGGCCGGGCCGGTTCATGCTCTGGCTCTGCACCTTTATACGCCGCAGGAATGGCTTTCAGCCAATGTTCCAGCGTCACCAAATTGCCAGGGTGGTCACTGAGCAAAGCGCTGTCGCCTTTGTCCGATGTTAACCTGTTCCCTGACGCTGAGCGCGGGCATTCTGACGGCTCATTGCCAAATCCTGGGGGTTTAATGCGTCTGTTGTTTGTATTGAGTCTGCTGCTGTTGCCGGTGTTCCAGTCCGTAGCCGCTGACTGGGAGCTGGTAAAAGAAGACAAGCGACGCGCCATTCAGGTGTTCCTGCGCGATGTTCCGGGTTCTGAACTGAGAGAGTTTCGTGGTGAAATGACGCTTCGTGCGCGGATTCCATCTCTGGTGGCGCTGGTGGAGGATACATCGCAGGCGCCGAACTGGTTGCATCAGTGCAAAGCACTGGAACTGATCGAAGCCTACTCTCCGCAACGAAAGCTGTTGTATATGGTGTCAGATGCGCCATGGCCGGTTACCGACCGCGACAGTATCTTCCTGAGCGAACTCAGTCAGGATGAGCAGGGTAATGTCGTGATTAATATGACAGCCCGTCCCGATGGTTTTCCTGCCAATGATGATTACATCCGCATTCCGCGGATGAACGGGCGCTGGACCTTCGCTGTGCAAGAGGGCGATATGGTGAAGGTAACCTATCAGGTCCATGCAGAGCCTGGTGGCGGCCTGCCGTCATGGTTAATCAACAGTGTGGTGGTTGATAATCCGTATTACACACTGCGTAATATGGCGCGTATGGTTAATGAAGAACCGTATCGTGATATACAGCTGAGCCATGTCCATGACGCCGTTCACTGATTGCGATTGGAACGACCTTTCTTTGTAACTATCTGTTTTAAAACAGTTTTTCTAAAAATTAAAGCAACTGTAATAATTCTGTAACATTTGCCGCACAAGATGGCGGCCGAAAATCATACTCATATGAACAGGATTATTACGGCCATGTTTCTTCGTTGTATTTCCGCCTCCCTGCTGGTGCTGTTTTCGGCCTCGCTGTTTGCTGCTCCGGCGCCTTTCGGGGATCAATGGCTGGATAACGAACGTCTGCTGACCATTCATGGGTCTAACACCATTGGTGCCGAGCTGGCGCCGAATCTGATTGAAGCGTATCTGCGAGCCAAAGGTGCTGACAAAATTCAGCGTCAGGAGAGTGCGGAAAACGAAACTCTGATCACGGCGGTGGTTGATGCCACTGGTCAGCCAGTATCGGTGCTGGTGGCTGCTCACGGTTCAGGCACAGGCTTCAAAGGCTTGTTTAATGGTGATGCTGATATTGCAGCAGCGTCGCGCCCAGCCAAAGATAAAGAAGCGAACCTTCTGCTACATAAAATGGATGTGCGTAGCCCGCAAAGCGAACACATCATCGGTATCGATGGCCTAGCGATTATTGTTCACCCGGATAACCCGGTGAATGATCTCAGTGTGCAGGAAATTGCTGGTATCTTTTCTGGCGAATACCAGGATTGGGCTGAGCTGGGTGGTCGTATAGGGCCGATTCATGTCTATGCCCGTGATGATAAATCCGGTACCTGGGATAGTTTCAAGAGCATGGTACTGGGTAAAAAAGCATTGATCGAAACCGCTCAGCGCTTCGAATCTAACGCTGACCTGTCAGACACCGTCAGCGGTGATGTAAACGGCATTGGCTTTGTTGGTTTGTCTTCGGTACGCCAGTCGAAACTGGTATCTGTTTCTGATGGTGCTGCCAAGTCTCTGCTGCCAAATAAACTGACTGTTGCCACTGAAGACTATGCGTTGTCCCGTCGCTTGTTTATGTACACCGACGAAAATCCGCAAAATCCTTACGTGTCTGAGTTCATGGCGTTTGCACTGGAAAATGCAGGTCAGCAGATTGTGGCGGACACAGGGTTTATTTCACAGGAACTGAAAGCGGTAGTGCCCGAGTTCTACTCTGAATTACCCAAGGATTTCCGTGATATCACTACCGATGCCAAGCGTCTGACCATCAACTTTCGCTTCCATGCTGGCAGTGCCAAACTGGATAACAAAGCGCTGAAAGATCTGGAGCGTCTGGTCGATTATCTGCATGCGAATCCGGGTGCTGAGCTGGTGCTGGTAGGCTTTGGTGATACCAAAAAATCGGAAAAGCGCTCGGACCTGCTGTCCAAACTGCGCGCTATGGCCGTGCGTCGTGAGCTGGTCCGCTATGGTATTTACCCGAAAGCGTCTGTCGGCTATGGCGATAACCTGCCAGTGGCCTCACTGACCGGTAACGATGGTAAAACCAAGAACCGCCGCGTGGAAGTATGGGTGCGTCAGGCTTCCTGAGCCGACGTCAGGCATAAAAAAAACGGGCCAATGGCCCACTGCTGTCCCACAGTTTGGAGTGACTGGATGTCACTCCAAACTGCAGCATTCCTCAGCTGCTGTTTTTCAATCTGAAACGC
>NZ_JAEDAH010000103.1 GCF_020320395.1 Thalassolituus marinus | reverse complement strand
TGAAGCCGGACGCGCCGAAAAGAGAGGATCGTAAGGAGATACCTCTCCTTGCAGGGGGGCCAGGGGCTTGCCCCGGAAAGGCGTTTCAGATTGAAAAACAGCAGCTGAGGAATGCTGCAGTTTGGAGTGACATCCAGTCACTCCAAACTGTGGGACAGCAGTGGCCTTTATGGCGGTTTTTTTATGCCTTTTCCAGGGCGCAACGCCTGTACCATAATCTCTTGGGTAATACCTTGTGCTGACAGTTTCTGTAATTGTTCTGACAGGGCTGGCACCAGCTGCTGATGACGCTTGTGTACGTAGTGGTATACATCAAACGCACCGAGATCTTCTTGCAGCAGGTAAAGCGGTTTGTCGCTGCTATGTTGCCAGCGGCTGATCATAAAATCAGGCGTCACGGCAAAATCAATACGACCGCTTTCCAGCATTTTCTGTAGTTGATCCAGCGTACGGGTCTGATCGGTATGGCGTAAAGGCAGTTTCAGGTGATCGTTAATCAGTGCACCCAGATAAGTACCGAGGCGATAGCGCGGCAGGTCTTTCAGCTCAGTATTTTTTAACGCCGGATTTATAGTGACGGCCACCATGCGCGCCTGCAGCAGCGGATAGGGTACTTTAACCAGATTCGGGTAGTCATCGCAGACGGCGGTGATGCGCCCCATTTCACCATCCAGCTGACCACTGTTGGCGATGCTCAACGAACGGGTTGCAGGATATTCCTCCACCTGCAAAGAATAACCCAGGGGAGCGTAAGCTTCCCGCAGTACCTCAAGCCCGGCAGCATTTAATGGAAAACCACTCATGCCACCGATGGTCAGAGAATGTTCGGCGTCGGTCTGTTCTGCCGTCGCGCACAGGCTGCTGATGCTCAGCAGCAATACGAGCCAGAGTTTCATTGGTATCCCCTTACCTGCGCAGGCCGCGTCAGTGTTTTTCTAATACAGCCACAAACATGGTATCGCTGTCACGCTCCGGCATTCCCAGCAAGCGCATGTCGCGGCAGCTGAATTGTGGATTGGCGGCGAGGAAGGCATTAACGATGTCTTCGTTTTCCGCTACGGCCCAGCTGCAGGTGGCGTACACCAGACGCCCTCCAGAGCGCACGGCTGCTGCAGCGAGACTGAGCAGACGTTGTTGCAGTTCGTTCAGCTCGGCGGTGTCGGCGGCTGAAAAGCGCCAGCGCGCATCAGGATTGCGGCGCCAGGTTCCGGCAGAGCTGCACGGGGCATCCACCAGTACCTTATCGAAGCCACCGTGGCGTTCGACTTCCTGCGGTAAACGCAGGGCTTCTTCACCATTCCAGACGAAGGTGCGTACGTTGCTCGCACCGGCGCGGCTGGCACGACGTTTCAGTTCATTCAGCTTGTACTGCTGCAGGTCGGTGGCAACCAGAGCACCTTTATTGTTCATCGCACCGGCCAGGGCCAGTGTCTTACCGCCGGCACCGGCACAGGCATCCCAGATTTTATCGCCGGGCTGAGGTTCCAGTGCCGCCGCAATCTGCTGGCTGGCAAGGTCCTGAATTTCCAGCTGGCCGGAACGGTACAGTTCGCTGCTTTCGATACCTTTGCCGCCACGGGCATTCAGGTAGCCACCTTCCAGCGAGGCATTAATGTCGGCATCCCGCAGTGATTGCAGCATCTGTTGCAGGGCGGCCTGCTCGTCGGGTTGCGACAGACGATTGCGCCGCAGCGGGTTCACCCGCAGCCACAGCGGTGGTTGCTGATTCTGCTGTTCGGCGAAGTTGAGCAGTTGCGCATCGGACCAATGGCTCAGGCGTGCACGCTGGCGCAGCAACTGTATCCAGCCCGGACGCAAACCGAGCCACAACATGCCCAGCGGTGACAGAGGCTGCTGTTGTGCTTTCTGTTCGAAGGCCTGCACGATACGACTGCGCTCGGTGTCGTCGCGCTGCTGACGAGCAAAGCCCCAGCGCTGGCTGGTACGGCGCTCAATCCAGCTCCAGCAGGTATTGGCCTGAAAACGGCTGAGGCGGAATTCCTGCCATTGTTCATCCCAGGCCTGCCAGTCGCTGTCTTCCCATGCCAGTGAGGCACGACCGGTGTGAATATCTTCCAGCGCACAGGCCAGCTGCTGATAGCGCACACCTTCCATTAAGGCGCGGGAAATCATCACCGGCGTCCACTGACCATTAAGTGGCAGGCTACGCAGGTGGCTGCGTAACCAGCGATCCAGCGGTGGGCGTGGATTCTGATGAGTCCACTGCTCCCACAGGGTCAGCAGTGGGCTTTTCGGCTGGGCAGGGCGTTTGCCGGTAGGACGACGTTTCTTCTGGCGCATGGGATTCAGTACTGTGGGCTTTGAACGGAGCGTGATTTAACGGCGATGACGACCCTGATCCCAGTTGAATTCCATTATCAGGGATGGTTAATCGGTTGATTCAGACTATTGCTGCTGGCGGAACTGAGAAGGTGAAACGCCGGACCAGGCCTTGAACGCCTTGGTGAAGTTGCTGGCATCGCTGAAGCCAAGTTGCTCGGCGATCACTTCCACTGCCAGCTGTTGCTGTAACAGAGAGCGGGCCAGGCTGTAGCGCACCTCGTCTTTCAGTTGACGGAAACTGCTGCCTTCTGCCTTCAGTTTGCGATTCAGAGTCGCTGCCGACATACACAGAGTCTGGGCAATGTCGTCGACGGTGGGAGCATCTGTTAACTGCTGCTGTAACAGCTGGCGCACCTTCTGGCTCAGGCTGCGCTGCTGGGCAAGGGAGGTGAGGGCGGTTTCCAGCTGTTGTTCTGCCAGACCTTCCAGCTGCGGATCAAAAAATGGCAGCGGATGAATCAGAGCGGATGCTGGCCAGCTGAGGCTGTTTTCGCTGGTGGCATTCACGACCTTGCAATGAGGCAGAATCGTTTGCTGCGACAGATCCTGGCTGATGCTGGTCATAATGCGGCTTTCCGCCTCCCGTCCGGGGGCTCCGACCAGTGTGCGGCAGATGGTTTCGATACTGGCGAGAAATGCCAGCGAGAGGAATTCTGCAGCGATCTTGCTCTCGAACCGGGGTTCAATATACAGATGTCGTTCGTGTTCACTGCTACCGCGCGTGGTGTTGAATATCTGCGCACGGGTTTCGACATAACGCATCACTTTTTCGGCGGCATCGGACATGGTGGCGCTGTATTGTGCGGCATATCCCAGAGCACCGTGTTTGGACAGCGTCATGCGCTTACCGTATTCCAGTGCTATGGTCATATCGTTACCGGTGAGATCGCAAAAGTGTTCAACGACGGCCAGAGCGGACTCGTGGCCAACCAGTACGCCGGGCTGAAATAACAACTCTTCGGGCAGGCCGGAGCCTTTCAGCAGTCCGGCCGACGACAGGCCGTGCTCAAATGCCAGCTCAGATAACAGGATCAGATAATCAGACGAAATCAGGTAGTCGCCGGTACCGAAGGTTTTCATATTTATCGTTATTTTTGCGTCCGGATGCAGATTGCACGAAATGCACCAGCATGTGCAAGCTTATCACCACAGGCCGTTGCAACGAGTATGTCATATTGGTGTGAGTTGACGGGAGTGGTATCCCGCCACTTTGACAGATCCTGACAGGGTGCCGCAGACCCTGCAGATAACGGAGTAAACCATGACTGATTACAACAATAATGCGCAGTCAATCGAAATTAAGCCACGTCGCATGGCATTCGATACCAGTGCACCGATGCGCAAGTACAGCTTTGACAATAATTCGCTGATCAGCACTTTCTTTTACGCTCTGTCGGCAATGTTTCCGGACGGCGAACGATTCTTTATTCATTCTGTACGTAACTATCAGAATGACATCGATGATCCGCAACTGCTGGCCCAGATTCGCGGCTTTATTGGTCAGGAAGCTCATCACGGCCATTCCCATGAAGGTCTGAATCAGGCGATTCAGGATATGGGTTTCCCGATGGATGAAGTGACCAATCATATGAAGGGTCGTATCGAAATGCTCAAGCGCGTTTTCGGTAAAGGTCGTCAGCTGGCGCTGACCGTCGCGATGGAACACTTCACGGCATCGCTGGCGGAGTTCCTGCTGGAAAATCCGGAAATTCTTGATGATGTCGATCCGACCATTCGCAAAATGCTGATCTGGCACGCGGTGGAAGAAATCGAACACAAAGCCGTCGCGTTTGATGTTTACCGCCTCAAGGTGAACAACGAATTTATGCGTAAGCGGGTGATGGTGATTGCCATGATCAGTCTGTTTACCCGTATCGCTTACTTCCAGTACCGCATGTTGCGCGAAGACCGCCATATGCCGAGCCTGAAAGAATGGTGGGGCGCGCTGAAGTTCTTCTGGGGTAAAAAAGGTATTCTGCGTGATAACCTGCGTGGTATGCGTATGTTCTTCCGTACCGGCTTCCATCCATGGGATATCGACCAGCACCACCTGATTGACGGCTGGCAGGAACGCTATCCGGATATCGCTGCGCTGCAGACCAACTGATAACGCGCAGTCAGTGTTAACTCAACGGCCCGTCAGGGCCGTTGTTGTTTCTGCTCAATCGTCCACTTTGACTGCCGGTGCGTACTGTGTGCCAGGCTTCCCGCCGCTTTTACGTTTTATGACATCCGCACTGGTTGTTTTCTGTGCCGATGGACCCATATATCTGCCTGTCGCACCGGTTTATCCGGTTCATGTACCCGAACGGGAGGCTCTTGTGCCTTTACTGCTGATATTTATTGTCGTCCCTGTGATTGAGCTGGCTGTGCTGATCAAAGTGGGGTCGCAGATTGGCGTACTGTGGACGCTGATTCTTATTTTTCTGACCGCCGTGGTCGGTGTGTCACTGCTGCGCGCACAGGGCATTGCGACCCTGATGCGGGCTAACCGTCGCCTGGAAGAAGGCACTATCCCGGCGCAGGAACTGGCCGAAGGTTTCCTGCTGGCTCTGGCCGGCGCCATGCTGATTACTCCGGGGTTTGTTACCGACGCCTTTGGTTTTTCACTGCTGGTCCCGGGTGTTCGTAAGGCGCTGGTGGGTTCGGTTCTGAAAGTGCTGAAAGTAAAGGCCTTCGGTCGCATGGGTGCGATGGGCGCTAGCATGGGCCAGCCGCGTGATGTTTATGGCCAGCCGGATCCACGTATTCATCGTGGTGCCAATGGTCATGACGTTATTGATGGCGAATACCGTCGCGAAGACTGAAAAAATCTTTCTGCGGGGTGTTGAAAAGTGTTCAGCGCACCCCCATTAGGCTGAATACAAGAATTTTGGGGACGCAGAGTGGTTCTGCCCCCGGTTAACAGCAACGATGCTAATTACTGGAGAAAACCAAATGAAAATCCGTCCTTTACACGATCGCGTCGTAGTTCGTCGCAAGGAAGAAGAGCAAACCACCGCTGGCGGTATCCTGCTGCCAGGCGCCGCGGCTGAGAAGCCGAATCAGGGCGAGGTGATTGCTGTCGGTACGGGTCGTATTTCCAACAATGGTGACGTTGTGCCTATGTCTGTGAGCGTGGGTGACACTGTTGTGTTCGGCAAATACTCCGGCTCTAACACCATCAAGGTCGACGGCGAAGAGCTGCTGATCCTGAATGAAAGCGAAATCTACGGCGTAATCGAAGCTTAATCTGTTCCGCTTCAACGTACATTTTCTGAATACATTAGGTTTAGGTTAAAGGAATCAATCATGGCTGCTAAAGAAGTTAAATTTGGCAACGACGCACGCGTAAAAATGCTGGAAGGCGTAAACATCCTGGCGAACGCGGTAAAAGTTACTCTGGGTCCTAAAGGCCGCAACGTGGTACTGGAGAAGTCTTTCGGCGCTCCGACTATCACTAAAGACGGTGTTTCTGTTGCCAAAGAAATCGAGCTGGAAGACAAGTTCGAGAACATGGGCGCACAGATGGTTAAAGAAGTAGCGTCCCAGGCAAACGACAAGGCTGGTGACGGCACCACCACGGCAACCGTTCTGGCACAGGCTATTGTGAACGAAGGCCTGAAGGCGGTTGCTGCGGGTATGAACCCAATGGACCTGAAGCGCGGTATCGACAAAGCGACCGCCGCAGTTGTTGAACAGCTGGCATCCCAGGCTAAGCCATGTAAAGAAAGCAAAGAAATCGCTCAGGTAGGTACTATCTCTGCGAACTCCGATGCTGAAGTCGGCAAAATGATTGCCGAAGCTATGGATAAAGTTGGTCTGGAAGGCGTTATCACCGTTGAAGAAGCGAAAGGCTTCGCCGACGAACTGGAAGTGGTTGAAGGTATGCAGTTCGACCGTGGTTACCTGTCTCCATACTTCGTGACCAACCAGGAAAAAATGACTGCTGAACTGGATAACCCACTGATTCTGCTGGTCGACAAGAAAATCGACAATCTGCAGGAGCTGATTCCGGTTCTGGAAGGTGTGGCTAAATCCGGCCGTCCACTGCTGATCGTTGCTGAAGACGTTGAAGGTCAGGCACTGGCGACTCTGGTTGTGAATAACCTGCGCGGTACTTTCAAAGTGGCGGCAGTTAAAGCACCGGGCTTCGGCGACCGTCGTAAAGCCATGCTGCAGGACATCGCTATTCTGACCGGTGGTCAGGTGATCAGCGAAGAAGTGGGCATGTCTCTGGAGACCACCACTCTGGAAACTCTGGGTACTGCCAGCAAAGTGGTTATCAGCAAAGAAAACACTGTGATCGTTGATGGTGCTGGCCAGCAGGCTCAGGTATCTGCCCGCGTTGAACAGATCCGTGCTGAAATCGCTGCGTCTACTTCTGACTACGACAAAGAAAAACTGCAGGAACGTGTGGCCAAACTGGCTGGCGGTGTTGCCGTAATCAAAGTTGGTGCGGGTTCTGAAGTAGAACTGAAAGAGAAGAAAGACCGCGTAGAAGACGCTCTGAACGCTACTCGCGCTGCGGTAGAAGAAGGCGTGGTTGCTGGTGGTGGTGTTGCTCTGGTACGTGCACTGACTAACGTGAACGTAGTCGGTGACAACGAAGATCAGAACGTCGGTATCGCTCTGGCACTGCGCGCGATGGAAGCACCTATCCGTCAGATTGCTGCTAACGCGGGCGCTGAAGGTTCTGTTGTTGTGGATAAAGTAAAAGCGGGCGAAGGTGCCTTCGGTTACAACGCAGCAACTGGCGAGTACGGCGACATGCTGGACATGGGTATTCTGGACCCGGCCAAAGTAACCCGTTCTTCCCTGCAGGCTGCTGCTTCCGTTGCTGGTCTGATGATCACCACCGAAGCGATGGTTGCAGAGATTCCTAAAGAAGCTGCTGGCATGCCGGATATGGGTGGCATGGGCGGTATGGGTGGCATGGGCGGCATGATGTAATCATCCCCCCGGCAATCTTTATGCTGAAAAAACCGGCCTTTGGGCCACTGCTGTCCCACAGTTTCGGGATCATATAACGAGCCTCATCTGAGGCTCGTTTTTGTTTGGGTCGGGCGGTGACGGATTAAGCACCTCCTGAAGCGTCTTTCGTTCAAACAGATTCATCTGCAACACCCTTAACATCCTTAGTACGGTCCAGCCTGAACGTGCGGCATATCGAGCGTACGCAACCAAGAGATAGACTGTCATCGCTATCCATATCTGGGTCATTACTGCATTTCGGGATCGCCCTAAAAACGTCTTGATAGACAGGCTCTGTTTGATGGCTTTAAAGAAGAGTTCAACCTGCCAGCGATCCTTTGTGCAGTTCCACCGGAGGCTGCCCGTCAACGGTCAGCCAGCAGCGACCGGCAGTGACGATGTGAAACATCATCTTGCCCGGCAATACCGGCATCGACAGTGACCGGTCACCGGCCAGTTGCGATTGGCAGTAGAGGCTGCCTTCCAGTCGCAGGTGATGCATTACGTCTCCTTGCATAGACCTGCTGCAGAGCAATCTGAGCCATGCCATTACTGATAAAGCGCAATGACGTATGCCCGGAGGCGTGAGAAGCCAGCAGGCGCTGATGACCATTCTGCAGCAGTGTTACTTTGAGGATCACGGCAGGTGGAATCTGCAGTTCTGTCAGCCAGAATTGTGGTAACCCGCTGTCTGGCACGGTCAGTAACTGCTCTGCACTATCAGCGATAACGATGCTGCCGCTGACAACTCCCTGCGGCATATCTGTGCTGCAGCCGGTGTTAAAGAGCACCAGCAGTAAATATCCCACCGTTATTTTTAACCAGTCCTGCACGCAACCTCCGCCACTATCTTTAAATGTAAATAATTCTCATTGGTATTGAAATTGAATGATAGTGTTGTCAGAATCAAATGACAATCATTATCAATTAAGACAATAGGGGAGAACTATGAGAATCGAGAAGTCGTTGCTGGGACTGGCCATGGCTACGGCGGTGGTAACGTCTGCGCAGGCAGAGTTGCAGGAGCTGGATAAGGTGGTCACCACCGCAACACTGACTGAGCAGGAGGCTGGAAGTGTGCCGGCCTTTACCAGCGTAATTACCGCTGACGATATTGCATCGACTTCTGTCAGTTCTCTCGCAGATTTGCTGCGCGAAAGCGTTGGGGTGAACAACTTCAGTAACGCATTGGGACGTGATGAATTACAGATTCGCGGTCTGGGCGGTGAATACACCCTGATTCTGGTGAACGGTAAGCGTGTATCTTCCGGTGCTGCTTTCGCTAAAGGCAGTGATGTGGATTACAACTCAATTCCTCTCAGCGCCATTGAGCGGGTGGAAATTATTCGTGGCCCGATGTCATCTATCTATGGGGCCGATGCTATCGGTGGCGTGCTGAATATCATTACGAAAAAGGCGCAGGATGAATTTCGTTCTTCGGTTTCGGCGGAATACCGTAATGTCACCAGCGGTGTTGATGGTGATCAGTATCGTTTGAGTGCGACGACGCAGGGGCAGCTATCGGAGCAACTGAGTGTGTCACTGGCTGCCGGGCAGAATTACCAGGATGCCTGGTTCGCCAATGAAAGTGATAAAGATGCTGATGAAGCTCCAAAGCGTGAACAGAAAAAATCACGCAATCTGTTTTCCAGTTTTGCCTATCAGCTGAATGAGCAGCAGAGCGTTGAGCTGGATATTGGCTATAACAACGATCAGCGCCCTCTGGGCACCTATTCTTCGGGTCCGCGTACGCGCGAACAGGAGCTGACTCGTCTGGATGTAACACTGACCCATAAGGGAACTTTTGACTGGGGATCTACCACTGCGTTTATCAAGCATGAAGATGCGGATGTAAAAGACTTTAATTCCAGCTATGACGCCCCGGAGACACACAAAACCAAAGAAAAAAACCTGTATGCCAAGGCTTATGCCGCAGCAACAGTGGGTATTAACTCTGTCGTTGCGGGCGTCGATTATCGTCATCAGAATATTGAAGATGTCACGACTTACATGCAGACCGGCAAGCTGACCATTGATGAAATGGCATTGTTTGCTCAGGACGATATCGCCGTTACCGATGATTTAAAACTGACACTGGGCGGTCGTTATGACAGCCATGAAATCTTTGGTGAAAACTTCTCTCCGAAGGCCTATGTGGTTTATCAGCTGGCCGATGGCATCACTCTGAAAGGCGGTGTCAGTGAAGCATTTAAAGCGCCGGATGGCAGCTACCTGAGTCCCGAGTATTCCGTTATCAGTTGTGGTGGCGGTTGCTATCTGTCGGGCAATCCGGATCTGAAAGCAGAAACCAGTGTTAACTACGAAGCCGGTATTGAGATCAGTCAGGCGTTATGGGACTTAAGCGTCGCCTGGTTCCATAACGATATCGACGACCTGATCGATCGCGAAATTACCTATGACGAGGTTAGTGGTTCAGCAACGGCGGCCGAATGGGTGAACGTAGCTGAAGCGACCACCAAAGGTCTCGAAGCTTCAGGCTCTGTTGATGTGGCTTCTGCGCTGCGCTTGTCAGCCAATTACACGCGTTTAATTACCGAGGCTGACGATGGCTCTGGCAATAAATCAGAACTGACCGGGCGCCCGCAACACCAGGCCAATATGTCCGCTCTGTGGCAGGCCAGTGAAGCGCTGGCAGCAACTTTGTCGGTGAACTACACCGCCGGTATGTACGCTGAAGCCTGGGTTAATAATGGTGGCTGGACGTTACTGCAGGGACGCATGCCAAGCTATTTCCGCACAGATGCCGGTTTGTCGGCACAGGTAACGCCGGCACTAACGGTACGCGGTGGCGTTAAGAATCTGGGCAATGTCCGCCCGGATGAAATGAGCGCGCTGTTTACCACCTATGAGCTTGGTCGCAGTTACTACCTGAGCGGTACCTACAACTTCTGATCAATCCTGTTAACGAGTTCGGGGTCGTTCTGGCCCCGTCATTATGTTCAGCGGAGGGCAGGACGATGATGATGCTATTTCTGTTTATGACTATTGGCGGCTGTGTATTGCTGTATCTCAGTCATCGTAATCAGCAGTGGTTACAGCAACGCCTGGCGGTATTGCCGTTGCGCCTGGTCGGAGTGACTCTGGTGTTGGCCGGAGCCTTTGCCGCGGTAAGTTATCTGCCTGTCAATGCGGCGATGTTTGCCTGGCTGGTTTTAATGATGCTGGTTATTGGCCTGCTGCCTTTTGCTTCGTTGCTGCGCGCTGAACCGATAGAGCGTAAACGTGGGTTGTAAGATGAGTACAACAGATTCTGTTAAAAAGCTGCAGCCCCACTGGTGGCGCAAGACACTGGCTGGTGGTGCAGGAGGTTTTGCTCTGGCGCTGCTAATCGTTGGTTTATTTGCCTGGTATGGCCCCGGTGGTATTCGTGCTGCAGACAAAGTGCAATTTAATATGTGGATGATTACGCCGCTGTGGATGCTGATTTTTTCCCTGACCTATCTGTTTCGCACCGGCTGGCGGGCGTTGTTATTTATGCTGGTGGTGAACACTGTTGGCTGGAGTGTGTTTCTGATGTTACGTGGTGACTTGCCGGCATGAAAATCTCCAGCGATATTTTACGTGTATATAAATCCCTGCATACCTGGGTTGGCATTACCTCGGGTCTGCTGTTGTTTATCGGCTTTTACGCCGGTGCCTTAACGATGTTTAAGCAGCCGCTTGATCGCTGGGCAGCGGCTCCGCTAGTACAGCTGAGTGCTGCAGACAGCCAGCAACTGGATAGCTTAATCAACGAGGTTTTACAGCAGCATCCATCCGCCCGGCAGGACATTACTGTTTACCTGAAACAGGATGAAAGCATCAGTGCGCCGTTACGCTGGGAAGTGCATGATAAGCAGGATGAGCATGGCCATGGTATTGATCTGGATGCGCAGGCCTGGCACGCGGGGTTTAACGCGCTTGGGGAGCCTGTCAGTGAACCTGTTAAGCAATCCTTGCTGGGCGATCTGATCGACCAGTTACACCGTACAGCAGGTATTCCCGGACATGTGGGCGATGAGCAGCTGGGTATTCTGATTCTGGGCGTTGCTGGTCTGCTGTATGCGCTGGCATTGATTTCCGGCCTCATAATTTTATTGCCAACGCTGGTGAAGGATTTTTTCCTGCTGCGCGCGGGAAAAAATAAAAAGCGTTTCTGGCTGGATGCTCACAATGTGATTGGCATTACCAGCCTGCCATTTCATTTAATTATTGCTTTTACCGTTGTGGTATTTGCTTTTCACGATGTGTTTTACGGCACGCTGGCAAAGACGGTTTACGCTGAGGTTCCCATGTTTGGCAGCCGTGGCGGAGCGCCGGCCGTTCAGTATGATCTTACTGAGCTGGCACCTGTGGCGGACGTTATTCACCAGGTAAAACAGGCTGCACCGGCATTTGAGGTAACTCAGTTACGCTACATGGGCTTGGAAGGACCACGGCCGCTGATTCGCGCCAGTATTTATAATCCCGACTATCTGGTGCATGGCCCGGTGACGGCTTACACGGGTGTTCACCCTTATACAGGTGAAGTCGTCATGAAAAATATGATTCCGGGAGAGGGCAGTGACTGGAGTGGCATTGTTATGCATTTCTTCGCTTTGCACTTCGGTAGTTTCGGTGGTGATCCGGTACGCTGGATGTATTTTCTGCTGGGCTTAAGCGGCGCTTTCCTGTTTTATTCCGGCAACCTGTTGTGGGTGGAAAGCCGACGTAAAAAGCAGAAACGTGATCAGCCGTTACCGCAACAGACGCGGTCGGTGCGCTGGATGGCGGCAGCAACCGTTGGTGTGTGTCTGGGATGCATTGCCGCTGTCTCTGCGGCTATCGCAGGGGCCAAGCTGGGTCATTGGTTGTCAGCTGCA
This sequence comes from Thalassolituus marinus, assembly GCF_020320395.1. GTDB lineage: Bacteria > Pseudomonadota > Gammaproteobacteria > Pseudomonadales > Oceanobacteraceae > Venatoribacter > Venatoribacter marinus. The sequence continues at coordinate 6,111 of NZ_JAEDAH010000103.1, read as the reverse complement.
GATATCAACGGTTTTTATCTGCAGGTTTATTACGGTATTTTCTTTGGCGCTGTGGTGTGGGCTTTCTGGCGCGGGGCTGCACGGGCGGCTGTGCATTTGCTGCGTTTGTGTGCGCTGACAACTCTGCTGATTCCGCTGTCGACCCTGGCGGGATGGCTGTGGCCGCCATCGGCTATCTGGGCGCATATGAGTGTGCCGACGCTGATGGTTGATGTCACGGCGCTGGTCGCAGGAGCTGTATTCTGGTGGGCCGCAGAACGGGCAAAGCGGAGAATGGTGACGGCGACCCGGGACAGTATCTGGTCGTTACAGACAGCCTGATATATGCGCGGATTAAAGGCCTGGCTGTTACACAGGCCTTTAATAATCACTCAGCTGAGCGCAGTGTCATCCGGAGGCAGCAAGTCCTGCAGCTGCTCGATACCTTCCACCACATCATCCGGCTGTTTGAAGTATGCGATGTGATACATGGCTTCGCCTTCCTGCACCAGCGGGATGTTCTGTTTACCGATGATGATGCCTTCATAGCGACTGTTAACGATATCCAGCAGATCGCCATAAGGGTCGCGGATAGTGGCCAGACGCTCGCCTTCCTGCACATGGTCGCCCAGTTCTTTGTGGAACTGTACGAAGCCACTGTCGGTAGCACGAATCCAGCTGCTGGTACGCGCGGTAACCGGCTCAATGGCTTGCTTGCGGCTGCGACTCTTGCTTAGCAAGCCCAGATGGCGCATGACGTTAATGGTGCCGCGTACGCCAGCACGGATACTGAGTTCGTCGTAACGCAGTGCTTCACCGGCTTCGTACAGCAGCATGGTCACGCCGAGATCATCGGCACACTGACGCAGTGAGCCATCGCGCAGGTTGGAGTTCAGCAGCACGGGCACACCAAAAGCATGAGCCATGGCGTTGGTTTCTTCATCATCCAGGTTGGCGCGAATCTGCGGCAGGTTAGAGCGGTGAATAGCGCCGGTATGGAAGTCGATACCGTAGTCACACTTGGATACGATCTCTTCCAGAAACAGATTGGCCATGCGGGCCGCCAGGGAACCTTTCTTACTGCCCGGAAAGGAACGGTTCAGGTCACGACGGTCGGGCAGATAACGGCTGTGGTTTATTACACCGTAGACGTTAACTACCGGCACAGCAATCAGGGTTCCGCGCAGGGTGTTCAGGGCTTTGGAGTGAATCAGCCGCTGGATAATCTCAATACCATTCAGCTCGTCACCATGAATGGCCGCACTGACCAGCATAACCGGACCGGAACGTTTGCCACGCTTCACATACACTGGCATGGAAATGGCCGCATCGGTGTAAAGACGGCCTACAGGGAGTTCAATTTTCTGGGTTTCGCCGGGTAGAATATCCACCCCGGCGATGGTCAGCGTTTTTTGCGGCATGATATTAAGGCTTAGCCTTTTCCTTTGGTACGGGTGCTGGTGCGAGTGGTTTTTTCCAGGAACTGGAACACCATGCTGGCTACGTCTTTGCCGGTAGCGGTTTCAATACCTTCAAGACCCGGAGAAGAGTTAACTTCCATCACCACAGGACCGTTGTTTGAACGGAGAATATCAACGCCACACATGTTCAGGCCCATGGCCTTGGCGGCATCAACGGCGGTTTTGCGCTCAGCGGCAGACAGACGAACAATCTCGGCGGTACCGCCACGGTGCAGATTAGAGCGGAATTCGCCTTCGGCAGCCTGACGTTTCATGGCGGCAATCACTTTGCCACCCACCACCAGACAGCGAATATCAGCACCACCTGCCTCTTTAATGAATTCCTGCACGAGAATGTTGGCATTCAGACCCATAAAGGCCTCGATGATGCTTTCCGCCGCTTTCTGGGTTTCACCCAGTACCACGCCAATACCCTGGGTACCTTCCAGCAGCTTAATTACCACCGGTGCACCGCCAACGTTTTTGATCAGGTCGCGTACGTTATCCGGCTGATGCGCGAAACCAGTACGCGGCAGGCCGATGCCTTTGCGCGACAACAGCTGCAGAGAACGCAGCTTGTCACGTGAGCGGCTGATGGCAACAGACTCGTTAATGGAGAAGGTGTTCATCATTTCGAACTGGCGCACCACGGCTGTACCGTAGAAGGTGATGGAGGCACCGATACGTGGAATGATGGCATCGTACTGTGGCAGAGCCTCACCTTTGTAACGCACGGTCGGATTATTACTGGTGATGTCCATGTAGCAGTGGAGGGTGTCGATGATATCCACTTCGTGGCCACGGGCCTCACCTGCTTCCTTCAGTCGGCGGGTCGAGTACAGGTTGGCGTTACGGGACAGAATAGCGATGCGCATGGCGGTAAATCCGGTCAAAAGGTGCAAAGAGCATAGTCTGCACCGGGGAATATCAAAAGTCAGTATGCTGGCGAAAATATTGGCGCGAAAACCGGCTGAAGGCTATCTGACAGATCGGGTAGCAGATGGCCAGTATGGCGGTTCTTACCGACAGGCGCATCGGGTACAATGGCGGTTTTTGGTCAGGATTGCGGGACATGACGCAGGGCTTTGTTCACCTGAGACTCCATTCAGAGTATTCCCTCTACGACAGTACCATTCGGGTAAAGAAACTGATTGCCCGGGCGGCGGAACTGGAAATGCCTGCACTGGCACTGACCGACCAGGGCAACATGTATGCGCTGGTTAAGTTCTACAAGGGCTGTCTGGATAACGGCATCAAGCCCATTCTGGGGGCCGATCTGTGGCTGGAAAACCCGGAAGATCTGACGGCTCCGTTTCGTGTCAGCGCTCTGTGTCAGACACCTGAGGGCTATCTGGGCCTGCGTGAGCTTATCTCCAAAGCCTATAGTAAGAACCAGCACTATGACCGTGCACTGGTTAAAAAAGAGTGGCTGTTCGAGCAGCATGAAGGGCTGATTATTCTTTCTGGTGGACGTGACGGTGATATTGGTCAGCGCATCGTGAAAGGTAAGGTCGATGCAGCTGAAGTCCTGCTGCAGGAATACCAGTCGGTGTTCGGCGACCGCTTCTATTTTGAGCTGCAACGTACCGGACGCCCGGGTGAAGAGTCGGTGGTGAAGGCCGGGCTGGCGATGGCCGCTCGCTATCAGGTACCGCTGGTGGCCACCAATGATGTCCGCTTCCTTAAAGCTGATGATTTTGAAGCCCATGAAACCCGGGTTTCTATCGGTCAGGGTTATGCGCTGGAAGATAAACGGCGCCCGCGCGAATATTCTGAGCAGCAGTACTTCCGTACCGCGGAAGAAATGATCGAGCTGTTTAAGGATATTCCATCGGCCATTGAAAACACTGTAGAAATCGCTAAACGCTGCTCGGTTGACGTGCTGCTGGGTAAGTACTTCCTGCCCGATTATCCGATTCCGGAAGGTATGGATGAAGATGATTTCTTTCGCAAGATTTCCGAAGTCGGCCTGAATGAGCGTCTGGACGTTATTCTCGATGGCATTCCTAAGGATTCCGCGGAATACGCCGAAAAGCGTAAGCCCTACGATGAGCGCCTGAAGTTCGAGCTGGATATCATCATTCAGATGGGGTTCCCCGGTTACTTCCTGATCGTAATGGACTTTATTCAGTGGGCCAAAGACCACGATATTCCGGTTGGCCCTGGACGGGGTTCCGGTGCCGGCTCGCTGGTGGCCTACGCACAGAAAATTACCGACCTTGATCCACTCGAATACGACCTGCTGTTCGAACGATTCCTGAACCCGGAACGGGTATCCATGCCCGACTTCGATATCGACTTCTGTATGGAAGACCGTGAGAAGGTGATTCAGTACGTTGCCGATAACTACGGCCGTGAAGCGGTATCTCAGATCGTGACCTTCGGTACCATGGCGGCCAAAGCGGTGGTGCGCGACGTAGCGCGTGCTCAGGGTAAGTCGTTTGGTCTGGCAGATAAGCTGTCCAAACTGATTCCGGGTGATCCTGGCATGACGCTGGAAAAAGCGTTAGAGATGGAACCGCTGCTGAAAGAATTCCTCAACGAAGACGAAGAAGCCCAGGAAATCTGGGAAATGGCGTTGCGCCTTGAGGGTATCGCCCGTCAGACCGGTAAGCACGCCGGTGGTGTGGTTATCGCCCCTACCAAACTGACCGACTTCTCGGCTACGGCCTGTGAACCGGATGGCACCGGTCTGGTAACTCAGTTTGATAAAAACGATGTGGAAGAAGCCGGCCTGGTTAAGTTCGACTTCCTCGGTCTGCGGACCCTGACCATCATCGACTGGGCGCTGGAAACCATTAACCGCAAGCAAGCGGAAAAAGGCCTGCCGGATGTCGATATTGCGGCCATTCCGCTCGACGACCCCGATTCCTACACCTTATTAAAAGCCGCTAAAACCACCGCCGTATTCCAGCTGGAATCGCGTGGTATGAAAGATCTTATCCGCCGCCTGCAGCCGGATAACATCGAAGACATGATCGCACTGGTGGCACTGTTCCGCCCGGGTCCGCTGGAATCGGGCATGGTGGACGACTTTATTAACCGTAAGCACGGTCGTGCTGAGGTGGCTTACCCGCATCCGGACTTCCAGCATGAAAGCCTGCAAGAAATTCTGGAACCGACCTACGGCGTTATCGTTTATCAGGAACAGGTAATGCAGATCGCGCAGACGCTGGCAGGCTACACCCTGGGTGGTGCGGACATGCTGCGTCGGGCGATGGGTAAGAAAAAGCCGGAAGAAATGGCCAAGCAGCGCGATACCTTCCGCGATGGTGCGGTATCGGTGGGCGTTGATCCTGACCTGGCGATGAAAATCTTCGACCTGGTAGAGAAATTCGCCGGTTACGGTTTTAACAAATCTCACTCTGCGGCCTACGCCGTGGTGTCCTACCAGACGCTGTGGCTGAAGCAGCATTACCCGGCGCCGTTTATGGCGGCGGTACTCACCTCGGATATGCAGAACACCGATAAGGTCGTGACCTTTATCGAAGAATGCCGCGAGATGGGGCTGGAGCTGGTGCTGCCGGATGTGAACCAGAGTCAGTTCGGCTTTACCGTGAATGATGACGACGCCATTGTTTATGGTCTGGGGGCGGTGAAAGGCGTAGGTGAAGGCCCGATTGACGCCATTATTGCTGCTCGTGCAGAAGGTCCGTTCCGCGACCTGTTTGATTTCTGTCAGCGCGTTGATGGCAAGAAAATTAACAAGCGTGTGCTGGAAGCGCTGGTGCGCTGTGGCGCTTTCGATCGTCTGGAGGTTTCAGCGCCACGTTCGGTGCTGATGGCCAGTATCGAAGATGCCATTAAGAGTGCAGGGCAAAGTGCAGCCAACGAAGCGGCGGGCATGATGGATCTGTTCGGTGAAGTGCAGGCGGAAGAAGCCGAAACCGCTGACCCGTACGAGCGCTACCGTAATCTGCGTGACTGGCCACTCAAAGAACGTTTACAGGGCGAGAAAGACACCCTCGGCCTGTTTGTTACCGGCCACCCGTTTGATGAATATGAGCAGGAAGTGCGCAAGCTGGTGCCAACCAAGTTGTCGCAACTGCAGGAAGCTAAGGCACCGCAGAAGCTGTCCGGTCTGGTGGTGGATATGCGCGTGATGAAAAACAAACGCGGCGACAATATGTGTTTCGTCACCCTGGATGATCGTACCGGTCGTGTGGAAGTGGCGCTGTTCTCGGACATTTACGATCAGGTGCGCGAAGTCGTTGCCAAAGACAAAGTGCTGGTCGTCGAAGCTCAGGTTTCTCACGACGATTACTCCGGCGGCTTAAAAGCCACCGGACGTAATGCCATGGAAATCAGCCAGGCGCGACTGACCTACGCCAAAGCACTGCGCATCACGGTAGACGGTGATCGTCCGGAGGATGAGTTCTGTAATACGCTCAAAGCCAGACTGGATCGTATGGAAAACGGTTGTCCCGTGGTACTGGATTTCTACAATAGTGTCGCCCGTTGTGATATTCAGCTGGGTGACAGTTGGCGTATCAACCCCTCGGATGAGCTTTTGCAGGAACTCAGATACACCTATGGCGATAATGCCGTTGAGCTGATTTTCAGCTGATAAAAGACCCACCTTCTGGTGCACTGCTGTCCCACAGTTTCGGGATCATATAACGAGCCTCATCTGAGGCTCGTTTTTGTTTGGGTCGGGCGGTGACGGATTAAG
>NZ_JAEDAH010000017.1 GCF_020320395.1 Thalassolituus marinus | reverse complement strand
GGTCCAATTGCATACCCACGATGGCATCCTTTTAAAAAGGTTACTCAGTCGTGGGCAGTTACACAATTTGGTTTACAGGCTCTTATGCTTTCAGCGAGCGGGTGCGCCATAGGTAATACACGACGGGTAATACCAACAACGTTAAAATCACAGCACTCACCATTCCGCCCACCATAGGCGCCGCAATACGGCTAACAACTTCCGCACCTGTTCCGGAACTGAACATAATGGGCAACAATCCAGCGATAGTGGAGACCGTAGTCATCATTACGGGTCTTACACGAAGTCCCGCGCCCTGTGTCACAGCTTCGAGCAAATCTTCTTTTAATGGTTGCACTCCACGCTCACGACAGGTATCTATCAATTGGTGATATGCTTGGTTAAGATAAGTTAACATGATGATACCTATTTCCACCGTAACCCCCGCCAGTGCAATAAAACCAACCGCAACCGCGACAGAAAAATTATAGCCAAGCAGGTACATCAGCCAGATTGAACCAATTACCGCCAGTGGTAGTGTTCCCAGAATAATGGCTATTTCGGTGAAGTTACGAAAATTCATGTATAACAGAATGATAATGATGGCAAGCGTCAAAGGAACCACATAGGTCAGTTTCTCTTTGGCGCGCAGCATGTATTCGTACTGACCGGACCAGGCCACCGAGTAACCGGCCGGTAAATCCAATTGCTGCTCGACCGTTGCCATGGCCGCTTGTACATAGCTGCCCACGTCCACCCCATCGATATCTACAAAGGTCCAGCCATTCAGCCTGGCGTTCTCGCTCTTGATCGCTGGCGGGCCGTCCTCCACATAGACATTGGCCACATCGGCGAGCGCAATGCGTTGGCCGCTGGGCGTAACGATGGGCAGCAGCGCCAGCTGTTCTGGCGAGTCTCGATAGTCCTGCGGGTAGCGCAGATTGATCGGATAACGCTCCAGTCCCTCAATGGTCTGCGCCACATTCATTCCCCCAATGGCCGTGGCTATTACCTGCTGCACATCAGCAATATTGAGGCCATAGCGCGCCGCCTGTGCACGCTGAATATCCACCTTGATGTAACGCCCACCGGCCACCCTTTCGGAATACACCGAGGCTGTGCCGGGTACATCCTTGAGGATCTGCTCTAGTCGCTGCCCAATCTTCTGAATTTCTCGCAGATCCTCGCCCGCCACCTTGATGCCTACCGGCGTCTTGATACCGGTGGCCAGCATGTCGATGCGAGTCTTGATCGGCATCACCCAAGCGTTGGTTAGACCGGGGAATTTCACTAGCGCATCCAGCTCCTTCTTGAGCTTCTCCGTGGTCATGCCCTCGCGCCATTCCTCTTTGGGCTTGAGCTGAATAAAGGTCTCGATCATGGTCAGCGGAGCGGGATCCGTGGCTGTCTCGGCACGGCCGATTTTGCCAAACACGGTTTTTACCTCAGGCACTGTCGCGATCAGCTTGTCGGTCTGCTGCAACAATTCCCTGGCTTTGCCTATCGAGATCCCCGGATAAGTGGTCGGCATATACATCAGATCACCTTCATCCAGATCGGGGATGAATTCACTACCAATCTTGTTAACCGGCCAGATCCCAACGAGGAAAATCACAACCGCAATGGCAAGTGCAATTTTCGGAAAACGCAATACGGTTTTCAGCAGGGGCATGTACCCGGCAATCAGTAATCGATTAACGGGATTCTTGTTTTCCGCTACCACCTTGCCTCTGATGAAATATCCCATCAAAACCGGCACCACTGTGATAGCAAGCGCCGCACTGGCTGCCATGGCATAGGTTTTGGTAAAGGCCAACGGGCTGAACATCCGGCCCTCTTGGGCTTCCAGGGTAAACACAGGTACAAAGCTCACAGTGATAATAAGCAAACTGAAAAACAGCGCCGGACCGACTTCACTGGCTGACGCCGCCACGATTTTCCAACGGTTCTCTGGCGTCAAGGGCGTACGTTCCATATGCTTATGCATGTTTTCGATCATGACAATCGCGCCATCAATCATGGCGCCTATCGCAATCGCTATACCGCCTAATGACATGATATTGGCATTAAGGCCTTGCCAATACATCACGATAAAAGCCGTAAGAATACCTAGTGGCAGACTGATGACCGCCACCAGTGAGGACCTGACATGAAACAGGAAAATGACACAGATCAACGCCACAAGAGCGAGTTCTTCGACCACACTTTTCCACAAACTGTCAATGGCGCGAGATATCAGCCCTGAACGATCATAAACGGTTACGATCTCCACGCCATCGGGCAAACCAGCCTTGAGTTTTTCCAGCTTGGCCTTGACCCCATCAATGGTTTTCTGGGCGTTCTCACCGAAACGCATCACCACAATACCGCCCACCACTTCACCTTCGCCGTTCAACTCGGCGATGCCACGGCGCATTTGCGGCCCCAACTCGATATCCGCCACATCCTTGAGCAACAGCGGCGTACCGTTAACATCCAACCCTAACGGAATGTTGGCCAGATCATCGATACTCTGGATGTAGCCGCTGGCGCGCACCATGTACTCGGCTTCGGCCATTTCCACCACCGAGGCGCCCACTTCCTGGTTGCCGCGCTGGATAGCCATCTGGATAAGAGACAGGGGAATACCGAAGGCGCGCAGTTTCTCCGGGTTTACCTTCACTTGATACTGCTTGACCATGCCACCGAGCGCCGAGACTTCGGAAACACCCGGCACGGTTTGCAGCTCGTATTTCAGGAACCAGTCCTGCAGGCTGCGCAGCTGACTGATGTCATGCTGACCGCTGCGATCCACCAAGGCATAGAGGTAGACCCAGCCGACACCGGTGGCGTCCGGTCCTAGTTGCGGCCGGGCGCTGGGCGGTAATGTGGGCGCGACCTGAGACAGGTACTCCAGCACCCGGGAACGTGCCCAGTAGGCATCGGTATCCTCGTCGAAAATGACATACACAAAGGAATCGCCAAAAAAGGAATAACCGCGCACGGTAACCGCACCGGGTACCGACAACATGGCAGTAGTCAGTGGATACGTGACCTGGTCCTCCACCACCTGCGGTGCCTGCCCAGGAAAACTGGTCTTAATAATGACCTGTACATCGGACAGATCGGGAATGGCGTCCACCGGGGTGTTTTTCAGCGAATAGAGACCCATCCCCACCAGCATCAAAGTAGCCAGCAGCACGAAGAAACGGTTACCGACGGACCAACGGATTATCGATTCAATCATGATTGTGCTCCTTTTGATCGTGAGCGTCGTGGTTCATGCCCTGGTGTTCGCTGTGCTCCGGCATCGACATATCACCGTGATCCATACCCTCGTGCTGACCGTGATCCATTCCTGCAGGCATGGCATCATTGCCTTGCTCATTGGGAATATGCACTTGGGTAATCTGGTATCCACCACTGTTGTTATTGGTGATCTGCACATGCAGGCGCATTCCCTGTTTGAGCGCATCCATGTCCACAGCCTCAGCGACGGTGAAATCCATGGTCATGGTGGGCCATTGCCAGTCCGGGATGGCCTCGTGCTCCAGGGTCACCATGCGGTGATCCGGCATCAGGCTGTCGATACGTGCGGCCACCCAGACTGAGCGGGAATCAGCGTCTGCCTTTACATCCATTGATTCGCCTTGCTGATCGCGCTTGGCCATGCGCTTGAAGTCCGACGTCTTGCTGGATTCCGAGTCGATCAGGAACTGAGCAGAGGTCACAATGCGTTCCCCTTCTTTGAGTCCCGACTGAATTTCCACCTGCCGTTCGCCCACACGCCCGACCTCAACGGCCACCGATTTGAATTTGCCATCACCCAGCGCCAACACCACGCGCGCCTGGCTGCCGGTACGGATCAGCGCTTCTCGCGGGATTAACAGTGCTTCAGCCCCCGCCTGGGTCTCAATGACCATCTGCGCGAACATGCCCGGCTTGAGGAAGTCGTCCGGGTTGTCGAAATGCACCCGGATTTGCGCGGTACGTGTCTTGGCATTCAAAGACGGATAGACATAGTCCACCTGGCCCAACCAATCCCGACCGGGCAGGTAATCGAGCCGCATCCGCACCTGGTCGCCGGTCTTGACCAGGCTTGCCTGTCGTTCGAACACCTCACCGATCACCCAGATATGCTCCAGTTGGCCGATGATCATCAGACTCAAGCCAGGCTTGACGAACATGCCCTCACGCACCGCGAGATTGTCCAGTACCCCGGACTGCGGCGCGGCAACGGTGATGGTCTGGCTGACCTTGCGGGTTTTAAGCAGCCGGTCGATATCTGCCTGAGGTACTTGCAGCGCCAACAAGCGTTCCACGGCAGCGCCGATCAACACCGGATTGTCGCGTTTCAACGCCAACAACAATTCCTCCTGGGCGTTGACCAGGGTGGGTGAATAGAGGGCGTACAGGGGGTCGCCCTGTCTGACCGGATCCCCGGCGGCCTTGACATGGAGCTTCTCGATCCAGCCTTCCACGCGCGGGCTGATATGCACCAGCCGGTTCTCATCGTATTGCACGTAACCGACGGTTTTGACATCCAGATTCAGAGCCCCGGACCCAACCGTGGCGGTGCGCACGCCGAGATTGTTGACGACCTCGGGCGATATCTTGACGGTGCCGGCTTCATCCTCTCCGGCGGATTTCTCGTACACAGGGATCAGATCCATGCCCATGGGCGATTTGCCAGGCTTGTCGCGCTTGTAGTTGGGATCCATGGGCGCCACCCAGTAAAGTGGCTTGCGTTCACCGCCGGTTGCTGTCATATCCCCCTCATCGGGGTTGCCGAGTAGCCAGACGCCGGATGCGCCGAGCAGCGCGCCGACGGCCGTGCCCAGCAAGGTTTTGGTGAATGTATTCATGTTGAACCCCTTTAAAACGGTTTCGCCGGCCGTGCATCGTCGAACGACGCCTCGGCGAGCAGGTAATTGATTTGGGCGATGGTCTTCTGCCGATCCACGGCAATGGCGAGCGCGTCGATCTTGGTATTCAATTCGGCAATGCGGGCACGCACGGCTTCGGCGAAGTCGCCGTCGTCGTTGTTGTAGGCCGAAAGTGAAGCCTCTGCCTGCTCGGCCATTTGCGGCAACAGCTGATCGGTGTATAACGCCTGGCGTTCATCGAGACGTGCCAGTTGTACGCTCGCGGTTTCCAGTTCCGCCATTAGCCGACGACCAAGCAAGTGCTTTTCGGTTTTGATGGCCTCGGTTCGATTGACGGCGGCTCTGACTTCCTTGTCCTGCCGGTTACCGGTGAAAATGGGCAGGTCGAAGTTCACGCCTATGGAGAGCAGATCCGCCCGGTCGCGCCCCATGGGATCGCTGTCGCGATAGCCGTATTGGGCGGTCAGGCCCCATTCGGGCTTGTATTTCTGTTTTGCCAGATCCACACCGGTTTGCGTTGCGTCGATACGCTGGTCCAGTGCCCGTAGCGCGGGATGATGGCGGATCCATTCGTAGCGCGTATGCTCGCTGGCCTGCTTAATGGTCGGTGCCGACAACGGCCTGACAAGAAAATCTGTTGGCAATACCGGTGCCACGGGGACCGTGGCAAGCGCGCCGATCCATTCGGACAGGCGCTTCTGTGCGGCTTGCTGTTGCTGCCTGAGCATCGTCAGTCTGTCTTCAAGACGAATCAGCTCCAACTGCGCGCGAATTACGTCCTGCTGACGTGCCCTGCCCAGCGCCGAGGAGTAACCCGCTTTGGCGGCATCCACCAACTGCTCAAAAAGTGCGCGATCCTGTTCGATCAGCCGGATACTCTCCTGCGCCTTGAAGACCTCCAGCCACAACTGGCTGACCGTAGCGCCTACCTTGGCCCGACGATCCAGCCTTAGTAAGGGATGCTGCTCGGCTAGCTGCTGCTTTTGTCGGCGGGTGAGCGACAGACTGTCACCCCGGGGAAACATTTGGCTGATCCCCACCGACAACTGAGTCATGCCTTCCTGATTGATGTCAAAAGAATCAACAGGGAAATTGCCGGCCATCAGGCTCATTCGGGGATCCGGCAAAGTCGCCGCGGCAGTCGCTTCGTCGGTAAGGGCCTGCTGAGTGTACTGGCTACCGGTGAGCCAGGGATCGGTATCTATGGCGAGGGTTATCGCCTCGTCCAGCGTCAGGGTCTCGAGAAGGGATTGCGCAAAGGCTATGACACTGCCTATACCGAGCGGCAGGATAAAAAGCATGGTGACGAATATTTTCATGGCTGCGCTTCCGGTTGTTGGAGTGGCTGAACCTGTTGAGCCGCGCTCTCGACACTGGCAAACACTTCAGTGCTGCCGTCTTTTTTCATCAGCAGAACCCGGTATGGCATGAACTTGTTACCCACCTCCATACCCGGACTGCCAACGGGCATGGCGGGCACTGTCAGCCCAATCCCGTCGGCTGGCGGATTAGCCAGAAACTGATGAATATAGCGGGCCGGGATGTGCCCCTCAAAGGCATAGCCTTGTGACGACACCGCTGTGTGGCAGGAACGCAGGTTGTTTGCGATTCGATAGCGATCCTTGATGGCGTCCAGATTAGCCGGGTGTTCGACACTGGTCTCAAAGCCCTCGTCTTCAAGGTGACCTATCCATTTTTTACAGCAGCCACAGGTAGGGCTTTTGTAGACGGTAAGCGTTTCAACTGCACCAGCGGATGGGTCAGATGTTTTTGGGTTTTTAGGCCCATCATTACAGGCCGCGATCAAGGGCAGCGTCAACAGCCCCAACACCAAGCCCGTTAATTTAAATCGATACATAGTTGCCTCTGACGACAATTGAATAGAACATTAAGTAATGGATGACAAGGTAACGAGCAGACTTCAGTCGTGCAGGCGAAGCGCCTTGTATCTTTCCTTTTCCTGCGACTGCACGCCGTGATGACCATGGCCGTGATGCATGAATAGGTGCATGAAAGGACAGGCAAGCAGGATTGCATAGGGCAAAAACGCCAACAGGTGCTCACGATGTTCGACCAGCAGGAAATAACTCGCCGCGCTGACGGGCTTGGTGTCTGTGACTGGCATGCGACATGGGTATCCTCCTGAAGCCAGCCTTAATGGTGCCCGGCGTCATCCGCGCCGCGCGCGGTCAGGATCTGGTATTGCTGCGGCGACAACTCGGGTAGGCGCTGCAGGAACGCCACCATGTTCCAGATGCGCTGATCGTCATGACCCGGCCCCCAGGCCGGCATCCCGGAAGCCTTGATGCCATGTTTAATAATCCAGAATTGTCGCTTAATGGCCTCGTCATCATTATCAGTGTCACCGGCATGCTCATGCCCATGCCTATCACCCGTCAGTGTTAGATTGGGCGGCGCGGGATACAGCCCCAGGGTAAAATCACTTTCGGTCTTGCCCGGTTTGAGATGGCAGCCGGTGCACATGTCGTTGTAGTCGGCGCCGCCTGCCAGCAAGCGCTCGGACGAATTCAGGTCGGTCGGCACCTCGATGTCGTTTGATGCGCGGGCGATGGATCGCTCGCGCAGGGTTTCCAGCGCCCAATAAGTCAAGTCGTTGTGATGGTCATCGGCTCCCATCGGATAGAGACCCGAATAGAGGAACCCCACACCGGTCACCGCCGCCACGCCTGCCGCAACGGCGAGGCATTTAAAGCAGGATAAAAACTTAAAGGACGTCATGTTATCTCCTCAGGAATGGCTACCCGTTATTTTTTGTGCTGGTGTTTGGCCGGCTTTTTTTCATCGGATTTTTCGTCATGGTTACCGTGATCGGTATGGCCTTTATCCCCATGAGCTTCATGCGATCCTTCTTCATCCTTGTGCATGGCCTTCATGCATTTTTTCATCATGGCCTGCATGACCGGATCTTTCATGTCCATTTTGGAATGATCCATGTCTTTCATGGCCGCACAGTCCGGCGCCTGCGCCTCCTTCATGTGCTCCTTGGGATCGTGGGCCTGGGCTGACAGGGCAAGCAATAATGCCGGCAGGGCGACGAAATAGCTGAGTGATTGGCGTTTCATAATGTGACTCCTAGGTTGTGTTAAAAACATAAGTCGTTTGATTAAAACCAGAACCGGATCCCGGCGACGTACCGGGTATCCTTGGTGGCATCGCCGTTGGCCCGCGCCTGATCGGCGGTGGCGCCAAAGGTGCCGTTCCACTCGATACCGACATAAGGGGCGAACTGGCGTGAAAACTCGTAGCGCAATCGCAGTCCCAGGGCGACATCGGACAAACCGCTACCCAGTCCGTTAACCGCATCGTCTTTGCCATAGGCGGTCAGTTCAGCCCGAGGCTGTAAAATCAGGCGCTGGGTGAGTAGCAATTCGTATTCCGCTTCCTTCATAGCTAATCCATAAGCAGCTAAACCACGCTGTAACCTTCCTATGGTTCTTGCCGTATTTACACAGAGTATATGGAAAATAACCTGACTTGAGCCTGACCTGAAAATGACATTTATGTAAGAGATCGGGGTTGGGCCATCATTGTTGACAACTACCACTACAAAACGCACCGAGATACTTCTGAAATAAAAGCGAAGGGTTATGTTCCTTACAGAATTGTAATGAAGATCGCCTGAACGGGGTCAGTTCATGTCGGTCGTATTTCATGTGGGCGACTCTTGAAGGAGCTCTCAAGCAACTATGTTTAACGATGGAACAACGATTCCGGAGAACGCAAAGACTAATTCCGGGTATACGGATTTAATGGTTGATGGGGCACCTTCACCCCATCAATCTGATACCACCCTCAGATGGTTGATAGATGGGGTCGCCTCAGAAAACGGAAAATAAAGCACGCTAAGCCGGTTGTAGCGGCCGTAGCGGCCTGAATTTGCCCGCGCCGATCTTGGCGCTGCTGCGCCAGAGGTAATCGCCGGTCAGGTTGATGTGCTCCCAGCCCAGCGGCGACAGGTACTGCAACAGCGCATCATCGACGGCATGGCCGTTGCCACGCAGTCCGTGTGCCGCCCGCTCCAGATAGACCGTGTTCCACAACACGATGGCCGCCGTCACCAGGCTGAGGCCGGAAGCGCGGTAGCGCTGTTGCTCGAAACTGCGGTCGCGGATTTCGCCCAGGCGGTTGAAGAACACGGCGCGAGCCAGCGCGTTGCGCGCCTCGCCCTTGTTCAGCCCGGCATGCACGCGGCGGCGCAGTTCCACGCTTTGCAGCCAGTCCAGGATGAACAGCGTGCGCTCGATGCGCCCCAACTCGCGCAGGGCGACGGTCAAGCCGTTCTGGCGCGGGTAGCTGCCAAGCTTCCTGAGCATCAGCGAGGCCGTCACCGTGCCCTGCTTGATCGAGGTGGCCAGCCGCAGGATTTGGTCCCAATGGGCGCGGACGTGCTTGATGTTGAGCGTGCCGCCGATCATCGGTTTGAGCGCGTCATAGGCGGCATCGCCCTTCGGGATGTAGAGCTTGGTGTCGCCCAGGTCGCGGATGCGCGGCGCGAAGCGGAAGCCCAGCAAGTGCATCAGCGCGAAGACGTGATCGGTGAAGCCTGCCGTGTCAGTGTAGTGCTCTTCGATCCGCAGGTCGGATTCGTGGTACAGCAGGCCGTCGAGCACGTAGGTCGAGTCGCGCACGCCGACGTTGACGACCTTGGTGTGGAACGGCGCGTACTGGTCGGAGATGTGGGTGTAGAGCGTCCGCCCTGGGCTGCTCCCGTATTTCGGGTTGATGTGGCCGGTGCTCTCGGCCTTGCTGCCCGTGCGGAAGTTCTGGCCGTCCGACGACGATGTGGTGCCGTCGCCCCAATGCTCGGCGAAGGGATGCCGGAACTGCGCGTTGACCAGATCGGCCAGCGCTGCCCCGTAGGTTTCGTCGCGGATGTGCCAGGCTTGCAGCCAAGCCAGCTTGGCGTAGGTCGTGCCGGGGCAGGACTCCGCCATCTTGGTCAGGCCCAGGTTGATCGCGTCGGCCAGGATCGTGGTCAGCAACAGATTCTTGTCCTTGGCCAGGTCGCCCGATTTCAGGTGCGTGAAGTGCCGGGTGAAGCCCGTCCATTCGTCCACCTCCAGTAGTAGTTCGGTGATCTTGACGTGCGGCAGGATCATCGCCGCTGAAACCGGCCTGGAGCCCCATACAGTCAGTGACGGCGAGCGCGTCAGCGGCGTCTACCGTCGCAGCGTGATGCTGGCCAGCGGGCGTTTTGCGATGCTCGATGATGGCAAGGGTTTCAGCCTGGTGCCCTGGAAGGCGGTGATTGAGCAACGGCTAGGTAGCACCCTCGCAGCGACTGTCCGTGCGGGACATGTGACCTGGGAAATCGGGAGGCAACGTGGCCCCACAGTTTCATAAGGCGAGTCGGTCCCCTCGGTACGGTGGCGATGCTGGGCGCTGAAATGTGTTGCCGCTTTTCCCCGGTTCTTGGTAACATGACGAAATGGTGCATACTTTTATCAGACATAGGCTCATGGTGGTGGCGTTGCTGCTTGCAACGTTCGTTGCCATACCTGTGGCTGACATGTTTCTGTGTGCATCCGAGAGCGTAGATGCTCACTATGTCATGGCGGATTCTCACGATGAGAGTGTGGATAGCCAGAGCAATGGTTCCGACTCAGACAGTGGTCATGACGCCTGTAGCCATGGGCATTGTCACCATATCTACGCTCACATTCCCCCGGGCACGGCCCCCAAAACCGAGTCCCTCAATTCGACGCATCAGTGGCCAGCCAGTGATGCCCTTGTGTCTCGCACTCCTGACAGGTTGATGCGCCCACCCAAAGCCTGACGACTCCCGGCTGCACCCTTCGTGCGGCCGTTTCGTCAACTCATTCAGCTTTGGGAGTTTCCTCATGTTCACGTCGTTCAGTCGACCGCAGTGGGCGGTTGGCTTTGCTGTGGCTGTTACAGCGGTCTTATTCGCATTACCTTCTCGGGCCGAGCCGGCTCCGCCCTATGAAGCATTGATCGAGAGCCTCGATCGCATCCCCATCACGGTTGAAGCGGAGGCGTTGCTCGACGCTGCCAATGCGCGCGCGCAACAGGCGCGGGCTTTGCCCAATCCCTCTGTCTCCGTGGAAACCGAAAACGTTTACGGTCGCGGTCCCTTTTCCGGCTACGACGCTGCGGAATCAACATTCTCCATCAATCAGCCATTGGAGCTGTGGGGCCAGCGAGGCGCACGTATCGGTGCCGCACAGGCGGAAGCTAAGGTCGCGGCGCTGCGGCGTGATCAAACACAGTGGACGGTCGCTGGCAGTCTTGCGCTGATCTATTCCGAAGCGGAAGCGGCTTCCCTGCAATATGAACTGGCTGTCGAGGCGCTGGAACTGACGGAAGCGGACGCGAACGCAGTCATGCTGCTGATCGAAGAAGGTCGGGAACCCTCACTGCGCGGCATCCAGGCGAACAGTGAAGTTGAATCTGCCCGTGCTGCAGTGGACGAAGCGCGGGCGAACCGCGATGCCGCATTTGCCAGACTGACTGCTGCCGCGATGCTGGTCCAGCCAGTGACCGCCATCGAACCCAGTCTATTGAACCGCTCCCCTGATGCCTCCTTTCAGGCCATGGGCAATCCTCTCACCGTTCAGATTGCCGAGGCAGAACTGGAGGCCGCGAATAAATCGGTGAGTGTCGAGCGGTTGCGTGCGCGTCCTGCGGTAAGCGCGTCGCTTGGTGTGCGGAGGTTCCAGGAATACGACACGGAGGCATTCACCTTCGGCATCAATGTATCTCTCCCCTTGTTCGACAGAAACAAGGGCGCGATCAGTGCTGCCCGTGCAGAGGAACGTGCCGCAGCAGCCAGGTTGACCACGGCAAAGCTGCAAACCCAGGCGAATCGCAGTGCTGCCCAAGCCCGTCTTGATGCGTCCATTACCCGCATACGTGCTGCCGACAAAGGCGTTGCTTCGGCGGAGGAAGCCTACCAACTCGCGCGTGCGGGGTTCGACGCCGGGCGTATCTCGCAACTGGAGCTGCGCAGTATCCGATCGGCTCTGATCAGTGCACGTAATACGGCCGTCAATGCGCGGTTAGCGCGCGTCCGCGCGGAAGTTGAACTCGCAGGCCTTGATGGCCGCGCTCCATTCTGAGGAAGCATTCATGAACTCAACCAAAAACCGGCTCCTCATTGGAGCAGCTTTACTGATCGCCCTAGGGCTTGGCTTCGGCGTCGCCCAATTCGTGCCGCATGCGGAGCATGAAGCGCAGGCCGAGGATGGTGATCATGCCTTTCATGACGAGGGTCATGAAGAAGATGGAGGACACGATGACCACGACGAACACGAGGGAGAGTCGACAGAAGAAGGTGTCGTCGCACTGACGGAACAGCAGATCAAGGCGTCGGGCATCGGTATCGTCAACGTCAGCCGTGGCGGAGGGAATGAATATCGACTGTCAGGCCGCGTTGAACCGGCGGTTGACGCCAAGGCCATTGTCGCCGCGGTCACCAGCGGCCGGGTTGAACAGATTCTCGTTGCTACCGGTGCCTCAGTAGAGGTGGGGCAATCGCTGGCGATCATCGTCAGCGGCGAAGCCGCCACATTGCGTGCCAACGCCGATGCCGCGGTGGCAGAGGCGGAGGCAGCGCGACTTGTCTATCAACGGGACCTGAATCTCGTTGCGCAAGGCATCGTCGCCCGCCAGGAGATGGAGGCATCCCGGGCACGGTCTCTTGCCGCCGACGCAGCGGCGAGGGCAGCGCAGGCGCAAGTCGCCGCCAGTGGATCACCTGATACCTCGGGGCGGCTCACCATCAACAGCCCGATTGCCGGCATCGTCAGCGCCGTGAATATCACCCCCGGTGGGGTTGTGGCGGCCGGCGGCGCTGTGGCGGAAATCGCAGACCCGGCCCGGGTGGAACTGGTGTTCAACGCGCCTCCGGCGCTGGCATCTGCAGTCACCACGGAAACCCGCATCCAAGTGACGGGAACATCCCGCAACTTTGACGCTGTCGTGGTCGGCGTTGCCGCCAATGCCCGCGAACAAAGTGGTGCAACGGTTATCCGAGCGCGATCAACTGCCGGCGATCTGCCGCCAGCCGGTTCACCGATAACGGCCATTGTCGTGACGGACACACAGGAAGCCGGACTCACCGTACCTGCCGATGCCGTGCAAACGGTGGAAGGGCAATCCGTCGTATTCGTGGTTGAGGACAGCGGCTTTCGCGCTACGCCGGTGCTTGTCGGTCGGCGTGCGGGTGGGTTCATTGAAATCCTCAATGGCCTGTCCGGTAATGAACGCATTGCTGGCACCAATGCCTTTCTGTTGAAAGCCGAACTCGCCAAGGGCGAGGCCGAGCACGGTCACTGAGGCGAAGCCCATGTTCAAAATGATTATTGAGAAATCAGTTCAGTTTCGCTGGGCTGTGGTGTTCGCCGCGACGCTCGTCATGGCCTACGGGTTGTTTCAGCTCAGCAGGCTTCCCATCGATGCCGTTCCGGACATTACCAATCGTCAGGTGCAGATCAACACCGTCGCACCTGCGCTAGCGCCCGCGCAAATCGAGCGCCAAGTGACCTATCCGCTCGAAACCGCACTCGCCGGAATACCGGGGCTGACCCGCACGCGCTCCATATCGCGCAACGGGTTCTCACAGGTTACCGCCATCTTCACCGACCAGACCGACATTTACTTCGCACGTCAGCAAGTCGGCGAGCGCATGCGTGAGGTGGAGGAAGATCTGCCGGAAGGGGTGACACCGATGATGTCACCCGTCACGACGGGACTGGGCGAAGTCCTGATGTGGACGGTGGATTTCACGCCGTTCGATCCGGCGAACGTCGGTCAACCGAACGAACCGGGTTGGCAGGCCAACGAGGTCTATCTGACGCCGGAAGGCGACCGCCTTACGACGCCAGAGGAGCGTGCCACCTACCTGCGCACTGTGCAGGACTGGATCATTGCGCCGCAGATGCGCTCGGCTCCGGGGCTTGCGGGCGTCGACACGATCGGTGGCTATGTCAAGGAATATGCCATCCGCCCGAATGCCGAACAGCTGGCAGCCTACGGCCTCGGCCTGGGTGATCTCGTGCAGGCGCTTGAACGTTCCAATGTCCAAGCAGGTGCCGGATTCATCCAGCGTGCTGGAGAGGGTCTGATCGTTCGGACAGATGCCCTTGCGCAGACCGTCGACGATCTGGCGCAGGCGCCTGTCGCCAATCGCAACGGCTTCGTCATCCGCGTCTCGGACGTGGCGAGCGTCGGTCTGGGGCAGGCGCCGCGTCTGGGCGCCGCCACGCGCGATGGGCACGAAGCCGTGCTCGGCACTGCATTGATGATCGCCGACGGCAACAGCCGCACCGTGGCGCAGGCCGCGGCCGAACGCCTTGCCGAAGTCAATCGCTCCCTGCCACCGAACATCGTGGCCGAACCCGTACTTGATCGCAGCGAACTGGTGAATTCCACGATCAAGACGGTCGCCAAGAACCTGACCGAAGGTGCGCTACTGGTCATCGCCGTGTTGTTTCTGTTGCTGGGCAACTTCCGCGCGGCAGCTATCACTGCACTGGTGATCCCGTTGTCATTCCTATTCGCAGTGATCGGCATGAATCGCTTCGAGATCAGCGGCAACCTGATGAGCCTGGGCGCGCTCGATTTCGGCATCCTCGTCGATGGTGCGGTGATCGTAATCGAGGCGACGCTGCTCATGCTTGGCCAGAAGCGGGCCGAGTTGGGTCGTGCATTATCCGCAGGCGAGCGGCTGGGCGTGGCGATCCAGGCGGCGCGCAAGATGGTGCGGCCCGCTGCTTTCGGCCAGACCATCATCCTGCTGGTATTCGCACCGATCCTCACGCTGGAAGGCGTCGAGGGTAAGACCTTCCAGCCCATGGCGGCGACCCTCATGCTTGCCTTGGTCGGTGCATTCATTTTTTCGTTCACCTTCGTGCCGGCAATGGCCGCCCTGTTCGTGCGTGAGCCAAAGATGCAGGGTGGTGAGCATGGCTATTCGGATGATGGCGAGCACGAAACCCGCCTTATCCGCTTCGTGCGTGCCAAGGTTGAACCGGTCATTCGCCGAGTGGTGATGCGGCCGCGAGCGGTATTCGCCGGTGCTGTTCTCATGCTGGCGATCGGATTGACGGCTTTCGTTTCATTGGGACGAGAGTTCATGCCGACGCTCGATGAAGGCAACCTGGCCATGCAGGCGCTGCGGGTGCCTTCGACTTCCCTGGAGCAATCGCTGTCGATGCAGCTTGCCTTGGAGAGGGCTTTGGCGAATGAGCCGGAAGTCAAAACCATCTTCTCGCGCACGGGCACCGCCGAAGCGGCCATCGACCCGATGCCAACCAACATTTCGGACAGTGTCATCGTGCTCCATCCCCGCGCCGAGTGGCCGGATGGATCACTGGACAAGGAAGCACTGATCCAGCGCTTCGAATCGCTGGTGAGTGATCAGATCGGTAACGCATTCGAATTCAGTCAACCCATCGAACTGCGTTTCAACGAACTGATTTCAGGCGTGAGGACCGACCTGGCTGTCATGGTTTTTGGTGACGACTTCGACATCCTGCAAAGAACGGCGGATCAGATCGCGCTCAAGCTACGCGGCATCCCGGGGGCTGCCGACGTGCGTGTGGAGCAGGTCTCTGGACTGCCTACGCTCACGGTCCAGATCGATCACGCGGCCGCAGCCCAGTATGGATTGAGCGCCGCCGATGTCAGTGAGGCCGTGGCAACCGGCATCGGTGGAACATCCGCTGGCAAGATCTTCGAGGGCGACCGTCGCTTCGACGTCGTGATTCGGCTGGAAGAAGTCGCCCGAAATGATCCTGCGCAACTGGCGGCCCTGCCCATCGTTGCAGCTGATGGCACCGTGGTGCCTTTGTCATCGGTGGCGCGTATCGACGTACGCGAAGGGCCCAACCAGATCAGTCGCAACAATGGCAGTCGCCGCATCGTGGTGCAGTCCAATGTACGCGGTCGGGATCTGGGTGGGTTCGTGCAGGAGGCTCAGACCGCCGTGGCAGATGTGCCGCTTCCCGCAGGTGTCTATCTGACCTGGGGCGGCCAGTTCGAGAATCTGCAGCGTGCCGAGGCGCGCTTGATGATGGTGGTTCCGGTCGTGTTTCTGCTGATCGGAAGCCTGCTGTACATGGCGTTGGGCACCATCCGTGAAGCCGCGCTTGTCTTTGTCTGCGTGCCCTTGGCTTTGGTGGGTGGCGCATTGGCACTGCTGCTGCGTGGTATGCCGTTCTCCGTATCGGCAGCCGTGGGCTTCATCGCGGTGTCGGGTGTGGCCACGCTCAATGGCTTGGTGCTGATGCAGGCGATTCGTGAGCGTCTGACGGCTGGTGACCTGCCTCTGGAGGCCGCTGCCGCTGGCGCGTCGAGCCGCCTTCGCGCCGTGCTGACGACGGCACTGGTGGCCATCGTCGGCTTCATCCCCATGGCGATAGCGACAGGGTCCGGGGCCGAAGTACAGAAGCCGCTCGCCACCGTCGTTATCGGGGGATTGATCACCGCCACCGTGTTGACCTTGATGGTGCTGCCCACCTTCGCTGCTCGTGCGGTGAAGCCGGAAGAAACGGGGAGAGGCAGAGCATGACAAGCAAACTACATCCGGTTTCTTATCCCGCTCAAACATCAAAATATGTCCTTGTCAGAATTCCCGGAGGCAGTGGAAAAATGCGATCGAGGGAGAAGTCATGACTGAAAAACTACAGATCGACCTTCCGGTTCTACTGCCGGATATTGCGCACGATGCCGACGCCTGTGTACAGCGTCTTCTCGTTGAACTGAGAGCGCAACAAGGGATAGAAGAGGTTCATATCCGCAGCGGCGTCAACAATCAGGCGCATGAGGTATGCATTCACTATGCCTCCGAAGCGCCATCGCTCGCGCGCATCCGCGAACTCGTCGAAGCTGCCGGTGCGCGTATTACCCAGCGGTACGGTCATCTGATCTGGCAGGTCAAGGGCGTCACACACCAACGACTTGCACGTACCTTGACCAAACGACTGCTCTCCATGCCTGGCGTGCTTGAAGCAGAGGTCAGTATTGGTGGCGTGGTACGGGTGGAATTAGATAGGGAGAAAATCTCAGAGGATGACATTCGTGATGCGCTCGCGGAAGTTGGTGTCAACCGAAAGCCCGAAGACCCCCCAGCTGGGCGTGATAGCGATCAGCTCAAAGATGGCGACGGTGATGCGCACCGTCACGCCGGTGTGTTTGGCGAAAACAGTGAATTGATATTCTCCCTGCTGTGCGGAGGACTTCTTGCCACCGGATTCGCGTTGGATAAGTGGGCGCCCGTCGCAGATTGGCTCGCCATCGCCAACTATCTCGGTGCCTACCTCTTTGGTGGTTTCTATACCGTCAAAGAAGCAGTTCAGAACCTGAGGCTCAAACGCTTCGAGATCGACACGTTGATGCTGGTCGCCGCCGCCGGTGCGGCGGCGCTCGGTGCTTGGGCCGAAGGCGCCTTGCTGCTGTTCCTGTTCAGCCTGGGCCATTCGCTGGAGCACTACGCCATGGGCCGGGCCAAGCGGGCGATTGAAGCCCTGGCCGAACTCGCGCCGGAGACCGCCCGTGTCCGCCGCGACGGCGAGGTCAGGGAAATAGGCGTGCAGGAACTGGTTCTGGGTGACTTGGTGCTCGTGCGGCCCAACGAACGTTTGCCAGCCGACGGTTTCGTGGTGTCCGGCGAAACCAGCATCAACCAGGCCCCGGTCACTGGAGAAAGCGTGCCCGTCGATAAACGCCCGGTTCCCGACCCGGCGCAGGCCAATATCCGGCCTGATCTTTTGGACGCGGCGCATCACGTGTTTGCCGGCACCATTAACGGTGCCGGCGCGATAGACATCGCCGTGACCAAACTTGCCTCGGAAAGCGCGCTGGCCCGCGTGGTCAAAATGGTCAGCGAAGCCGAGACGCGGCAATCTCCCACGCAGCGACTCACTGACCGCTTCGAACGCGTCTTCGTGCCGGCCGTACTGGCTACATCCTTCCTGCTCTTGTTCGCCTGGGTTGTAGTAGACGAGCCGTTCCGGGACAGTTTCTACCGCGCCATGGCCGTACTGGTAGCGGCCAGCCCGTGTGCGCTCGCCATAGCAACGCCGAGCGCCATCTTGTCTGGCGTCGCGCGCGCTGCTCGTGGCGGTGTACTGATAAAAGGTGGAGCCCCGCTTGAGAAGCTCGGTTCGCTTGATGCCCTGGCCTTCGACAAGACCGGCACCTTGACCGAAGGACGGCCACGTATCACCGATGTCCTGCCAGCACCGGGCGTCAACGAGACCGAGCTACTGGCCACGGCAGTTGCCGTCGAAGCGCTGAGCGATCATCCCTTGGCGCGGGCCATCGCACAGGATGGCGTGGAGCGCCTTGGCAGCACGACGCTTCCCGTTGCATCCGGGCTTCGTAGCCTCACCGGCAAAGGGGTGATCGCCGAGATCGAGGGACATGCCGTGGAAATCGGCAAGGCGGAAATGTTCGGCAGCGACAGGATACCCGCCTTGACGGAGCCGGTCGCCGAGGCGGTCGAACGGCTCCGCATCGAGGGGCGCACCACCATGGCGGTACGCCGCGCAGGTCGTGATCTCGGGGTCATCGGTTTGATGGATACGCCACGCGCAACGGCGCGGCCGGCGCTCGAACGCCTGCGTGCCATCGGTATCAATCGCATGATCATGATTTCTGGCGACAACCAACGCGTCGCCGATGCCGTCGCCAAGCACGTGGGCTTGGACGAGGCATGGGGTGATCTGATGCCGGAGGACAAGGTAGAGGCCATCAAAAAGCTGCGGGACACCACTGAGGTCGCGATGGTAGGAGATGGTGTGAATGATGCGCCCGCCATGGCCCATGCGACAGTCGGCATCGCCATGGGGGCGGCCGGCTCGGACGTGGCGTTGGAGACTGCCGACGTTGCCTTGATGGCGGACGATCTTTCGCACCTGCCGTTTGCGGTCGAACTCAGTCGACGCACCCGGAAGATCATCCGCCAGAACCTCTTCATCAGTCTTGGCGTTGTGGCGATTCTGGTCCCGGCAACGATTCTCGGTCTGGGAATTGGTCCCGCCGTCGCAGCCCATGAAGGTTCAACTTTGGTAGTAGTGTTCAACGCACTTCGGTTGCTCGCCTATAAAGAGCGTGAATATAAACCTGAAGGTTAAGGAAGCTCTGAAAAAGCCCGTTTTTCGCGAAACCGCTGCCCTGTATCCCGCATGGTTACTGGGCTCCATTTTTCGAGAAATGACTTTTTCAGACCATCCTTAAGAAAGGAGGTGTTGATTGAGTCGGTGCTAAAAAATGGACTTGCGTCATCTTCGATGTTTCAGGCTCTAAGCCGTTTCCAGTGGAAATTGACTTCTCAACATACATGACGGTAGCGCCCGTAGTCGCGGGCGATTGCCGGCACCAAGGGGCTTTGCGGTAGATGCTCGAGCTTGGACATTCGCAGGTAGGCGATCGCGATGAAGTTTTCCGGGTCACGGAAACCTCGGGCGGCGGCTTTCGCCTTCTGCAACAGGCTGTTCATCGCCTCGACGTAGGCGTTGCTGCGCCCGTCGAGCATGCCGCGCACGACACCGCCGAGATGTTCTTTCAAGGTGACCGCCAGGCGCTTGAACGGCTCGAGCCGCGAGCGTCGCGCCCAACTCATCCACTTCGTCAATGCGCCGAGGGCGATCGCTTCGCTATTGCTGTCACGCGCCTCGCGGTAGACCAGCCGCAGGGCCTGCTTGAGTCGCCAGGCCCGCGCGCTCTTCAGATTCGAGCGCTGCAGCCAGTGCATCGCCTCGAACTGCGCGCGAGTCCAGCTCGCCGAGTCCTTGCGCATGCCCCACAGCAGTTGGCGAAGGGTCTTCTTGCCGTGCACGCCCACCGCCTCGCGGACCGCTTCTGCCGAGTTGCGCATCTCTTCGCGTCGCACCTCATCCATCGCCGCGTTGGCAAGCGCCACGACGTGAAAGCGGTCATAGCTGATCTGGGCGTTCGGCAGCGACTGCTCGATCCCCTTGGCGTACGCCGCGCTCATGTCGATGCAGGCGTGTTCGATGGCGGCCGGATCGCCGCCATGCACGCGCATATCCTCGGCGAAGGCCCCCAAGGTTTGATGGTCACGACCGGGGCAGGCAAACAGCAAGCGCTTGGCCGCCAGGTCATGCACCACGGTGATGTACTGGTGCCCACGCTTGACGCTGGTCTCGTCAATGCCCACGTGGCGCACGCCCGACATGTCGTCCTTGGCACGGGCCACCTCGACATAGTGGCGCACCCGCCGCCACAGCCGCTTTGGCGCAACCCGCATCTGATTGGCGGCCTGGGCTACCGGCAATTCCCGGCACAGCGACAGGCCCAGCGCCTCGAACAGCAACGTGAAGCCACTGCCCTCTCGTGCCCACGG
Source organism: Thalassolituus marinus (assembly GCF_020320395.1). Classification (GTDB taxonomy): domain Bacteria; phylum Pseudomonadota; class Gammaproteobacteria; order Pseudomonadales; family Oceanobacteraceae; genus Venatoribacter; species Venatoribacter marinus. The sequence goes on along the minus strand of NZ_JAEDAH010000017.1, from coordinate 5,776 downwards.
CACCGGCAACTGCGTGGTCTTGCCGCAGCCCGAGCACTGCACGCGCGGCACCTCGGCATGCAACCACGCTTCGAACTGGAAGAAATCCAGGTGTCGCCAACTGCGGCGCACCCGGTCATGGATCAACTGATGCTCGACCCCGCACGCAGGGCAGGCTGCACGCTTGCCGGTGTGCTCAACCTCGAAGTCGATGCGCCGCTTGGCCGTGTTGAGCTCGACCTTGGCGACGTGCCAGGGCGGCTGCAGGCCAAGTGCGGTGGTGAAGAGGGCTTCGATCTGGTTGTTCATCAGTTGCGAGGTCGGCGTCAGTGTCGGGCGGTTGTACCACCGCAGGTCATGTATGTTGAGAAGTCAATTTCCACTGGAAACGGCTTAGAGCCGAAGTTGAGGCGTGTGGGGTTCTTGCTGGAATTAGCGAAGGAAACATGCACCAGCAGTAGGTGAAGCATCAACCAGATAATCCGATGAGATGCCGGTCTGTCTCACTCTCATGCAAAGGTAAGATCAACCATTTAATCCGCTTACCCCTAATTCCATGTATCAGTCCTGTATCCAGGCATGTTGGACATGTGCTCAGGCATGCGAAATGTGCGCTTCCGCGTGTCTGCGTGAGGAAGACGTGAAAGCGATGGCTCGTTGCATTGAGCTTGATCGGGACTGCGCAGATATTTGTTCGCTGGCGGCCGTATTAATGAGCCGTGATAGTGAACTGGCCAGGGAGTTTTGTGCGCTGTGTGCGAAGGTGTGCCGGGCCTGTGCGGAGGAATGCGGGAAACATCAGATAGATCACTGTCAAGAATGCGCGGAAGCTTGCAGGAAATGTGCAGAGGAATGCGAGCGGATGGCAGCGTAATTCCGGGCCGCTGCCCTGTGGTTGCGGAGCTCCAGGGCAGCAATGTCGTCATCTACTCCATTTTTAGAGGTAATTGAACCTCAAACGTGGTTGCCTCCGTTGTGGAGAACGCTCTGATCTTCCCGCCGTGGGCTTCGATAATCGATTTCGTGATGGCCAAGCCCAGCCCGGCACCTTCGCTGCTACGTTGGCGGGATGCGTCGAGCCTGTAGAATCGTTCAAAAATATGATTCAAATGCTCTTCAGGTATAGGTGGCCCTGGGTTCTGTATGCGGATTCTTACGTTACCGGAGTTCACTTGAAGGGTTGTGGTTACGCTCTGCCCCTCTGGCGTATGCCGGACTGCATTGGACAGCAAGTTACTCAAGGCGCGACGGATCATTAGTCGGTCGCCATGGACATGAACTTGCTCTCCGGTATTTTCTAACAGCACCTCCCGCTCTTCTGCCCAGGCGCTGAAATAATCGAACAGGTTTCTCAGCTCTGACTGAAGATCGATATCGACCAGTTCCGGTTTCAGCAGCTGATTATCAGCCTGAGCCAGAAAAAGCATGTCACCGACCATCTTGGCCATGCGATCATATTCTTCGAGGTTTGAATACAGCACTTCCCGGTACTGCTCCACGCTGCGCGCCTGGGTTAGCGCTACCTCAGTATGGGTTCTCAAATTGGTAATGGGTGTGCGCAGTTCGTGCGCGATGTCACCGGAAAAATCCGATAGGCGTCGGAATACATCTTCAAGCCTGCCAATCATTTCATTGAAGGAAATCGTCAGCTCTACCAACTCGGCGGGGACGGATCGCGGTTCAAGGCGAAAATCCATCTGATCAGACCTGATGCGTCTCATCTCTCGGCTGATACGTCGAATAGGAGCGTGTCCCTGGTAAATCGCGAACCAGGTTGCCAGAAGAACTATCAAGCACGCGGCAAGGGTGACAATCCGAAGGTGGTTCCGAAAGCCGTCCAGGTAATGCAGATGAAAGTCGATTCCTGTGGCGACCGCGAGTCTGAACCTGGCTTTGCCTTCAAGCCTGTCTGATTCAATCCACAAGACCGCACCACGAAAGGCTTCTTGATGATCATTCCAGCTCTCAACCGTATCGATAGTGATTTCTTCTACAGGTCGGGCAGTGCGGGCGAACGTGTCCAGATTGAAACCCGGTGTTGAGTAGATCAATGACCCGCTATCGGTACTGATTCGGTATTGAGCTTTACGATGGCCTGTTACCACGCTAGCGAGACGCTGATGCAGTTCGTCGGCGGGTATATCGGCCGGTATGGTCGCGAGGAGGTATTGCAACGCCTGAACTACTGAATTGAGCTCATCCACATCCTGCTGGACGAAATGATTATTGATAGAGCGCTCCATCATCCAGCCAAAGGTGAGGAGAACAGCGGTTATCACAGCGCCAATGGAGACGGTGAGTCTAACGACCAGAGATGGCGGGCGTCTTTTCATGGGCTAGCCTGGCTGTGTCACGTCAAGCATATAACCCATGCCGCGTACGGTATGAATCAGCTTTGGTTCAAAATCATCATCGATCTTCGCGCGCAGCCGCCGGATAGCAACATCGATGACATTGGTGTCACTGTCAAAATTCATGTCCCACACCTGGGAAGCGATCAATGAGCGTGGTAACACTTCCCCTTGGCGCCGCACAAGGAGTTCAAGTAGGGTGAACTCCTTGTTGGTCAAGTTGATCCTCACGCCATGTCGCTGTGCGCGACGGCGAGGTATATCCAGCATCAGGTCAGCCACCTGGAGTTGATCCTGAAAAACCGGCGCAGCACCGCGCCGTAACAATGTACGTACTCGTGCCAGCAGCTCCGAAAAAGCAAAAGGCTTGACCAGATAGTCGTCCGCTCCCAATTCCAGACCCTTGACCCGGTCTTCTACACTGTCCCTTGCGGTGAGAAATAACACAGGCGTGGTGGATCTGGCCTCTCTCAATGACTGCATAATTCGCCAGCCATCCACATCAGGCAGCATTACATCAAGGACAATCAAGTTATACGAGCCGGTAATCGCCAGGTGGTGACCATCGAGCCCGGTCCGGGCGAGATCTACCACAAAGCCGGATTCTATGAGGCCCTGCCGGATATAATCCCCAGTTTTCACTTCATCTTCTACGATGAGAATCTTCATCGTTCCACTCCGCTCTACAGTTCAGGCCAAGGAAGCCAGTCCATTTCATTGTCGTCAATATCAATTTTATAGTCTGAAATCTGCCCACAACATGACCAGAAAATGACAAGCATGTAATGTTGGTGGCCGGAAGCTAGGTTATATCGGTGAGAAAAGCGTTGTTCGCATAACATGACTAAAATGTAATGCTTGCGGGAGCAGCCTGGTCATCTTTAACTAATAAGCTTATGGCATCATGATTCATGTAATCTCCTCCTTTAAGAAACCGCTTAATACGCGGTGCAAACTGCCTGCTTATTTGAAAAGGTGCTTATCCATGGCGCACGATAATTCTGATTCTCATTGTCATCATCATGCTCCCTCCAACACGGGCTCAGGGCTTACAGACCCGGTCTGCGGCATGGGTGTAACGGCAGACTCTGCCCAGCATGTTGAGCATGCGGGTAAAACTTACTACTTCTGCAGCACCAAATGCATGAATAGATTCCAGCATGACCCTGAGAAGTTTCTTTCACCAACCTCGCCACCTCCCTCGGAAGCGGTCAAAGGCACAATTTATACGTGCCCGATGCATCCGGAAATACGTCAGGACAACCCCGGAACCTGCCCTAAATGCGGCATGGCACTTGAACCCCTGATGCCCAGTCTGGAAGATGACAATCCCGAGCTGGACGATTTTTCCAGGCGATTCTGGTGGACATTGCCTTTTACCGTCATTGTCACGGTGCTTGCCATGTTTGGGCCACAGCTTGGCTGGTTCGAGATGGCGACGCAAACGTGGATAGAGCTTGTACTGTCGCTTCCCGTGGTGCTGTGGGCCGGACAGCCGTTCTTCGTACGGGGTTGGCAATCAGTGGTCAACCGCAGTCCCAACATGTGGACGCTGATCGGCTTGGGTACCGGTGCCGCCTTCGTCTACAGCACGCTGGCAACCGTAGCTCCCGGTATATTTCCGGAAACATTCATGTCCATGGGGCGTGTGGCGGTTTATTTCGAAGCCGCAGTGGTGATCATTTCCCTTACGCTGTTTGGTCAGATGCTGGAGCTTCGCGCGCGTTCCCAGACATCCGCTGCCGTCCGGTCATTGCTCGGTCTGGCGCCCAAGACGGCCCGCCGTATCAATGCAGACGGAACAGAAGAAGATGTACCGCTGACGCATGTGCATGAAGGTGATCGTTTACGCGTACGTCCCGGTGAGAAAGTTCCTGTCGATGGCATTGTTGAAGAGGGTGCAAGTTCTCTCGATGAATCCATGTTGACTGGTGAATCGTTACCCATCAGCAAGCGCCCGGGTGACAAGGTCATAGGGGCAACGATGAACACCTCTGGTGCACTTGTGATCCGGGCGGAGAAAGTCGGCTCGGCCACTGTGTTGTCACAAATTGTCCAGTTGGTGGCTCAGGCCCAACGCTCTCGGGCGCCGATGCAACGGATGGCTGATTTGGTGGCGGGTTACTTTGTCATGGCGGTGGTAGCCATCGCCATCCTCACCTTGGTCGTGTGGGGCATGTTCGGCCCGCAGCCAAGCTGGGTCTATGGCCTGATCAATGCGGTCGCTGTTCTGATCATCGCTTGCCCTTGTGCGCTGGGGCTCGCAACGCCCATGTCAGTCATGGTTGCTACCGGACGAGGCGCAACCCAGGGTGTTCTGTTTCGTGATGCAGCAGCAATAGAAAATCTGCGCAAAGTCGATACGCTCATCGTAGACAAGACCGGCACCTTGACAGAAGGCCGACCCGCATTCGATCAGGCTGTTTCCGCTGGCGAATTGGACGCCGATGAAATCTTGCGCCTGGCTGCCAGCCTCGATCAAGGCAGCGAGCATCCTTTGGCTGACGCTATTGTCAGCGCTGCGCGCGAACGTAATTTGGTGCTCAGCCCAGTGGACGACTTTGACTCGGGTAGCGGCATAGGCGTACGGGGCAAGGTTGAAGGCAAAACACTGCTGTTGGGCAACACTGCGTTCATGCAGCAGGATAACGTCAATGTTGATGGCCTGGCTGCCACCGCTGAGGGATGGAGGACAAAGGGTGCGAGTGTGATGTACCTGGCGGTTGACGGCACACTGGTCGGCCTACTCGCCGTTTCCGACCCCATCAAACAGAGCACCCCTGAAGCGGTACAGGCGCTCAAGGCCACGGGAATCAGGGTCATCATGGCTACTGGTGACGGTATTTCAACGGCAAAAGCGGTCGCCGAACAACTAGGCATAGACGAAGTTCATGGCGAAGTGAAACCGGCCGACAAGCTGAATCTGGTTGATAAGCTTCAATCAGAAGGTTGCATCGTTGCGATGGCGGGCGACGGCATCAACGATGCCCCGGCACTGGCCAAGGCGAATGTCGGTATCGCTATGGGAACCGGGACGGACGTAGCGATGAACAGTGCGCAAATCACCTTAGTAAAAGGAGACCTGCGGGGTATCTCGATTGCCCGGGACCTGTCAAACAAGACTGTTCTCAATATGAAGCAGAACCTTGGTTTTGCGTTCATTTATAATGCGTTAGGCGTTCCACTGGCTGCTGGCGTCCTGTACCCGTTTGCCGGGTTGCTTCTATCACCCATGTTTGCAGCCCTGGCGATGAGTCTGAGTTCAGCGTCCGTTGTATTCAACTCGCTGCGGCTTCGTGGTTCGGTTTAAGCTGGATACGTCGAGGGGTAATCCCCCCACGATAGAACAGCCTGTTCTTTACGAGCCTGTAAATAAATCTGTGTAACTGCCCACCCCATTACAGGTGACCGTTCAGGCGGTCACCAAATTCGATAATAAAGCGATT